>CAYPSR010000030.1:0-3916 GCA_964413595.1 uncultured Candidatus Saccharibacteria bacterium
AAAAATATGCAGGGTTTATGTCTTGGACTGGAAAATGGAGAGCTTTCGGTTGGGACGTTAAAGAAATAGATGGTCATAATTTTAAAGATATTTTTTCTGCTTTAAAAAATATTCACTCAAAAAAATTAAAAAGACCATTAATTATTGTGGCTAATACCATTAAGGGCAAAGGAGTGTCCTTTATGGAGAACAATTTTTATTGGCATCATGGTGTTCCTAAAGAAAGGCTTTTGGAACAAGCAAGAAAAGAATTAGACAAACCGCGAAATTTATGAACAATAAACCGGGGTCAAAAATTATATACACTGATATGCGCGATGCAATTTTTGAAGAATTGTATCTTATTGCAAGGAAAGACCGAGATGTAATTTTGCTGGTAGGAGATCAGGGGGCGAAAAGTTTTGAAAAGTTTCAAAAAAACATTCCGTCGCAATTTATTAACATGGGACCGGCTGAACAAAACATTATAAGTGTTGCCGCTGGTCTTGCCTTAGGAGGAAAAAAGGTTTTTACCCATGCTATCGCAAGCTTTATTACATCACGCTGTTATGAACAAATTAAAATTGATATTGGATTGATGAATTTACCTGTAACCATTTTGGGCGTTGGCGGAGGTTATTCTTATGAAAGTGATGGACCCACTCATCATTCAAATCAAGATCTAGCTATAATGAGAGCAATTCCCGGATTAACTATTTTAAACGCTTCAGATCCAATAAGTTTGGCGAATTTTCCCGCTTTGGCCTATAACAGTCTCAATCCGGTCTATATTCGTTTCGATAAAGGGAACTATCCTTTTATTTACAAAGCTAGCCACAATTTTAAAAATGGCTTACACATGATTAAACCTGGTAATGATTTAATCATTGTTTCTACGGGGATTATGACCCACCGAGCACTAGAGGTTGCCCAAATTCTTAAAGAACATAACATCAAGGCTGGGGTTATCGATTTATATCGTATAAAGCCGATTAATGAAAACCTGCTATTAAAATTTTTGCAAAAAACCAAAAATATTATTACCATAGAAGAGCACTTAATGTACGGAGGAATTGGCACTATTATAAGTGATTTTTTATGCGACCACAATCTTCCTTTAAGATTTAAACGTTTTGGTCTCGTCGATAATTACTGTTTTGATTACGGTAGTCGTGGCTACATGCATAAAAAAGCATGCCTCGATGTTAACGCTATAGTTAAACAGATCCTTTTATGGTTAAAAAAGTAAACATAAAAAATAACAGAATACTCATTATAGTTGTTAGGTACTTTCCGTCTAGGGAAAGGGCTTATTACGAGTTTCCTTTGGGGTTGGCCTATGTATCTGCATGCTTGAAACAAGCAGGTTATATCGTGGATGTGCTTAATTTAAATCATTATGATGGCAATCAATTCGATTTAATTAAGGAGAAAATGGTTGAAAATAGCTACGGATATGTTTTGACTGGCGGTCTGTCTGCCCATTTTCAGCAGATCAAAGCTATTATTGATGATGTTCGTAATTCTGGCTCGACCGCTAAAATAATAATAGGCGGTGGTATAGTAACGGCTAATCCGAAATTAATGTATGATTTTCTAGGGCCTGATTATGCGGTTTTGGGAGAGGGTGAGATTACTGCTGTTGAATTAATAAAAGAAATTAACAACGACGGAAAGAATTTAAAACACGTTAAGGGAATTGGCTATTCTAACTCTTCTGGAAAATTGATTGTTACTTTGCCAAGAGAGCCGATTATGGATCTTGACAGCCTTCCCTGGCCCGATCTGGAAGGTTTTGAATTTGAAAAATATCTTGAATCACAGACGCCAAACGATACTTTATATTTGTACATTAATGATAAGCCTCGATTTTATCCAATAATTTCTAGCCGTGGATGTCCTTATAATTGTACTTTTTGTTATCATCCTTTGGGACAGAAATATCGAAGTCGTTCTGTTGATAACTTTATGGAAGAAGTAAAATATGTTACGGAAAAATATAACGTCAATAACTTAGCGATTTTTGATGAGCTTTTATCTTCTAATCGTAAGCGTTTATTTGAAATTTGTGAACGTTTAAAGAATCTGCCACGTAAGTTACATTGGATGTGTCAATTGCGGGTAGATAACATTGATGAACAAATGCTAAGTATAATGAAAGAAGCTGGTTGTTTTCTTATTAGTTATGGTTTTGAAAGTGTCAGTGATATTGTGCTCAAAAGCATGAAGAAACATATTACAAAAGTACAAATTGAAAAGGCACTCATTCTAACGCGAAAAGCTGGAATAGGAATTCAAGGATATTTTATATTTGGTGATACTGCAGAAACAAAAGAAACTGCATACGAAACATTGCATTTTTGGAAAAAGTATCGTGATTATCATATTACTATGGGATATGTTCGTCCTTATCCAGGCTCAGAACTATGGGACAGGGAAATAGTGGAGGGGAGACTGAATACTGCTGCAGATCAGCTTAGGCTCCTTGACCAGTGTGTGAATAATCCTCCTAATTTAAGTAGAATGGATGAAAAAGAGTGGTTCGGGTTGCAAAAAGATGTCCAGAAGGCAATTATCTTAAATAAACATTTTGGCGAATTAATTTCTAATGAGAAAATTGCTGAGAATAAATATTCTATTACTATTTGCTGTCCTCACTGCCAGCAGGTAATTACTTACAAAAATTTTCATCAACGCATTTTAGGCATTTTTAAACTCGCTTGCCGCAATTGTAACCAAACAATGAATATGACGCCTCTAGCGTTTGGACATGTAAAGGATGATTATGAGCGAAATCTGGCAGTTTATAAAAAAATAAAAGATGATCATGTGCTCGTAACGGTAATTCCATGTATGAGCGAACCTGAATTTGCTGCTATGGCCGAAATTTCCTTGGAGGGTACTAATATACAAAATTTTATGGATATCTGTGATGATAAAGTAAATAGAATATACATGGGAAAGAAAGTGCTAAAACAAAACGTAAAAAATGTAAATTCCATATGTAAGGAGCACTATTTTTTAATTCCTCTTACACGCCATGCTAATCGGATTTTTTCGTATCTGCTATCATCGGGAGTAAAGGAAAACCACATTTGTCGGTTAGACGAAATTATTGTTGGGCCAATTAAAGAAAACGCTTTTTGTTAAGCTTAAACAAATATGTATCAAGATAAAAAAGTATTAGTAGCCGGGGGGACAGGAACAATAGGTATTCCTCTAGTAAAAAAATTAAGAAAGTTGGGCGCAAATGTGACTGTTGTTTCTTTAGATAACACTAATTATGTTAAAACGGTACTGGGTAATAAGATTCGTTTCTGGCAAGCGGATCTCACTAACTATAACAACTGTCTGAACGCTACCAAAAATCAAGACTATGTTTTTAATCTTATTGGACTAAAGGGTTCTGTCGGAATCGGAGAGACAAAAGTGGCTAGCTATTTTGTTTCAATGTTGCGTTTTCAGACAAATCTAATGGAGGCCGCATTCCGTTCAGGAATTAAGCGTTATTTGTTTGTAAGTAGTGTCTGTGTTTATCCTCCTTCAAAACTGCATAAGGAAGATAATGCGTGGAATGGTCTGCCAAGGCAAAACGATCGCTATCCTGGTATAGCAAAAAGAGTGGGCGAAATTCAGGGCGAGACCTATATGCATGAATATGGATGGGATGCAGTAAGAATAGTTAGGCCCTCTAATGTTTATGGTCCTTTCGATGATTTCAATCCCACAAGTGCTCAAGTCATTCCTGCATTAATTCGGAGAATGATTAACGGAGAAAATCCTATAAAAGTATGGGGAGATGGTTCGGCCGTGAGAGATTTCATATTTTCAGAAGATGTTGTCGATGGAATGCTTTTGGCATTAGAAAAAGCGCTTTCAGGTGTGCCCATTAATCTTGGTAGTGGGAGGGGATGTACAATAAAAAAACTAGCAGAAA
>CAYPSR010000030.1:4016-9438 GCA_964413595.1 uncultured Candidatus Saccharibacteria bacterium
AGAAATGAAAAAAATAGGCCATGATATCGACATCCTAATCGAAGAAAAACAATTGAAGCTATCAGCTCGGTTGATTAGAATTATCATTACCCTTGCCCAGCTGAATCTTCATATCTGGCACCACAAAGATAAAATGCAACACGACCAAAAACACTATTCGGAGTTGTTAAAGTTTGCTCACCAATTAAACGGAATTCGTAATCAAATGAAGAATTTGATTTTGGAAGAGACTGAGTGTAAAGAACCGAGCACTAGAAAAACTAATTTTAATACCGACGGTCTTGATGGTTGGGAAATTAGCATAGAATAATAGAGTAAAACTATGAAATATAAAAAACTGGGAGATACCTCGATTAAAATTTCTGCAATTGGGCTAGGTACTACTGGTTCTGGCAGTTATTTAAATATTGATCATCAAAAGACTAAACAACGTATCGAACTATACCAGCAGGCTATTGATTTGGGGTTGACATATTTTGATACAGCAGAAATCTATGGCGGTGGTTATGCTGAGGAAGTTCTAGGTAGGGCAATTAAAGGTATTAGAGATAAAGTATTTATTGCCTCGAAATTTAATCCAAACAATAATTCCTTTGATATGGTTATGAAATCTGTTGAAGGTAGCTTGAAAAGACTAAACACAGACTATATTGATTTATACCAAGTCCACTGGCCAAATCCGTTGATTCCGATATCTGAGACAATGGAGGCGCTTGAAAAACTAGTTGAACAAGGGAAAATAAAGCACATTGGTGTTAGTAACTTTTCCCTAGACGAATTTAAAGAGGCACAAAATTTTTTACAAAAAGAAAAAATTATCTCCATTCAAGTTGAGTATAATTTACTTGATCGTACCATTGAAAAAGAAATTTTTCCTTATTGCACGAAAAATAATGTATCAGTTATTGCTTATAGTCCTCTGAACCAAGGTAAATTAACCTGGCGGAATAAGCAGACTGTTATTCTTGGTAATATAGCTAAAAAGTACGGAAAGACCTCTTGCCAAATTATTTTCAACTGGCTTATCTCACACTCTCCAGTGATTGCTTTAACAAAAATAAACAACTCAGAACATTTAAAAGAAAATATTTTGTCAACAGTATTTACCTTGGATAAAAGCGATCTAAAATTAATAAATAATACATTCTGTGAAAAACCTATCAATGTGCCAACACAAAAAATTCGTGTAAATAAAATAGATGATCGACCAGCCTACAGTTCAGTTCAAGAAGCAATAGAAAATAAATTAGACTTTATTCCCAGCCCTCAAATTTTAGCTGAAAATATTTTATCACGAAAGATATTTAAACCAATTCGATTAGTATCCACTAAAGACCGTACCGGAAAATATGATTATGATCTAGACGCATATGATTTAATGGGAGAAATTAAGAAGTATTGGGCATGGATAATTGCTTATGGTCCTAACGTGCCCATCTCAGCCTATTATCTAGAATAACAATTAAGAATAACAATTTATGAAACAAAAAATTTTCAAATTAACTCTAAAAGATTTTGCCAGATTTATAGGGACAATTGTTAATGATATACCTAAGGATTGTAGGGAGCTAATTGCTAAATTTGACTCTCGATGCAGGAAATTAAATCAAGCAGAACGGGACAAAATTATTTTGAATATTTTAAAACGAATAGATTCTCCTGACCTTTCTATCTCTGGGGACAAAAATAAAAAAAACTGGGAAAAGGGCTGGAAAGAAAATCTGCAAAATTTTATTAAAAGCAATTACGATATTAATGAGTTAGTTCCTAAATATGTTAAATCTGATTACCCCATTAGGCTTTATAGTGATTACGTGATGCCTTTTGATGCTAAATTCGAACTGCATTGGTGTAATATTTTCCGACAGTGGCTTTTTAAAAAATATTTTAAAGATGTGGAACATATCTATGACTTTGGCTGCGGCACAGGTTTTAATCTTATTAAGCTGGCAAAAATTTTTCCTCAAAAAAAATTATATGGTCTGGACTGGGTAAAACCCTCTATGGACATTCTTAAATTATTGGCCAAAAAGCATGATTATAATATAAAAGGATATTTGTTTGATATGTTTGCCCCTGATGAAACTTTTGACATTCAAAAAAATAGTGGAATTCTGGCTTGGGGGGCCTTAGAACAAATGGGGCATAATTTTGAGCCCTTCCTCCAATTTATTTTGAAGAAATCACCAAGGATTTTTGTTCTTGTTAATACAATTGTGGAATTATATGATGAGAGTAATTTGGTTGACTACTTGGCTATTAAATTTAATAAGAGACGGAATTATTTAGAGGAATTTTTGCCTCGTCTGCGTCAATTGGAAACAGAAGGCAAAATCGAAATCTTAAAAATTCAGAAAGTGCCATTTGGGACCCTGTATCTTGATGGTTTCTCTTTTATTGTCTGGCGATCTAAAAAAGTATAATTTTTATGAAATACAAAAAACTCAAAAAAACAACTTCTCGAATACCCGTTATCGGACAAGGCACTATGGGAATTGGCGGCTATCTCTCAAAAGACACCACCAGTGATGATAGAGACGTTAGGGCGTTAAGACTTGGTATCAAACTAGGAGTGACTTTTATTGACACGGCAGAAGGTTACGGGGCTGGGCATTCTGAAGAGCTGGTTGGTGAAGCGATTAAAGGAATCAGGGAAAAAGTTTTCATCGCGACAAAATTTTCTCCCGAAAACAGTAGTTATCAAAAAGTATTGCGCTCAGCAGAAGAGAGCATCAGAAGATTAAAGACAAATTACATCGATCTTTATCAGGTCCATTGGCCCAATCCCAAAATTCCTATTGAAGAAACAATAACAGCCATGGAAGATCTTGTTAAACAAGGTAAGGTGAGATATATCGGAGTTAGTAATTTTTCGTTAGGGCAAATGAAAGAAGCTCAAAAAGCGCTTCGGCAAAATAAACTTTTTTCAACCGAAATGGAATATAATCTTTTTGACCGTTTTATTGAAAAAGACATACTCCCTTATTGTGAAAAAGAAAAAATAATAACTATAGCTTATAGTCCCTTAGATCAGGGAAGAATTGTCTCTGACGAAGAGAATAAGTTAAAAGTATTACGTTCTGTCGCCCAAAAATACGGAAAGACAGTTTCCCAAATAGTTTTAAATTGGCTGGTTTCACATCCAACCGTTATTGCTATTCCTAAAGCAACCGAAGAAAGCTATATTAAAGAAAATGCCTTAGCTGCCGATTTTGAGATGAGTAAAGAAGATTTTGATGAAATCGACAGAATTTATACTCGCGAAACAATATATGTGCCAGTACAGGAAATTAATGTAAGTATAATTGGCCAGGGGAATAGAAAAGTTTATCAAACTTTGACAGAGGCGCTAGAAAATAAACTGAATTTTGTTCCAAGTCCTGCAGATTTGGCTCAATATATTAAAAATCATCCTAAGGAAGAGATAAAACCAGTTAGGTTGATTCTCGTTCAAGACAGTAAGTTTAAATATGATTTAATAGAAGGGAGAGTGCGTTATTGGGCTTGGGTTATTGCTCATAAAGGCGAAAAACCCATTCCAGCATATATTAGAAGAAAACTTTAAAATAGGTAATTATTAAATAGGTCGAATTAAAATAATTTTAATTAAAAATATGGAAAAAAATATTCCTAAAATCTATAACAGTCCTGAAGAAAAAACAATTCGGGAACAATTTGTCGAACATTTTAGAAAGTGTCCCATTCCGAACGATCAGATTCTTTCTAATCTTGGATTGTTTCTAAATTCCAAGAACCTTTCAAGGATTATTTTTATGAATTATCTTTACGGGAAAATTATTGATGTTCAAGGAATTGTTGTTGAATTTGGAACGTGGTGGGGACAAAATTTATCTTTATTTTCTGCTCTTAGAGGAATATATGAACCGTTTAATCGTCACAGAAAAATAGTTGGTTTCGACACTTTTACCGGCTTTCCTTCTATTTCAGAAAAAGATGGCAGTTCCGATCTTGTAAACAAAGGAAATCTTGCCTTAACCGAGAATTACGTTGACTACTTAAAGAAAATAATGGAATTTCAAGAAAAAGACAATCCTTTGTCTCACATTAAGAAATTCGAGATTGTGCCTGGAGACGCTACGGTAACCATAAATAAGTTTCTTGAGGACAATCCTGAGACAATTATTGCCCTCGCTTATTTTGATTTCGACATTTATGAACCCACTAAAAAATGTTTGGAGGCAATTAGACCCAGATTGGTAAAGGGAAGCATTTTAGGATTTGACGAGCTTAATGACCATGATTCTCCCGGTGAAACTGCGGCACTTAATGAGGTCTTCGGATTAAACAACATAAAATTAAGGAGATATCCTTACGCTTCAAGGACTTCTTATTTTGTCGTTGAATAAGATAAATTAGGTAGTCAAAATAATTATGATAGAAGACAATATCCTTAAAAGTTTTTCCAAAAAGAATGTCTTGGTAACCGGAGGAACCGGACTGATCGGTAGGCAGGTGGTAGATATTTTGTGCAAGGCTGGAGCAAATGTCAGTATTGTTTCTTTGGATAAGATAAAGGTAGGAGGGCGAGTCAAGCATATTTTTGGCGACCTTACTGATTTTGAGTTCTGCAAAAAGATTACCAAGGGCATGAATTTTGTCTTCCATCTAGCTGGTATTAAGGGATCGGTTGAAGTAACAAAAAAGAAGCCTGCAAGCTTTTTCGTACCGCTTTTACAGATAAATACCAATGTTTTGGAGGCTTGCAGAATAAATAAGGTTGAGAAAGTGGTATATATCAGCTCAATAGGCGCCTATTCTTCAGCTGAAGTATTTAAAGAAGGAGAAAATACAGAAGGCGCTCCGATGGACATGTTTCCCGGTTGGGCAAAGAGAATGGCTGAATTGCAGATACAGGCATACAATATTCAGTATGGACTGGATAATTTCGCCATTGTCAGACCGTGCAATGTTTACGGTCCCGGAGACAACTTTGATCCGGAAAACGCCATGGTTATTCCTTCGTTGATGTACAGAATTTATCACAAGGAGAATCCGTTAGTTGTTTGGGGAGATGGTACAGCAATTCGCGATTTTGCTTTCAGCCGCGATGTAGCTAAGGGTATAATTCTGGCTTTGTATTTCGGCACCAAATCGAAATTCGTTAATCTGGGAAGCGGCAAAGGATATTCCATTAAAGAACTGGTTGAAACTTTACGAAGTTTTATTGATTTCAACTATGAATTTGATGCCAGCAAATTAGGAGGTTTTCCAAGAAGGGTGATGGATATTTCTTTGGCTAAGGAGTTAATTCACTACAATCCGAGCACTTCTTTGCTGGACGGCCTGAAAGAAACTTGGCAGTGGTTTGTAAACAATCAAGATGAGTATTTAAAAAGAAAAAATTATTTTAAAGAATCATGATAAAAGTATCGAAAACAAAATTAAATAATGTCTTGCTTTT
>CAYPSR010000031.1:0-9416 GCA_964413595.1 uncultured Candidatus Saccharibacteria bacterium
CCTAATGATCTTGTTAGATCAATATAAATTATTATATATTCTAATTACTATTATTAGTTATTTATGGGGGGGTGTCAAGGGATTAATAGTAATAAATGAGATTGCCGCGTTTCACTCGCAATGACAAACTAAGCGTAATCATCAGCTCATATTATTTTACTTCTTATTTTCTAACAGGCTTTGACTTCTAGAAAAAGAATGTTAAAATGATTTTAAGACCATCATCCGATATTACATTTCATAGAAATACGCCTGTGCCTTCTGGGTCTACTAATATACAAATCTCTACTAATATTACCAATAATAAATTTGTAGGGTTGATATCAATAAGTAAATAAGTAAACTGAGGGTTTGGTAATTTGAGATTTCCAAAAAAATAATTTAATATTAATAGATATAAATAAACCTAAAACAAGGAGTTAACATGGCAATGTTTGAACAACAAGATGAAAAAAAGGAGGGACAACAAACTATCATTGGGCAAGATGTAAACTTGACAGGTGATTTAAAGGCTGGGGAAATTGTTGTAAGAGGAAAAATTAAAGGTCAAGTGGTTAGCAGTACCTCGATTTTTATTGAAGAAGGAGCACAGGTTGATGGATCAGTAGAAGGAAACAATGTTGTAATTGACGGAACTATAAAAGGGAATGTAGTTGCCAAAGAAGATCTTGAGCTTAATCCAACCGGAGTAATAAGAGGGGATGTTTCAGTAAAATCCTTAATTATTAAAAAAGGCGCAATTTTTGTTGGTAAGTGTTCTCAATTAGACCAAGCTGGTGAAGTAAAAGAAAAAGAAGAAGTAAAAAAATAACCATCATCCTGTTAGGCATTTCAAAGAAATTACTTTACGCCGTCTTATCCTACCAATATTACCAATTCTTACGAATGTACAAATATTAGAATCAAAACAAAAAAATCATAGAATAGATTCCTATCGTATAGATTCCGGGTCAAGCCCGGAATGACACAAATTATGATTAGTAGTATTAGTAAATATTCGTATATTAGTAGGACTAAGGCGGTTAATTAACACAAACAAAAAACTATCAAAAAATTACTTTATTAATATAAAAGTAGACAGGAATTTTTCTGATGTATTACTATATTTTAGAACAACAAAAAAACAAAAACTCTGAGTCTCTGGTTAACAAAATTATAGCCTCAATTGAAGACTTGCAGATAATGGGTGAGGCTGTAAAAGCAAACCCAATTCAAAAACCAGACGAGCTGGCTGAAATTGGTTTATCAAAAGGATATAACACTGTCGTGGCTGTCGGTTCTGATTCTATTATTAATGAAATCGCACCAATTGTTGCAAAACATAGCGCAGTTTTAGGCATTATTCCAACAGATCCTAACAGTTCATTTTTTAATTTAATTGATTGCTCCACATGGAATCAAGCTATTTCAATTTTGGCTAAACGGATTACAAATGAGTTTGATTTAGGAGTCTTGGGAAAAGAAAAGGTCTTTTTGTCTCATTTATCTGTTAGGCCCAAAAAAAATAATGCAGCGTCTGTTAAAGTAATATTTGACAAATACGAGGTAGAAGCACCGATTGAAGAGGTTATTGTTGGAAACAGTTATTATAAAGACGAGAAATGGGCAAAATATGGTTTTTCAGATAATCTAGTTTCGATTTATTTAAAATCAAAAGAGGCACAAAAAAACTCGGGCTTCTTTAAAAATCTTTTTAGTGCGCCAAAAACAAGTTTTACTAGCGTGTTTCATGCTCATACCTGTCATTTGGGCGGACTCGAAAAAACCCTGTCGGTATTTTCTTCGGATAATCAATTTATTTGCCATACCCCAATTCACGTTTCAGTAATTCCAAAAGCAATAAAATTGATTGTTGGAAAAAAATAAGCTAGATGATTAAATAACTTACACATTTTATTCTTCGAGTAAGCGAAGTGCATCGAGAAGATAGTTCTCGACAAGCTCGAGCAATAAGATTTTTGCGTAAGTCCTGATAATCAGACAAAAAGATAACTTTAATTTGCCTTAGTTCCCCCAATTATCTGTTTATCTATTTTTCTGATATTCTACAAATGCTTGACAAAATAATAGAAGCATGATATTATTAAAACATCATTTAATTGATCTAATTAATCAGTTATCGGTATTTGGCTAGTTGCTTTTTCGCTTGATTGCAAAAGATCTCAAAACTTATCCATTATTATTGGCGCACATTCAGCCAAAGGAAAGTCACTTTATGATTTTACGCAACTAGTCATCTTATTTTTGCAATTCTTTGCAAACAAGCTGATTTTTATAGTCCTATGGACTCTCGTTAAATCCTACTCAATATAAATTGCAATATAATTTGCAAGCTGTAGGCACATTATAACTTGTTAAAGTCAACTGTTTGTTAAGAACTCTAAAGGAAACCCCATTAATTTTCGAAGTTAAATTTTGATTATCTCCAATCCGAAACTGAGTCGCTTTAAATGTAAGCGGTTTTTTGATATAATTTAGGTATGAAACTAAAAACATCAATTAAAAAACCGAAATTTGTTTCAGATGTAGAAATCTTCGTAAGGCCGAAAATGAAGGCAGTGTTTTTGTCTGGAACAGGAGACCCATTAAAAACATTTGATGAAAAACTTGAAGCAATTTTTGATTGGTTAAAATCAAAAAATATTAAAATTAATAATAAACCAACTTTTGGAATTTATTATAAAGGTAGAGATAAGGCTGGTGTCGAAAATGTTGAATGGGATGCTTGCGTACCATTAAGCGAGAACTACAAAAATGAAAAGAAATTTAAGATAAAAATAATTCCAAAAACTAAAGTAATTAATATTACACTACTCGGTGGTTATGAGTTAATTAGAAAAGCGCTGGATTATTTAGATAAAGTTGCAAAAGGAAATAATATTAAATATAAATTACCTCTTATTGAAATTTATCTGAAAGAAAGCAAAAGTCCTATTACACAATTGCAATATGAAATTGTTTAGAAATTAATTAATTTCACTTCTCTTAACTCTGGTATTCTGATATAATCCATATTAGAAACTAAGTAATTTTGGGCGACTTCACCATGCGACCCCGTGGGTCGAATGTGAAAAATCTCATAAAAATGGCTATACTCAAGCCAAATACAGAGATTCCTCGTCGCGGTACTTCTTCCTCCTTCGCGAATGTTTTGACGGACAGGCAAAACGGCAAAAGCTAAGCCCTTATAAGTCTGTGTGTGCTACGAGTACATTTTATTGACTACAGCCTAAAATTAGTTTATAATTACATATGATTGACAAAATTATCCAAGCAAATGCAAGGAGGAAAAATAGAATCTAAAAAAATCAATTACGAAATTAGATTTCCAGAGGTTAATTTAATTGACGAAAATGGAAATCCAAAAGGAACCGTTGAAACCAAAAATGCCATAGATCAAGCTAAACTGCTCGATCTTGACCTTGTTTTGGTTGCTGAAAAAGCGAGTCCTCCTGTTGCCAAAATCATGGATTACGGTAAATTTAAATACGAACAAGAAAAAGCAATTAAAAAACAAAAGGCTCAGCAAAAAAATGTTGATACAAAAGAAGTAAGAGTTACACCAAATATTTCTAAACATGATTTAGAAATAAGAATCGAGCGAGCAAAAGATTTTTTAAGTCAAGGGAACAAGGTAAAAATCACGCTTAGAATATTTGGAAGAAACCTACAATATGCCCAAGACAAACAGGTAATAGTAGAAGATTTTGTCAAAGCAGTCTCTGAAGTTGGAGAAATTGAAGAGCGAATTAAAAAAGAAGGAAATCAGTTTTTGGCAATTATAAGACCAAAGAGATAAAATTTTAAATAACAAATTTTAAATTTTAATTGAAATTCAAATGATAATTGATTAAATGATAAATTAAATTATCATTAAGACATTTATAATTTGATATTGATTTATAATTTAAAACTTAAAAATTAAAATTAATTAGATATGCCTAAAATGAAAACACACAAGGGAATGTCAAAAAGAATTAAAGTCACCAAAAGTGGAAAGCTTTTAAGAAGATCGGCTAGAATTTCACATTTACAAACCAGAAAAAGTAGCAACACAAAAAAAAGGCATGCTGGATATTTTGAAGTTTCAAAAGCTGACAGAAATAATATAAAAAAACTTATATAAGAAAAATTTTAAATAACAAATTTTAAATTTTAATTGAAATTCAAATGATAAATTAAATTATCATTAAGACATTTATAATTTGATATTGATTTATAATTTAAAACTTAAAAATTAAAATTAATTACCATGAGAATTAAACGCGGAACAACTTCAAGAAAAAAACACAACAAAATAAGAAAAGCCGTCAAGGGTTATATCCACACAAGACGAGCTTCTATTAAACGTGCAAAAGAAGCGATTCTAAAAGCTGGTCAACATGCTTATATTGATAGAAAAAAGAAAAAAAGAACAACCAGAAGATTGTGGATTTTGAAAATAAATGCTGGGCTTAGAAATAACGGCACAACTTATTCAAAATTCATTAAGCTAATTACAGATCAAAAAATAAAAGTAGATAGAAAAATATTAGCCGAACTCGCAGAAAACGACCCTGAGGTTTTCACAAAAATAGTTAAAGAAGTAACTAAATAAGCTTATGTCTATTGGCCCAGAAACTAAAGGAGGCCGAGAGACAGAATCAAAACAAGAAAAATTCCTAGCATTATTTCCGGAAACAAAATATCCAGAACATCTGGATGATTTTTTTATCTTTTTTTTAAATCTGCAAATCGACAGAAGAATAAGTTATAGAGAAAGATATTTGGAAAATCTAACTGATGAAAAAAGATACAAAGAACAAATTTTACTATTAATCCAAAGACAAAAACTATTATTCGAATGCGTAGAAGATTTTGGAATTATTATACCTGAAAAATATCCACACGAAGATATAGAAAGACCAGATGCTCCAGAAGGAAAACAATATTTTGACGATTGGTACAAAGATGCAAAGATTTGCAGAACCCGAAGATTAATTCTCCTTCGGCCGATATTGTAAAGCTTCGGCAATGTGCTTAAGTTCTATATCTTTAACACCTTCTAAATCAGCAATAGTTCTCGAAATTTTTAAAATCTTATGAAAAGAGCGCGCTGATAAATTAAATTTTTGAGCCGCTTTTTTTATAAAATCTTTCATCTCGTCATTGATAACACAATACTTTTTAATATCTTTTACCATCATTGAACTATTAGTTTTAACTTTTGTTCCCTCAAATCTTTTGTTTTGAATTTGACGTGCCTTTTGAACGCGTTTTTGAATATCAATTGATGACTCTGACAAAGAATCTTTGGTTAGTTTTTGATATTTAACTCGGGGAACTTCCAAGTACAGATCAATTCTATCAAGTAGCGGACCAGAAATCTTTTTCTGATATTTATTTATTTGTGATTGGCTACATATACATTCTTTAGCTGGATCATTATTAAATCCACAAGGACACGGATTCATAGCAGCAATTAAAATAAAATCTGCTGGAAATTTTAAAGTTGCAGTTGCTCTAGCAACGGTTACAAAATGATCTTCTAAAGGTTGCCGTAAAACTTCTAAAACATTTTTATTAAACTCTGGAAGTTCATCTAAAAACAAAACTCCCCTGTGAGCTAAAGTAATTTCTCCAGGTTTTGGATGTTGTCCCCCACCAACAAGCGCAATATCCGATGCTGTATGATGCGGTTGACGATATGGGCGACTTATAATTATTGAGTTTTCTTCTGACAAAAGTCCAGAAATTGAATATATTTTGGTTACTTCTAATATCTCATCTAAACTCATCTCTGGCATAATTGTTGGAAAAGATCGCGCTAAAAGTGTTTTTCCAGATCCTGGCGGACCAATCATAATAACATTGTGCCCACCAGTTGCTGCGATTTCAAGCGCACGCTTAGCAAATTCCTGACCTTTTACATATGCAAAATCAAATTCTTCCTCTGTGTCAACCTTCACTTCGGCGACCTTTTTAAATTTTAATTTCTTAATCTTTTTTTCGTCTTTGATATGATAAATAAGTTCTTCCAGGTTTTTGGTTGGATAAATATCAATTCCCGACACAATCTCAGCTTCACGCGAATTTACAAATGGAATAAAAACACTTTTATATCCTTGTTCAATTGCCATTAAAATAATTGGTAAAACTCCGTTTATGTGACGCAAGTTTCCATTAAGCGATAGTTCACCAATAAAAATAGAATCATTGAGCGTTTCTTTTGGAATCTGCTCAGCTGCCGCTAAAACCCCAATCGCAATTGGCAAATCATAGGCTGGTCCAGTTTTTGGTAAATCAGCTGGTGCTAAATTTACTGTAATTCTTTGTTGTGGGAAACTATAACCAGAGTTTTTTATTGCACTTCTGACTCTTTCTTTTGATTCATCAACTTCTTTGCTTGGCAAACCAACAATTAAAATACCTGGCAATCCGTTATGGATGTCGATTTCAACATCTACAACTTTTGCCTCAAGCCCAATTATTGCTGAAGAATTTATTTTCGAAAGCATGTCTTCATTTCGTATACTTTTCTAGCGCTTTCTGATATTTCTTAATAGAAAATTTATATAAATAAAAGGTACTAATTAATTCTTCATGCTCAACTGGTAAAACATACTTGATATCAAATAAATTGCAATTAAAATGCTTAACATTAGATGTCAGTAACAATGTTTTTGAATCATAAAATTTCATTAAAGTAGCGCCTAGATAAAAATCTGTAATATCCAATTTCTCACCCTTTGTTCTGTAAATCTCGATTATCTTTTCTGTATTGCTTCTTATTTCAGGATCCACATTTAAAGTAGCAATCTTTAACGTATTCCATAGATCTTTTTTCTTTTTTGTTATTTGTCTAATATTAGATCCTCTAATAAATTCTAAATATATCTCATGCAAAGTGAAATAGGTGCACTTTCTAAGAGATAATAATTTAATTAGATTTTCAAAGTCTTTGCGATATTTATAATATTCTATGATAAAATTTGTATCTATTAAAATAAAACTATTATCTAAATTATTGTCAATAATTTTATCGAGGGCAATCATGACCTAATCCTAATTTTCTGAGTTCCTTATATTCAAGTTCCCTTATCTCGTCTGCGATTTTAGCAGCTTTTTTATAGTCAATTCTTGTTTTGGGTTTTATTAAAGTATTAGAAATAATTACTTTTCCTGTTTTAGCTTCTAACATTTTTTCTAATTTTCTTATTTCTTTAGTCATTTTATCCCCTTAATTATTAGTATATCAGAACATTAGCTGTTTGCAAATATAATCATGTCAATTTTATTAAATCTTCTGAATAATCTTTGTCTACCTGCTTTGCAACACGCTCAATAATATCCATTTTTTTGGATTTGATTTTGTTTAGATATGCTTTAGTGCGAATTAATTTTGAAATTTTCTGCAGTTTTTCTTTTGTCATAATTATTTCCACCTATATTAATTATACTTTACATTATTTAAAAATCAACTTTTCAAAAACTTATTTACCAATTTCTCCGCCTCTTTTTGGGTTTTTATCCATTTAATATCTTTTTCTTTTTTAAACCATGTTTTTTGACGTTTTGCAAATTGTCGGATTCGCAGTTCAATTTCTTCTGTTGCTTCATCCAAACTAGTTTCTCCTTTTATATATTGTAAAATCTGAGGGTATCCAATCGTTGAATTAAAAACCTGTGTTTTATCAAGCCCATACTTTCTAATTTTTTTTACTTCTTCTATCAAGCCATCTTTAATCATTTCGCCAGTTCTTTTTGTAATGTTTTCGAGGATATTTTGTTTATTGTTTTCAATACCAATTTTTAAAACTTTATAATTTGGTTTTATCTTTTGGGTTTGTTCAATAAAAGATTTTCCTGTTTTAAATGTAATTTCATATGCTCTTATCAATCTTCTTTTATTTTTTAAATCAATTTTTTCTGATGATTTTGGATCAAGTTTTTTAAATTTTAGAGCCAGGTTTTTAACTGACATTTTTTCTAGTTTTTTTCTAAGTGCCTCGTCTGGTTCAACTTTTGGAATACTAAAACCATCTAAAATTATTGAAGCATAAAGGCCACTTCCGCCAACAACAATCGGAATCTTGCCTCGGGAAAATATCTGATTTATAACTGAGTCGGCCATATTTTTATACATTCCAGCATTCATTGGATTATCCATTGTTTCAAAATCGATTATCCAATGAACCACATCTTTGCTAACATATGGACCATTATTTTTAAACTTTTTAATCCAAGAATATTTTTCTGGAATTTTTTTATCCTTCTTTGGTTTAGCAGTACCAATTGTCATATGTTTATAAAAAGCACGGGAGTCTGCGTTAACAATTTCTCCATTATATTTTTTTGCTAATTTGATTGCCAGATCAGATTTTCCAGTTGCAGTTTGTCCTAAAATAGCAATAACCCTCCGGCTGTTATTTTGGAGGGATGGTTTTGATATATTATTTTTTTTGATTTTGATGTTTTGAATCATATTTATCAAAAAATACAAATCACAAGATACAATAACCAAACAATCTTTCAATTTCCAAATATTTAAACACTTGAAATTTTGAATTTGTTTGTATCTTGTTTCTTGTGATTTGGAATTTATTTCGTCAGTACTTCTGGATTTCTCACAGTGTCAGCGAAAATATGAAAAGCACCAGACTTTGTAAAATATCCAAGTACAATCCATGCCGAAATAAATAAAACTACAATAATAGTTGCCCAAACTTTATCTTTTCTTGTTATTATCATAAACCACTCCTTTACCCCGTTAATATGACACTTTGACGCGAGGATTTAAACCACGGAAAAAGCGAGTAATTAACTTGGGTTTGTCATTCCCGCGAAAGCGGGAATCTATATGATAGATTTTCTATCTTGCCTGCCTCGACGGTAGGCGGGAATCCCGATTCCTTTGGACATCGGGACTTATTTTGATTTCTTTTCTCGTTTCCCAATTCTCAATTCCCTTTTTTCGTTTATCGATTTTAATCCAGCCGAATGAACTGGCATTGGCTTTTTTTCTTCTTTTTCTTTAAATTCTTCAACAAGCTCTTCCTCAATTTCCTCAAGCTCATCTTCGTCAATTTTTTTCATGTTATTTAATACTTTTCGCAATAGACAAATAAATGCTTGAGTAATTATCAATTAATTGTTTATCTATTTTGCAAGCCTTTCCTGATGATGGTAAACAATTACTGGCCAGCTCTAAGGGGGCGGCAGATACACCTCCCCTGCTATCAATATCATCAAGCTTATGATATTGAAAAATTTTATCTTTACCATCTGATAAGACCATTACAAAATCTAGCAACGGATGATATGTAAGTGATTCGAAAGGATCATCCTGAGCGATAAATGCATAGTAATAAATTCCTCGATATGTCGACGAATTGTTCTCAATATATTTTGGAGCAGTATAATATACAACCGTGGCG
>CAYPSR010000032.1:0-1951 GCA_964413595.1 uncultured Candidatus Saccharibacteria bacterium
GCTGAATTTATGTTTACTTTCCCAATATTTTGTGCTGAAGATGAGGAGGATGATGCGGTTGAGGCGCCAGCAACAGCTTCGCTCGCTGGAGTTGACGCTTGAGTGCCATTTTCCGGAATCACAACTTTTTCACCATCAGATAAAATCTCTGCTCTATTAACACTTGATGAGGTTTTTTCTTTATCCGCAGAATCTTTCAACCCACCGGCTTGTTTTATCAAGTCTTCAACTATTTTTCCATTTTCAAGAGTATAAACACCGGGCTTATTTACTGCGCCTGCTATTTCAACTCTAATGTTTCCAGATGGTTTTGAATTAGATTTTTCATTTTGATCTCCTTTTGACCAATAGAAAAGAATAACTCCAAATGCCAATATAAAAACAAGGTTGATAATTAAAACAACCCGGTGTTTTTCAAAAAATTTAATTAGGCCCTTCAAATCTCCCTCCCGATATTATTTCTATCTTTATTCTAGCATTTCTTGTGCAATTGCTCTAGTAGCTCTTATTAAACCAATATCCAAAACATTTGCAATCTTTAAATCCAAGTATCCTGACTGGATTGTGCCATATAACTCGCCTGGACCACGAAGCCTAAGATCAATTTTGGCCAATTTTAATCCATCGGAAATACCCTCAAAACTCTTTAATCTCTTCAAAGTCTTTGGATTTTGACTTTCGGTAAATAGCATACAATACGATTGCGCGCCAGAACGACCAACCCTACCACGAAATTGATGGAGCTGAGAAAGGCCGAAACCTTCTGCTCCTTCTATCACCATAACCGTAGCATCGGGAATATCAATTCCAACCTCTACAACAGAAGTTGATACCAAAATATCATATTTCTTATTTTTAAATTTTTGCATTATTTCTGATTTCTCTTTTGACTTTAATTTTCCATGTAAAAGCGCAACTTTTAATTTTGGAAATATGATTTTTGATAATTTTTGATATTCTTCTTCGGCTGCTTTCCTATTATCAGGATCGAACAGACTAAAGTCTAGACTACGGTTTTCTGTAGACCACGATTTATCGTGTTTCATTTCTAATTTCTTGTATCTTATCAATGGACAAATTACGAAAACCTGTTTTTTGGCATTAACCTGCTTTTTGATAAAATCATAGGCCAAAGCTCTTTTTTCACGGCCTACAATTCGAGTTATCACTTTTTTTCTTCCTTTTGGCATTTGATCAATTCTTGAAATATCCAAATCACCAAAAACTGTCAAACTCATAGTTTGCGGAATTGGTGTAGCTGTCATTAAAACCACGTGGGGATGAAGCAAGGATTTGTTTCGTAGCTCCATTCTTTGCTTAACACCAAATCTATGCTGTTCATCAATAACAACAAAACCCAAGTTTTTATATTTCATCTTTTTTGATATTAAAGCATGGGTACCAATCACAATATCAATTTCGCCATTTGATATTTTTGTCTGAAGATCATTTTTAGAGATTTTTACTTCACGAGATTTAAATAATTGATTCTTAGATCCTGTTAAAAGAGCTACACTTAGCTTTAACCCCTTTAAATTATTCTTAAATGTGTCATAGTGCTGAGTTGCCAAAACCTCAGTAGGAGCCATTAAAACCGACTGGTAACCTCTCACGCCAGCATTTGCCATAGCAATTAATGCCACAATAGTTTTTCCAGAACCCACATCTCCTTGAATCAATCTTGTTGAAGGACTAGATTTTGAAATATCAATTAAAATCTCTTTTAAAACTTTAACTTGAGAATTGGTTAGTTTATAAGGCAATTTTTGTAAAATCAGCCTAGTTTTATTTTTTTCTATTAGAATTTTTGGCGACTTCCCAGATTTTAATTTAGCTTTTTTTCCAAGCATTTTAATCTGCATATTTAACATTTCTTGAAAACCCAATCTTTTTCTTGCTTCTTGAATATCTTTTTGAGATTTTGGAAAATGAATTTTAAAAAATGCCGATT
>CAYPSR010000032.1:2051-9372 GCA_964413595.1 uncultured Candidatus Saccharibacteria bacterium
AATATTTTGAAGAACCTCAAAAATAAATTTTGAAATTATATTTGAACTCAAACCTTTCGTTTCCGGATAAACAGCAAAAATATTTCTGTTGTTTTCGTTTATAATTTGGGATTTGGGATTTGTTTGTATCTTGTTTCTTGGAACTTGTAATTTATAAACAGGGCTATTAATATATAATCCATTCTTATCATATGTAACATTCCCAGAAATGATGACCTCTACCCCTTTTTTTAGTATCTTGGTTATATAGGGCTGATTAAACCAAACAAGCTTAATGTTACCGGTTTTATCTTGAAGCAAAGCAGTAGTTATAAACATTCTTCTTCTAAAGGTTCGAGTGGTATTAATAGATATTAACTTTCCTTTAACAATTGCCATCTCATCGGCCTTAATTTGAGATATATCAATGGTTTTAGAAAAATCATCGTATCTATACGGAATATGCCAAAGCAAGTCTTTAACAGTTTGAATTTTTAGTTTTTCTAGCTTTTTTGTAACTGCAAAACCAACCCCTTTTATGTTTTGAGTTGAATCACTTAATAGCATATCTATATAATAAGCTATTTGCTTCTATATTAAAATATATCGTAATAAAAACAGAGGAAAAATGACAAAAAATGCGTAGTTGCGCCTGCCCCTCGTAGCGTTAGTGAAGTGCGAAGCCATTGAGCAAAGCGAAAGCCGTGGCAATCTCATTTACAAATTACTCCTCCGCCGAGTAATCTTTCGGCATTATTGTAAAACACCAAACTTTGGCCGGGTGTTATTGCTCTTTGAGATCGTAAAAACCTAGCCCTAATATTTTTATTTGATATTTTTATAATTTTAATCTTTTCCGACTTTGCGCCATAACGAATTTTAGCATATAATTTACCTTCCTTGGATAATTTTTGAAAATCTTTAATACTGATAAAAAGATTAATATCTTTGGCAGAAACACCTTTTGCCATTAGATATTTTTGCTCACCAACAATTAAAATATTGCCTTTAATATCTTTTTCAATTACATATAATTTTTCCTGATTTGGATTTTGATTTTTAACAGATGACAAGCCAGCGCGTTGACCGATTGTATAAAATGCTAGCCCATGATGCTTGCCGATTATCTCTCCTTTGGTATTTTTAATGAATCCTGGTTTAGATTTTGGCAGATTTTTCTCAAGAAATTTTTTCAGATCAATGCCAAACATAAAGCATACTTCTTGACTTTCTTTTTGCTTTTCTAGCCCTAATTTAAACCTGCTAGCGATTTTTTTAATATCCTTTTTTTGATAATCACCGATTGGAAAGATGATTCTTTGAAGCCACTGGGGCTTTATTCTCCATAAAAAATATGTTTGATCTTTATTGCGGTCTGATGCGGTCATTATTGTTCGACTCCACAAAGTGGGTGGAGAACTGGCTTGCTTGTCATTTCCGCCCCGCTTGTCATTCCCGTGAAAACGGGAATCTATATGATAATTTTCTATCTTGCCTGCCTCGCTCCTCGAGTCTGAGTCTCGGAGTCGAAGACCGGTAGGCGGGGATCCCCGATCAAGCCGGGGATGACACATCTTTGTCATTTGTGTAGATTCCGGATCGGAGTCCGGAATGACAGCAGAAATTTTTGCATAATGACCTGTAGAAACATATTTAATATTTAGTTTATCAGCCAATTTAATTAACTGATCAAACTTCATAAAACGATTACAATACACACAAGGATTTGGAGTATTTCCAATTTTATATTGATGTAAAAATTCACCAATTACTGTTTTTTTTCGTCCAAAGGACGATCCGCCTCTGGCGGAAAATTGTGATCTTAAATCAACTATATGAAGTTTAATATCAAACTTTTTAGTAATCTTTTTTACCTTTGAAACATTTTTATCTGTTGAGAATACAAAATGAACGGCTTGAACCTGATAGCCGTTTTTTTGTAAAAGATAGGTTGTTGTTGCGCTGTCAACCCCACCAGAGACTGCAACAAGGACCTTTTTATTATTTGATTGTTTTTTGTTCATGGTTTTGTTTATGAATCATTTCGAGGAGCCGAAGGAAACGTGGCAATCTCTGCGTTCTTGTCATTGCGAGTCGTCGCTAACGACGCGGCAATCTCATTCAATGGCTTCTGAGATTGCCGCACTCCCGTTGGTCGCTCGCAACGACACAAGAAGTGGCTCGCAATGACATCCATTCGTTGTTATTTAGAAAAAAAGATTCCGGACTAAATCCGGAATGACAATCTCATTAACTATTACTCACTACTCATCACTTACTTCTATCGCATCCACCGCACACATTGTTGCAACCTCTTTTAAGTCACATTTCTCACATTTTTGCCCGTCCTCCGCAGTAGCTCTGCTACGAAGGGTGGATGAAATAACTTTTGCTTTGCCATCTGGACCAATTTCAAAACACTGATCGCACATTGCAACGCAGGTTCCACACCCAATGCATTTATCTTTGATAACTTTTACAATCACAAGAGTCCTTTTATATTATGCAAATAACGCTATTATACCTGCAACGATAGCGATTAGAGCAATCACTAAACCATCGCAACCATATGGATTTTTTGATGGACCAGTTGCCATTTTATTGACCTCAGCTTAATAATAACTTACTTTATTATATAATATTTTAAGGTTGTAATCAAGATTATAAATTAAAAATATGGTAATACCTAAATATCTGCACCGATAGTTAGACGAATAAATCTCTTAAAGATTGTCATTCCCGTGAAAACGGGAATCTATACAAATAGTTTATCTTGGATCCCCGCATCCCCGAAAATCATCTTCGATGAAACGGGGCGAGCAAGTGCGGGATGACATTTTATGATAATTTTGTAAAATACACCAAATATGAATCTAAATTCTTATAAATGTTTATATATTACCAAAAATATTAGGAATATCAGAAAATATCAGAATTACACAATCCCGTCAATTCCATGTTCCTCGTATGCACTAATATTGGCAGCAGTATAATCTGGCTCGGGATATAACTCTGGATCTTCTTCTGGAGGTCTCACCTTTGCTTTACTTTTATCATCTGGCACTGTTTTTGGCCGTTGCAATAGCGAAGGAACCTTTGGATCTTGGGGTCCTAAATTTTCACTTGGCATTTTTTCCTTTCTTATTAAATAAAATTTTTGGTTTTAATTCTAATATTTGTTTTTTTATTTTCTCAGATATAGTTGGCATAAATGGCTCTAAAGCTTGAGCAGATGCTAAAATCACCGACACGATTCCGTTTTTTGAATTGTAAAATAAGTCTTCTAATTTCTTTTCCCACATCGCGTTTTGCGCGAGTAGGGACCCCTGCTTCGCTTTTGGCGAATGCGGGGCAATATTCTTCCAAAGTTCCCATGGTTTTTCAGTTTCGATTTTCTGATTAGCCTTAGTTAATTCTTTAAACACCTTATCAATTGCTTCTTTAAATTTTAGGTGTTCTATTTCTGAGTCAATGTTGATTACTTTGTCATTGCGAGAAGCCGAAGGCGACGTGGCAATCTCATTCAATAGCTTCTGAGATTGCTTCGTCTCGACAATAGTCGAGATCTCGCAATGACAATCGTACCACTCGGAATGACAATTATCTAAATTGTATTTTAATATCATACTTATTGTTCTATTAACCAAATTACCCAAATTATCAGCCAACTGCGCATTAAAACGAGCGTCAAATTGTTCGAGCGATACTTCCCCATCAGCGCCAAATTCGCATTCACTAAGTAGCATAAACCTAGCGCCATCAGCGCCATAACGTTTAACTAGATCATCAACTGAAATCGTATTGCCACGAGACTTAGACATTTTTTCACCTTTTAAAGTCAAATACCCATGAACAAATAATTTTCCAGGAAGCGGTAAATCTAAAGCCATTAATATTGCCGGCCAAATAACCGCATGAAACCTTAAAATATCTTTACCTATAATTTGAATATCTGCAGGCCAGAGATCAACTTTTCCAGTAATTTTCAAAGCCGACAAGTAATTTAAAAGAGCATCAATCCAAACATAAATTGTTTGATTTTTATCCCAAGGAAGCTCAATCCCCCATTCTTTAATTTTTCTTGAAACTGCAACATCAATTAATCCAGTTTTTAAAAATCCCAAAACCTCTTTTTTTCTTGACTCAGGTTCTATTTTTAATTTGTCTGATTTTATAAGTTCAGTTATTTTGTCTTCAAACTCAGACAACTTAAAAAACCAAGCCGGTTCTGATAAAAACTCACATTTCGCCTTATGATCTGGGCAAATTTCACCAGGAAGTAAATCACGCTTTATTTTATATGCCTCGCAACCCTCACAATAATATCCTGAATAATTATCTTCTTTTAAATATCCTTTTTCCTTTAGCTTTAATAAAACCTCTTGCACATATTTTTTATGATCTGGCGCTGAAGTACGAATAAAATAATCATAATCAATACCTAATTTTTTCCAGGCTTTTTGAAACTCGCCTGATATTTTATCTACATATTCCTGAGGATTTAGCTTTGCTTTTTTGGCTGCTTTTAAGTTTTTAATGCCATGTTCGTCTGTGCCAGTTAAAAAAAAGATTTCTGAGTCTGGATATTTTTTCTCATAATGCCTTTTAAGTACATCACAAGCAACCGTAGTATAGGCATGACCTATGTGTGGCTTGGCATTAACATAATAAATTGGAGAAGTAAGATAAAACTTTTTCATAATTTCTATATTGTCATTCTGAATTTAATTCAGAATCTCAGATTTAAATTAATAAATTTGATTCTATCTTTCTTTTAAATTATAGCACTGATCAAGCAATTTAACCACTTTTCCAGCTGATGTTTTAATATATTCCGGCACCATTTCCCTTTGAATACAAAAGTCATTTCCAACAAACATATTCTCATGATCAGCAACAACCATTTCCATTCTTCGCGCAATTTCATCTTTTTCAAGCATTAACTCACATCCCAAATGAACCATCAGCCAATCGGGAAAAGCCGGCCAAAAAAACATTCTCAAATCATCTTCTCTGGTTCCTGTTACAATTTGCTCATCATGATGTACGTGCGCAAAATTAGTTGTACAATATTGAAACTTCAATTTTCGCTCTAAAGTTCTCAAAACCGCAAAAGTTCGACATCCTTTTTGAGTTCTGTATTTTTCATCAAGTAAAATCGCTGAAAGAAAAAGCTCTGGCTGATCTCTAAATTGTTCGTCTGATTGTTGTTTGTAAAACCTTTTTAAAAAATCATCAGTCCATTTAATATCCGGTTCAACCACAAGATTATAATTAACTGCTTCACGAGAATTTCGCCAAAGAGTCGCGAAATGAGGATCAGGTTGTGTCAAAGATAAAATTCTTTCAATCATGTTATTTGTTTAATATTATTGTAAATTCACCTTTTTCTTTAATTTCGTTAGTTATTTCTGATATTTTCCCGCGGTGAATGGTTTCAAATTTTTTGGTTAATTCACGCGCAACCACAACCTCTCGATCGCCGATTTTTTCTTTGATTTCATCCAAAGTTTTTTTAATACGATATGGAGATTCATAAAAAACAATTGGATATTTTATTTGAGATATTTCGTTTAAAAGTGTTTGCCTACCTTTTTTTCTTGGCAAAAATCCTAAAAACAAAAACTTATCAGTATCAAATCCCGAAATTGAAAGTGCTGATGTTAATGCTGACACACCAGGAATTGATACTACATCTATATTTTCTTTCAAAGCTTTTTGAATTAGGTATTGTCCTGGATCAGAAATTCCTGGAGTCCCAGCATCTGTAATAAGCGCTCCATTTTCAGTTTTTAAACGATCAATAATTTTTTCTATTTGATTATCTTTAGAAAACTTATGAAAAGAAACTAATTTATTGTTCGACTCCTCGCAAAACGAGGGTGGAGAACTTCTCCATGCGCTTCGCTTAGTCGAAGAATAATTATTTTTATCATCCCTGCCCCGTTTGTCATCCCGCACTTGATGCGGGATCCAAGATAGATTCTTCTTTATTTGTATAGATTCCGGATATTTCTGCGAAATTCCGGAATGACATTTAGTCTGGGTTTGACATCCTATTATCCCATAATGCCTTAAAAGCACTAAACTTTTTCTAGTATCTTCGCAAATTATAAAATCAACAGATTTTAAAATATCTATCGCGCGAAGCGTAATGTCACTTAAATTTCCAATTGGAGTTGAAACAATATAAAGCATTTGCAGCAAATAATAAATAATATATCAAAAATAAAAAATCATTTAAGCAGCAATGAGTCGATTTGTAACTTTTAAAACTTTGCGACCATTAACTCTTTCTTCAAAATATTCGAAAATAATTTTAATTGATTTTTCACCTAGTATTTCAATTTGTTTTGAAATAATCCTCCTCTGATTGTCTCGTAAGATAGTTACTTTTTCTATATCACCACTTATTATCCCATCAACAGTTTCAATTGTTTCTAAAATCCCTGTTGCTAGATTATAACTAAAAGATGCCTTTTTAATTCTTCCACCTCCGCTCTGCGTAGTTTCTCTGCTCTCGCAAACTCTTCCATTTTCATATTCAAAATGTTTTGTTCTCAATTCATTTCCCAAAATATCATATTCAACTAAACCGATTAGCAACCCAGCGTCCGTGGTTCCTTCTAGCCCGTATTCTAATTTCGTTTTTGTACTTTTATTAGGCTTGTGATCTATAGTTTGAAAACCTGTTAATCTATCTTTTTCGTCATCATACTCATAATAGACAGATTTATTTTCTGTTTCTGACAAAACTTCTCTGCCTATCAATCTGTCTTTTAAATCATATGTATAATCTTCGGAATAAACTACTCTCTGTGTTTTCCAAAAGTTTTGTTCTCGTTGTTTTAGGCGAATAAGCTGATCACCCTTATATTTCAAAATAGTAACCGGTGCATATATAGAATGATTTTCAGCATCAATGAATAAAGATACTCTTTCATTCTCTGATAAAGATCTTGCCAGTTCTAAGGCCTGATTCATAATAATTTCAACTTAATATTGCACATATTATACAACTAAATGATAATAATTTCAAATATCAAAGCCCTAATTTCAAACAAAATATCAAAATCCAAAAATTCAATTTGATTTTTGGCATTAGAATTTTTGTTAAAGTTTAGAACTTTGGGTTTAGAATTTTTATTTAGACTGAAAATTTAAACAAACACACATCCCCATCTTTAATAATATATTCTTTACCTTCGGATTTTACTAGCCCCTTACTCTTTGCTCCAGTCCAACCAGAATTATCTACAAAATCTTGATATTTAACAACATCAGCCGCAATAAACCCACGTTCAAAATCAGTGTGGATTGCTCCCGCTGCTTGCGGTGCTTT
>CAYPSR010000033.1:0-9061 GCA_964413595.1 uncultured Candidatus Saccharibacteria bacterium
TAATTTATTTAAAACAAAAACGCCCGAAATGGGCGTTCGTGTCCTGTAAGCTCCCACGTTCAAACCTTATTCTAATTTTGGAAGACGAAAACTATATGTCTATGTTAAGAGAGAAGATAAAAGAAATCAAGCAGTTAAAGTGTTTTGTCTAACTATTTTCTCGTTTTATATTTTGTCTTAAATTGATTCTTTCTGGAAAAATACTAAAAAAATCATCTTCAAATAGGAGCTTCACATTTGTAATTTCATCTTTATATACTTCCAACATAAAGGGTTTAAACTCCCATTCTCTTTTTTCGCTATTTAACTTCTTATCCATAAAATCCTTTATTCCTGTTGTTGCCATAATTTGAACCATAATCTCTAAATCACGCACAGAGCATATAGCATATGGATAATCTATCAATAACTGCAAAGGTAAATTTAGGTCTTTAAGCCCTTTTTCTACCCTTTGATTTAAAATTTCCAAAATTTTCCCGAATAAATGCCAATCTTCCAAAGTCACCACCAAAGGAAATATTTTTTTAGAATTTAATTTATATGACGGATATTTATTTTCTCCATAATATCTGATATTTTTATATAATTGCATAACGGCTTCCGCAAGAATATCTAAGTCTTTTTCTAAGCCATTTGCTACCTCTAACTCGGTTTTGGTCATCAATGTAATCCTTTTTGCTTTACATTCAATAAATATAGCAGATTCCTTATCCTCAGCAATCCAGTCCACAGTATCTTTTCTATTTTTACCATCAAGAAACTCCTCTTCTGGAATTACTCCAATATTCCCAGCACCCCCGACTTTTAAAACCTCTCCCACATATTTTTGAAATGACTTTCCAAACTCGTTATCAAAGTTTTTCTTTCGGCAAATATCATAATATAATCCGCCAGTTAATCGCCAAACAAACAAACTGGGTGATGGGCATATTAAACTATCCTTACCTAAATAATTTGTTTTTATAAGCGGATAAAATCTTAATGGGAAAAGGGCGTAAACAAATTTTTCATTCATTTCCTGATTTTCCAAACATATTTTTTTAATATTGCTAAAATCTTCGGAAAAACAATTTATGAATTTCCCCAAATCTTGAGAGCTGACTTCTGGCACATCTAAAATTTGAATTGGAAAGGTGAGGGAAAAATTATCTATAAAATGCCCCCATACAAGAAAGCCCATTAAATAAAGCTGTTCTGTGGTAAGCCCCACATTATTTTCAACAATATTGCTTATGGTCGGGTAATTAAAAATTTTAAAGTATCTTATTATATCTCTTTTATTCGGTGGACTTTGCCAATGAAATTGTCTATGGGCTAATCTAAAAAATTCGTTGAATATCGTATCTTTGTTTACATATTTAGCAGCTATCCCATTTTCCAAATCCCTTAACTTATTTATTGTGTTGGAAAAATAATTCCACATTTTAAGAGTTCTAAAAGACGCAAGATTTTCTTGACAGTTAATAATTGCTTCTCTCATTAGTGTTTCTAATTCCCATTCTGGCATTGAAATTCTCCTTGATTGATGTGATTGTTCAAAAACTTGTATGTCAGATGGTATCGCTTTATCAAATTGTAGATTTTGGGTATATGCCCATAAAACCCGTAGAGTGTCGTAAACTTCCGTTTGTCTTAACGAATTTTTAAGAGGTTTGTATAATTCAAAAATTTCATCGTCTTGCATAATTTAAAAATCTTAGATCTAACTTTAAAACACGCCCAGCATTGTTTATAGGGTAGCCATTAAACACTTCGGCATAAAACACACTTATCCACCAATCTTAATCTGATTCACTATTTCAGCAGGATTTATCTTGAATTGCAACATATTCGCAGTATGTCTTCCTCCATCTCCACCCTTTCTTTGCATTGTTATCCTGCCAATTTTAACACTTCCCTGATTGGTTATTCTTACTTCGCCACTACTGTAAAAATTGATAACCACAGACATAGGCAATAAGGTCCATAAATTTTCTGGCTTAATGTAAATTAACATCCAAGAAGCGGATAATTTATCCCTGCCTTTTAGTATATCTGCAATAACTAAAAATTTATTTGCTTCAAAAAAACCAACGATATCTTTTTGTGATTGCTTGTCCATTTCGTCAAAAAACATTCTGCGAGGGTCTTTTAATTTCGTTTTCTTTGATTTTGTTTCACCAGTAAAAAGTTTCAAATATTTGACTATATTTTTTGACATCCCCCACAATTCAGCGTATTTATCAACCCACCTTTTATCAATTTGGTTAAATCCTGTTGGGTTGCTTACTAGTTTTATAGAAATGTTTTCTGCGGCAATAACCTCTTTTAAGTAAATCTTTATTTTTACTTGAACATCTGTTTTGTGTGAACCGGTTATTTTTATTGCCTCAACTTTTTCAATTTTATCTAAATCGTAATCCATTATTTTCAACCAATTTTTTGCATCCTCGTCTTCTTTCCAATCGTTAAATTTTTTGACGACATCATCCTCATTTTTAAAACCATTCTTGGCTGTTGAAGAACCACGCCTTACCAATTCCTTAATGTTGTTTAAATTTTTATCCATAATATCAAATCAAATTAAATTGTATTGGTTGAATGACTTTTTTGTTTAGCGAAGCCAAATCTCTTTTATTTTTTAATTCGGGGTATTTCTCACTTATTTTTGCGAATATAGCTTTTAATACTGGCACAGAAACACTATCGCCAAATTGTTTATAAGCTGTATTGCGACTTTCTGGGAGTATAAACTTTTCTGGAAAACCCTGCATTCTTGCACACTCCCTTGGAGTCAATTTACGAACCTTGCCGTCAACAAAATAAGCACCTGTTTTACTTGCGGCACCCCCACCATAAGCAGACAAAGTAATTCCAGCCCCTTGAGTTGAATATATTCTTTCGCCCTGCCCGCCATTATTTATTGTGCCAATTTGCAGTGGCTTGCGTGGGTCAACAACTTTTCGGTCTTTACCGTATATTTTTATATCGGGTCGGTTGATGTAGTATTCTTTCGGCACCTCCTTTTCAAGAATATTATTTACAATCTTAATTTCGTTTATTTGCTCTGGAAAGTCAAATTCTTCAACTCCCAAATCTTTCTTAAAGGCAACAATGTATATTCTTTCTCTTGCTTGTGGCACCCCATAATCACTTGACCTTAGAATTTGAAAAAATGGCTTATATCCTATCTCGTCCAAAGTATTCAAAATAATTTTTAGAGTATTTCCATTTTCGTGCCTCGCAAAGTTTTTTACATTTTCAAGAAATAAAATATCTGGTTTGTGATGTCTAGCGATTCTTGCCACATCAAAAAATAAGGTTCCTCTAGTATCTTTGAACCCCATTCTCTTACCAGATATACTAAATGCCTGACAAGGAAAACCAGCACACAAAATATCGTGTTCTGGTATATCTTTTTCTTTTATTTTTGTTATATCGCCGTGAGGAAATTCTCCAAAGTTTTTTAGATAAGTATTTTGAGAATTTCCATCCCACTCCGAAGTAAAAACACAGGTTCCGCCAAAATCTTCCAAAGCATACCGAAATCCGCCAATGCCAGCGAAAAGGTCTATAAAAGCAAATGTCTTTTTGTCGTCGCCCTTTATATGTTTATTTTTCATTTTCTTTTATTTAGCATATTACAAATTGGATTGCTTTTCCAGTCCCATCAGACTTAAAAATTGGTTTGTAAAAATAGTAGGAAGATAATGGTTTAAACTCTCACCAGCACTCACTAGATACCATATATAAGGATTTTATACCTTTTCCATACAAAACCACACCTATGCTCTTATAGCCTAATTTAAGGGTTGAAAAATAGGGTTGGAAGTTATAAGGTTTATTAATAAATATAAAGATAAAGATAAAGATAAGTATGAAGATACAGTCAAAAGACGGAGGCGAAATGGATTTTAAAGAATTTAAAAAAATTGCTGAAAAGAAACTTGGCGAGAGATTTTTTAATACCCGCATAGAATTAAATAAAGAACTTGTTGAATATTTAAATTTAAAAAAAGTAGAAGAAGATTTAACAAAAAGAATAATAGAGCTACGGGTAAAATACAAAATACCAAAATTACAATACGAGGAGGATTCAATAGATATTCCATATGGTGAAGACCAATCATATGAGGACTCGGCTTGGTTAAGTGGCGATAAAAAAAGAAGGGCTTGTATTTATAAAGATTTAAATAAAGTTTTGAAGATTTATAATCTACCGTTTTTCTTTTATGGGTGGCTTGAATTTTATACTTTGTATGATAAACTTTTACCATCGGCTAATTCGCAAGTATTACCAATATCAAAAACGGATTGGGAAGATTTAAAAAAGCACCCACCTACAACACAAGATAAACGGCAAATAAAACATTTATATTCCTTAATGCTTAATATTAAAAGACGACCGCCAAAAGATAAATCAAAAATTTACAATAAAATATTGAAATATTTGGACTCTTTACCAAAAAATAAAGAAAGACGATTTAGGATTCTTGAAACGGCATTAAAAACCTATGATGCGGGCAAAACAATTAAAGATTGGGATGATGTTTTTGAAAAAGATATGTATTTCAAAAATACATACAAAATTATAGCTGATAAAATTGATACAAATGAAAAGTATAGAGGAATTAAAAAGAAAAAATTTATACAAAAATTGCGAAAGCAAAATGAAAGATTAAAAAAAAGAATGTCTAAAATAACAAAAAAGAAATTGAAAAGATAGTGTCACTTTTTTAAATTAGGCTTTTTATATAATGACCTCATAATCAATGAGGTCATTTTTTTATGTCAGAAAAAAAACAAAAAAATAATAATATTCCAACAAATAAAAATTTTGAATTATTCTGTCGCCAACTGGCACAAATAATATTTTTTGAATTGGAAAAAAATAAAGATAAAAAATATGGAAAATCAAAATACAAAGAAGATTGAGTGTCCTTCGTTTTATGTTTGTAATCAAAATCTATGTCCGCTGGATGATGAGCTCAATTTCCGAAAGGGCAAAAATGGCGAGGAATGTAAATGGATGAGGAACCCAAAGATGAAAAAAATACAGGAACGTGAATTTATAGCTGGAGGCAGTGTAATGCCAGATGGACTCCTAAATTTGGTTCCTACGTGCAATATAGAACGCCTCAACGAGGCATCTAAAAAAAGAATTTTAGAATTAAAAACAAAACAATAAAAATGAATATAAAAAACCAAGAATTTAGAAGTAATGAATATTATTTATCTGTCACGCTTTTAGCCCTAAAAGAGGAACTTGTATTTATTGAAAGGGAAGAAAACTCAAAACGTGCGACATTTGTATTTAAAAATTCCGCTTCTCTTGAAAAAAAGATAGAAAAATATAGAAAAGGTAAAATTTTGGTTGAACCACAGGCATTATTTGCTCAACATAAAAATTTAAAAGGGCGTCTATATAATAATTATTAAAATAAATATAAACATGGAAATAAGACTTAAGGAGAAATTTTATTTAGCAAACATCGCTATAAGAAAGTTATCATATAAAAATCCTAATCAACTTGCTAGCGTTAGTCTCACTTTTAAGGGCGATGATATCGGTCAATTTACAATATCAAGTTTTACTTTATGGAAAAGTAATTACGGAGGATATAATTTAACAGTTCCATCCACAAAAACTTTTAAATATGCTTATGTAGATAAACCCCTATTAAAAAAATTGCTAGATGAGGTCGTAAAAGCTTATGACCTTGAGGATATCCCAATAATTGAAGAGATGGAAGGAGGAAAATATACAGATCATCATGACAAGCAATAGAGACTAATAGCTTCTTATAGCACTTATAGAGTCTTATAGTTATAACTAATACTTAGAACTATAAGTCTATAATTCTTCTAAAACTCGTGAAAACTAAAATTATTTCTCTTATTCTAAAAATAAACTAAAAAATGGTCTAGCTATCTAATAAGCCCCTCTCTCTCAAATACTCCAATCATTTGATAATTCATTCTTTTCACTAAAATTCGGCTTTTATCTTTTAAGGGGGAAGCAAACTAAAACACATCCCTTTAAACTTAAAAATTGCTGAATTCAAAAATAACAACTTCCCGAGTGAATCAATTAAAATACCCAAGTGTTCCAATTATCAGAAAATTATTTAGACAAGTGTTTCACACAAATTTAATAAGTGTTCCACGCAATTTAATAAGTGTTTTAAGAAAATCCAATTATTGAAGTATTCGCAATTATTATCATTTTGCCTATTGAATCACTAATTTTACCCTAATGTTCCAAATATCCTTTTTAACGAATGAATCAATGATTTTAACCGAATGTTCCAAACAAGTGCTATGCCGACTGTATCAACTAAAAACCCCTAAGAACCAAAAAATCAAACTTTTCAGAAAAATAAACTTTTAACGATTGTATCAACTATTTTTAACGAAGATACTTACAATAGGTTGCCTTTATTCTCAAAAGATTATAACATTAAATTGCGTCCTACAAGTTTGAAAAAGTGCACAGGGTAATTGCTTCTTTGAAGCCCAAATGCGGGCTGAAAGGGGCGACTATCCTCCACATTTGGTTGCCTTGTGCAATTCAGACTTGTGGGACGCAGGCTCTGGTCGTCCCTTTTTGTTTTAAAAGAATATAAAAAATCAGGGTCGCAAGAGAATATTATTAAAATTAAAAACTATGGAAGAAACAAAAAAGAAGAAAAAATTTAGTTGGAGATGGTTATTAATTATCTTTTTTCTATTAACTGGGGTAATATCCATTTTCTCAGATTTTGGCACAGGAATATTGTCAATACTAATTGCTGTAATTTTATTGCCACAATTATCTGAATTTATTATGAAAAAATGGAACTTTGTATTTTCCACAAAGCTTCAAGTATTAGCAGTAGTTATTTTAATACTATTATCTGCAACGGTATTTCCTAATAAAAATACTTCAACGACACCAACTCCCCAAAAGGATAATACTATAAAACAGGAAGCCTCAAATATTCCTGCCCCAGAGGAAACCGACCAGCAAAAATCAACATCTCCAGAAACAGCTACAACAACATCACCAACCCCAGTTCAGCAACCAGTCATTAAAAATACTCCGCCAGTACCAAGCGAGACAATTAGTCAAAAAAATGCTGTTAAAAAAGCCAAATCCTATTTAGGATATTCGGCATTTTCTCATGATGGGCTGGTTGCTCAATTAGAGTATGAACAATTTTCATACGTTGATGCGGTTTACGGTGCAGATAATTCTGGTGCTAACTGGAACGAACAAGCGGCTAAGCAAGCTAAATCATATATGGAATATTCGGCTTTTTCGCGTGGTAGTTTAATTGAACAATTGAGGTATGAGAAATTTACACAAGAACAAGCAGAATATGGAGCTAATGCAGTCGGCCTATAACAGTAAAAAATACCTATTGGCACTTACAAAAGATTTAAATTAATAAAAACTAAAAGACCTCCAGTCGCAAAACATAAAGGTCTTATAGTTTTTGAACAAGCGTTTCCGCAAGTCTTTATTTGTTTATAGCACACAAAACAAAAATTGCACAAGTGGATAGCTACAATTATGAGAAAAGGAATTGATTTGGTTCGCGTTTCCTCAAAAGAGCAAAGCGAGGGTTTCTCTCTTGATGCTCAAAGTAAACTTTTAAGAGAGTATGCATTAAAAAACGATATACGGGTAGTTAAGGAATTTAGAATATCAGAAACTGCATCAAAACCCGCCCAAAGGAAATTATTTAGCGAAATGATGGATTATTTAAAAGAAAATTTAGATGTAAAAAATATCCTTGTTGAAAAGGTTGACCGACTGACTCGCAATAATAGAGATGCAGACGTTATTGATAGTTGGTTTAATGAGGATGCAGAAAGAGAAGTGCACTTCGTTAAGCAGAATTTAGTTATTAGTAAAACGGCTAAATCTCACGAAAAATTTCAATGGGATATTTACTTGGCTGTTGCAAAACAATACATCAATAATCTTTCAGAAGAAACCCGAAAGGGAATGATAGAAAGGTTTGAACAAGGATATTGGAATGGCTTAGCACCCTTGGGATATATTAACAAAAAAGTTGGTGACAAAATGGTTGCCATCCCAGACCCCGAACGCTTTGATTTAATAAAAGAAGCATTTGCATTATATTTGACTGGCAGTTATTGTGCTTTAGAAATTACAGAAATCCTTTATAAGAAAGGACTAAAATCAAGGAATGGGAAACAATTATGCAATTCCATAATGATTAACATTCTGTCTAATCCTTTTTACGCAGGCTTTATGCGTTGGGGTGGTAGAGAAAAAATGGGCACCCACAAACCAATGATTTCAATGGAACAACACAGGTCAGCGTTAATGATTATGAAAGCACACAATCATAATACTTCTCGCAGAAGAATACACGATTTCTTATTACGAGGGTTTGTTTTCTGCGGTGTTTGCAATAGTCAGCGATACACAGCCGAAAAACACCGCACGGGAAAGAATCCTGATTATTACCATTGCAGTCGTTCAACAGTTAAGCACTCTAATAAGAATCAGAATATTGAGGTTGGGGTTTTAGAAAAAAAGGTTGAGGAAAAATTTAGGGACATTCAATTTACAGACGAAACAATAAATTACACAGTTCAATGTGTGAAAGAACTCTACGACCAAAGAAAGGACGAAAGAAGTCGCATCAAAAGAGGACTTCAAAATCAACTAATAAGAATAGAGGAAAACAGAGAAAAGGCAGAAAACAAACTTATTTCAGGGATTTTAACAGACAATGACTATTTAAGAATGAGAGAGCGTTTTAGAGCAGAAGCAAGCACTATCCAAGAACAAATAGATGAAATAGAACAAAAAAGGGATATTGATTTTGATACTGCAAGAGAAACATTATCTTTGACTAGGGATGTTTATGAAGCATATAAAAATGCTTCCCCGATGGGTAAAAGATTTTATTTATCGCTGTTTTGGGATGCTTTCTGGGTGAAAGACAAAAAAATTATCAAATCAAAACCAACTCAAATAATTGAAGCTATGATTAAGGACAATAAAATAATAATTAAAAACCCCTCATTTAAAGGGGCTTCTGACAATAGATTACTAAGCTCC
>CAYPSR010000034.1:0-8962 GCA_964413595.1 uncultured Candidatus Saccharibacteria bacterium
AATTCATATTTGAGAATGGGTAAAATGGCCTTACATCACTGTGATAAAAAGAGTCAAGGGCAATATGGAGAATTCCACCGATCAAACCTCCAAAAATATAAGCTGATAATGGTTTTTTTATGTGAAATATTTTTTTGATTATTATTCCATAGAAAGTAAAGAACAACAAACACATCGGCATCCCAACAATTAATGAGTGGCTTATTCCGTGTAATTGGATATTAACACCAAAAAAGAGAACTAAAAATGGCTGAATATCAAGTAACATATTCGCTAAAATGCAGGATAGTATGTCAATTTTAGATGGAGCAACAGAGCTAACTACTCCGTTAATTCCGAAATGTAGTGGTGTAATTGGCATAGTGATTATTGTTTATAACTTTCTAAATTGGAAACATTAATTTGCCCTAGCAGTGCCCATAAAACCCAAATATAGATCACATATAGGCTTGAGAAAAAGTTATATTGTACAAAAATAGCAATTGACCCCGCGATAAGTCCTAAAATCATCGTTTTAAAAAATGCATCGCTTTCTTTTATATATTTCCTTATTCCATAAATCAAAAGTGATAGCCAGAAAATCACGATTGCTAAAGTTCCTAAAATTCCGTTTTCAGCCAATATCTCCAAATATTCATTATTTACAGTTTGGGTTCCTTGGTTTGGATCATTACCGTTGTTTTTATCATAATAGTATCTGCCATATCCTCCTGGCCCAATACCGAGAATTGGTTTTTCTTTAAATGCACCTAGGGCTCCACCATAGGTTCCTAAGCGTTCTGCTGTTGAGGTTGATTGCTTAGAAGGCGCAAGCACAACTTCTGCTGAATGAAGAACAAAGTTAGAAAAAGCATTTTTACCCCCGCCGATTCTAACAAGACCCAGCGCTACCCCTATCGCTGATAGAAAAACTAATAATGATATTGCCAATATCTTCCATTGAATTATATCTTTAAATGCTAAGATCAAAACAGCCATTCCTGCAATTATCAATGCTAGGTAAGAACTTCGCGAAAGTGTTAAAATCATCACCGTTAACATTAAAAATTCAGTAGGGATAAAAAACTTTGATGAAATTTGTTTTTTAAGCCAGAGTGAAAAACCGATAAAGATTGGGATTAAAAGAAAGTTGGCAAAAAGCATCGGCTCTAAAAACGTTCCTTGGATTCTAGGAAAGCCAAAGACAATTTTTGTATAATGTTCGCGCAAGAATGTCCATTTGTAATATACGCCCGCCAAATCGCCGACAAACTGCCATAGAGCGAAGATTGAAACAATGACTGCACCGATAATTAAGATTTTAGAAATCTTTAACCAAAGATCGCGCTTGAAATCAGATAAAGAAATTACAAAAAATAAAATAATGTTAAAACTAATTAAAATAAATATTGAAAATCCACGGAAGGTGATTGGGTTAATTATTAGAGAAATAAGATTAATAATCCAAAATGCAAGTAATGAGTAATGGGTAATGTGTAATGATAAAGATTTTTTGTCATTCCGGACTAGATCCGGAATCTCAGTTTTTAGCGTCTGAGATCCTGAAATAAATTCAGGATGACATCTATTTCTAATATAATTTATAAACCAGGCAATTATTAATCCTAGTCCTGCTATCAAGCTTAGTTTTAAACTAAACCCTGATACTTCTAAGGTTGGCAATCTTTCAAAAAACAAACTTAAAAATAAAATAATAATACCAGCTTCTAGGTTTTTATTCCAAAGAAATGCTTCAATTATAACAAAAACAACAATTAAAATAGCTCCTAAGGGCAGGCTGACTGTTGGAAAATAAAACCAGCCAATCAAAAAAATTAAGAAAAGCGTGATAAATAATCCAATGCTAAGTTTTAGATTTTTCGTCATGATTATTTGACTAAAATTAAAAATTAAAAAACCAAAATGTCGAAAAAATAACTAAATTATTAAAATCCAAATTTACTATTAGACATTAATAAATTAGGCATTGATTACTCATTCCTCATTCGGGTTTCGTCATTTGCTTTGAATCAATTTTTCAATAGCATCCAAAATCACTTGTGCTGATTTGTTCCAAGAAAAAGATTCAACATGTTCTTGGGATTTTTCAACTCTGCTTTTTCTATCTTGCGGGTTTTTTAAAATAAATTCAAGCTTTTCTTTTATCTCATTGATATCTTTAGGATCAGTATAATAAGCATATTTTCCACCAGCCTCAGGTAAAGATGAAGTGTTTGATGTTAAAACTGGAATTTTTGAGGCAAGCGCTTCTAAAACTGGCATGCCAAAACCCTCCCAAAAAGCTGGATACGCAAAAAGTTCAGCGCCAGCGTAAATTGAAGGAATCTCCGAATCATCTAAATAACCAATAAATTTAACATTTTTAGTTAATTTTAATTCTTTAACACGTATGTAGATTTCATCAAAATACCATCCTTGCTTTCCAACAATCACTAGGTCATAGTCGTTTTTTAAGTCTTGCGGAAGTTTTCCGTAAGCAGAAATAAGTCCTATATAGTTTTTTCTAGGTTCTAAAGTGCCAAGAGATAATATGTACTTTTTACCTAATTTATATTTATTCCGAATTTTAGCAATTAAAGTATTGTTTTTAGTTTTAAACCGATCGTCAATTGCTGGATAGGCGATTGAGATTTTTTTCGAATCAAGATTGGTATATTTTTTAAGTAGATCATTGCGAGTGCTTTTTGAAATTGAAATAATGGCTGGGGATTTTTCTACAGAACGCTTTAGCATTGTTTTTTCAAACATTTTTGCTTTATTTTGAGCTTTAAAATCAGACTGGAAAACTGCTAAATCGTATATAAAAGGAATGCATCTTTTTGGATTTAAATATGGGAATATAAAGGAAGTTAATGAAAGCATGTAGTCAATTGATTCGCGTTTAAGATCCATAAGAACTTTTAAAAACCAGATTGGACCAAATCCAGAGATGTATTTAATTTTAAAATTCGCAGGTAACCATTTGTCATTCCCGCAAAAGCGGGAATCCAAGATAGATTTTTTTGATTGTATAGATTCCGGATCAAGTCCGGAATGACAATATTCTTGATTCTTGTTTTTCAGATAAATCGTATAAAGGTTTTTGTGATCGGTTTCAGCCAAAGACCTAATAATATTAAATGCATAATAACCCTTCCCAGCTTTGTTTTTTTGAAATGCTTCTCTGCCGTCTATCGCGATTCTTATTGGAGCTAGATTTCCTTTTTGGTTCATATATAGTTTCTTCCCAGAGTTAAAAGCGCGGAAAGGCGCTAAAATTGCGCTGGGTTTGCCAAAGCCGTAATAAAACATACATGACAATATTGCTCTCATTTTGCGCCAATAAAATAGCCAAAGATATTTTCTGGGGAAATATTTTAAAAAGAAATATATTTCATCTTGAAAAAATTTGAAATACCACTTAATTCTTTTGTCGTTTCGAGTTCCGCCTGTTGAAATAGTTTTATGAATTATTTTGGCAAGGGGCTCAAAAATAATTTTATAACCAGCAAGACGAAGTCTTAAGGCAACATCTGTTTCATCCCGTCTAACCATTAGATTTTCATCAAAAAGCCCGATCTTATCAAAAACGTCACTCCTAAAAGACATATTTGCGCCCCAAACACCATCAGTTTCTCCGCGATCAACAGATGATAAATTAACTATAATGTTTCCATACTTTGTGATTGCCTGTGATTTCCCGTGTGTTTTATAGTCTGGTTGATCTTCTAAAACCTCGCGTCCAGTTACAGCGCCAACACTTTTGTCTTTATAATTTTTCAAATGAGCTTTAATAATACCTTTAGATACAAATGAGTCATCATCGAAAAAAAATAATATATCACCAGATGCAGTTTTAATTCCGCGATTTCTGGCTTTACACATTGATTTTTCTTTTTGATAAATATATTTAATGTTTTGATTCTGATTTATAAAAGCCTTAAGCTCACCGCTGAGAGTTTCTGTTTGATCAATAACTAAAGCCTCATAAAAGTCAGCTGATTCTTTTATCAGTCTTTTTAACATTTCAAGCAAAATATCTTGTCGATTTAAAGTTGCAATTATTATAGATACTTTCATTAATTAAGTTTAATTTAATAACTTATTATAAGCTGATTTATACTTTTTAGCAATGTTTTTAATATCAAAATCTAAAACAGTTCTATATGCATTTTGAGCCAAGTCACTTGCGATTTTGGGATTATCGATTAGATATTTGATTTTATCAGCAATTTCGTCAGGGCTATTTGGTTTAACTAGACAACCGTTTTGATTATTTGAGATAGCTTCAGGTATTCCTCCGACATTTGTAGCAAGAATTGTTTTTCTATTTGCCATAGCTTCTAAAAGCGCCAAGGGCAAGCCTTCGTAATGCGATGAAAAAACAAATATATCAAACATATTTAACAATTTATTTATATCTGTTCTTCTGCCTAAGAGGATTATTGTATCATTTAAAGAATATTTTGATATTAATTTTTTTAGGTTTTCATATTCTGTTCCTTCTCCTGCGATAAAAAGCCTGATGTTTTTGAGGTCTTTGGTTTTAGCAATCGCGCAAATTAAAACATCAAAGCCCTTAACTTTTTCTAATCTGCCAACCGTGCCTAAAACAGTAGTTTTTTCATTGATTTTAAACTCTTCTTTGAATTCCTTTTTGCAATTGGCGTCTGGTTTAAAAGCATCTGTGTCTATTCCGCAATGGATTACCGCGGTTTTTTTCTTTTCAATTCCCTGAATCAATATTGATTCTCTAGCAGCACTACTGACACATATAATAAGATTGGTATATTTTTCTAATTTACGGTCGAACATATAGGTTTTTAAACCCAAGCGAGAACTAGTTTTGCCACGAAATGTTTCAGCAGAATGAATGGTTTGGATTATTTTAGCTGATGTTTTTTTCGCTGCCATTCTTGCCCAAATATCAGCACCTATGAGATGAGTTTGAATAATATCAGGTTGGATTTTGCGATATTGATTTTTAAGCCAACTCAAAGTTTTTAAAATGTTGAAAGGATATTTTATACCAATCTTAAAAGGGGAAATTCCTAAAACCATAACATTAATTCCAATATCTTTAAATCTTTGTTCAAAAACTCCGCCTTCAAATGCTAGAATTGTAAATTTATAACTTGATTTTAAATTATAAATAATATCAAAAATTAATTTTTGAGCTCCGCCTTGTTCTAAGTTGTCAATTACATAAATTATTTTTTTCATAAGTAAGTTTTATTGTTCGAGCCTGTCTGCCGGCAGGCAAGCGCTAGCGAGAACTATCACCATTTAAACTTCTTACTTTGTTCGAAGAATATTATTGTTCGAAGATGAAGAATATTTATATCGAAAGTTTTGAGATATCATCCGAGAACTATTTTCCCTGATTGTTCCACAGGACTTCTTTTTTCTTTCGGCTAAAATCTTTAAGTTGATGTTCTCGTTCTCTCGCTTAATTAATATCATTAAATTCTTAAAAATATTTTAAATCTTTAAAGCCGTATTTAGCAGTAAACTTTGATCCTTTCCCGATTCGATGTTGTTCTAATCTCTTTTCTAAATAATATGCAATACCAGTATAATAAAATTCATCTTTACATTCAATTATATATACAAACCATTTCCATTTTTTCATGATTTTAAACCCCCATAGTTCTCATCTGATTGTTGTCAGATTCGAACAATAATTTTTCACGGAGTTTATATCGAGCTTAATGAGATATCCGAATAATATTGCCTAAGATTTTTTTAATTCTAAACATTATCATCCACAAAACTTTCATTTTGTGACCAAGCATCCAAATAGATATTTTTGACCAAGTATTTCCAACATTTTTATAGTAATTAATTGCTAGGTTTGTATCAGATATTGCTGAATTGTCAGCGAGCGATAGATAGATCTTCTTTTCTCTAAATGAAATAATCTCTTTTTGTTCCTTGGTAAGCTTAAACTCTTTTTTATATTTATCAAACATTTTTAAAGTTGCTAGTTCAAGTTTTTTATTTTGTTTGGAAAGGCTATTTGTTGTTTGGCGATAAAGACAAAGTGGAGTTTTGATGATTTTTAGCTTAAAGCCATTATAAAATATTCGATTCCAATAGTCGTAATCTTCAACGCCAGTAAGTTCTGGATCTTGAAAGCCAACTTTTGAAACAATCTCTTTTTTAATAATTGGCAAACCAAATACAAAGTTTCTTTTTAGATTTTCATCTAATGTAGGTTTTTTAGGAAGATGATATTTTTTATAATATCGAATCTTTTTATCGCTTTCTGGATACCAGAGAAATGCATCCGTGGTTATCCAATCTATGTTTGGGTTAGTTTGAAAAAGTTCGACAACTCGTTTTAGCCTATTTTCTAAATAAATGTCATCTGAATCCAAAAAAGCGATAAAGTCTCCTTTGGCTTTTTTCAATCCATTATTTCTTGCACTTGACGGTCCTTGATTTTTTTGGTGAATTGCAAAAATCTTTTCAGGATGTTTCTTTTGATATTTACAAGCTATTTCAAATGTTTTATCGCTTGATCCATCATCAATAACTAAAAGTTCCCAGTCTTCGTGAGATTGATTTAATACAGAATTAATAGTTTCTGCCAGTGTTTTTTCCGCGTTATACGCAGGAATTACGATTGTAACTTTGGACATTTGAATATCTCAATATTTAATATCCTAATATCTGAGAATGGTTTAGTTTTATCGACAGATATCAAGAAACTGAATATTGAATATTATTGAACCAATTTTTTTACAAAACTTTTTGAAAACGCTTTAAAAAATAAGGAAAAAATAAAATACATAGCAAAGCTAACGATCATTAACAATCCAATTTCAATTACGCTAACTATAATTCTTTGTGACTGAAAGCTTGCAAAAGGCACATATTTTTTAAATACTAACATCATTAAGACCAAAATAACAGAAGGAATAATGAGTTTAAATAGTATTGTTAGTTTTGGCAAAAAGTTGTTTTGAACTTTAGTAAAGATTATTAAAAGTATCATTAGTAAAAATTCTGTTGAAAGAGTAATGATTGCAGCTGCGGTGTATGAATACTTTGGAATAAAGATCAAGTTTAATATAATATTAACCGTCATAACAATCAAGCTTGTGACAATTAGTGTTTTTTGTTTGCCAGTTGCAATTATCAATTGGCTAAATGGAGCTGAGAGAAAAATTGCAATTAAAGATATTGACAGAATCATGGTTGGAAAAATTGAGCCGAAGTATTCTGGTCCAGCAATAATTTGAACAATATAAGGTGCTAAAAGTGCAAAAAACAAAGTTAAAGGCAATACAGAGAAAATCATTATATTGAAAATCTTTTGGAAAAATACCTTCAAGTGATGTTTATCATTTTTTGCAAAATATGAAAGCCTAGGAAAGACTAGGCCTAAAAATATTCCTGGTAGAAAAATTAGGTTTTCAAAAATTCTATATGATGCTGAATAGATTCCAACATCCTCTTGTGGTTTAAAAATTGAAAGTAAAAATGTATCACCTTTAAAATGAATCATTCCTAGTAGCCCTGCAACACCAATTGGCCAAGACTCTTTTATAAAATCTTTTATATAGCTTTTTTCAAACCTATATTTAAATCCACCACAAATCTTTTTAAAACTAGCCCATATAAAACCAAAATCAAGTAAGGTAGCCAAAAATATAAATAGAAAAATAATAAATAGGCTGAGATTAAATCTTGAGGCAATATAAATAAAGACAATAAAAGAAACACGATTAATAATATCACCAATAGAGGCAATGTCCATTCTGAGCTTATATTGAAAATCAGTAATATAAAATGCGCGAATTGCATAAACAAAACTTCTGATAGATTCAATAATTATTATATATTTTATAACATCTCTGTATGGAAGCAAAAAACCTAAAACCACAGCTAGGAAAAAACTTAAAAATGATGAAAGTGCGCGCCAAACAAATACATTTCCCATGATTTTGTCACGTTCGTTTTCGTTTTGAGAAAGTTCACGAAGCAGAATTTGATAAACTCCTAAATCGGCAATAACAGCAAAAATAGAGGTATAGACAATAACTGAGTTAAACTCACCATAACCTCTCGGGCCTAAGTATCTAGTTAAAATCATGGCAGACATTATTCCAACCAAAATAGAAACAACGCGAGATGCCGTTTGCCAGATTGAGTTTTTTAGAATTGATTTTTTATAGTTTTTAACTTCTTGCATAAGGTAATTATACCAAATAATGACTAATTAAGAAACCAGAACCTGCCTGCCGGTAGGCAAGGTGACGAAAAAATTCTTAAATGTCTAAAATCCGAATTTGTCATTGATTCGTCACTCATCATTATGGTTTCGACATTTTGCACCCTTGATTCTTTAATAATAATTCATTATTCTAATAACATATGACTAAACAAAAATTAAAAAATAAATTGCTAAAACGAGCTCAATTTGCAACAAAATTATTGTCATATGTTCCGTTTATCCGAATGGTTGCGATAAATGGATCTTTAGCGTCCGGCAAAATTAACGACGATTCTGATATAGATTTTTTCTTAATATCAGAAAACAAGCATCTTTGGACTGCAAGATTTTTTGCAATTGGTATTTTAACATTTTTTAATCTTCGGGCTAAAGGTAAAAGGCATGAACATAAGGTTTGTTTAAATCATATTCTCTCTAATTTTGACTATAAAATCAGTTTTAAAAACCATTATAATGCAATGCAATATTCAAGACTAAAAATACTTTTTGACATTGATGATCAGCATCAGAAATTTATAGAAGCTAACACATGGATGAAAAGGTTTGGAAAACTACCGGTTAGATTTTTAACGAGCAAAAAACGCAATATCATTCAGAGATTTTTAGAATACCTGTTCAAAGATTCGGAATATAAATTCAAGGAAAGACAGTTGCAAAAAATCAGTCAAAACCCTTTTTATAAGCAATCCGATAGTGTAAAATCTTTTTCGGATAATGAATTTTATTTTTATACAAATGTTA
>CAYPSR010000035.1:0-8917 GCA_964413595.1 uncultured Candidatus Saccharibacteria bacterium
CAAATAGTCTGTTTGGAATCTAATTGCCAATCCTTATCTTGGGAACGGCTTCCCGCTTAGATGCTTTCAGCGGTTATCCGTACCGAACCTAGCTACCCAGCGATGCCCTTGGTAGGACAGCTGGTACACCAGAGGTTCGTTCACTTCGGTCCTCTCGTACTAGAAGCGACTTCCCTCAAGATTGGAACGCCCACAGCAGATTAAGACCGACCTGTCTCACGCATATTTTCACTTATTACTAAGTGTATTGGACTATACCTTCTTCCATTTTAGGAAGATCGACGTTTAGTCTCTACGGGGTCATAATCACATGCATAAATTTTCAATTTTAAATTTGAAATTTTTAATCAAATCTAAATTATTAAATGTTTGAAAAAATCACACGCTAAAAGATTAGACTTCCCTCGATATTGTCCTGTTATATCTGTGGGATATTAGGATTTCATCGATATGAGTCGATTTAACATTCCGACGTTTCCGTCGGAAGCCGCCGTTATATTTTTTTGATGTCTTATCCTCGGGTTCAGATTGTTAAAAAGCCAAATATTTAGCCTCTTAACGGTCTGAACCCAGCTCGCGTATCAACTTTAATTGGCGAACAGCCAAACCCTTGGCCGATACTTCTCGGCCAGGATGTGATGAGCCGACATCGAGGTGCCAAACCGCGCCGTCTATGTGGACTATTGGGCGCGATCAGCCTGTTATCCCCGGGGTAGCTTTTATCCGTTGGCTACAGCACTCACACGAGTGGCTGCAGGATCATTAAGCCCAACTTTCGTTTCTGCTCGGCTTGTAGGCCTTGCAGTTAAGCTAGCTTGTGCCTTTATACTTTCAGTCCCATTTCCATCGAGACTAAGCTAACCTTTGGACGCCTCCGTTACATTTTAGGAGGTAACCGCCCCAGTTAAACTACCTACCTGACACTGTTTCCCAACATTTTCGCCGGGATTAGACTTAAAAAGCAAAAAGGGTGGTGTTTCATTGTTGCCCTAAGGCTCCCACCTACGCTATACATTCCAATTTTTAAGCCAATATCAAGCTATAGTAAAGCTCCACGGGGTCTTTTCGTCTTGCTGCAGGTAACCGGCATCTTTACCGGTTTTGCAAGTTCACCGGATTCATGGAAGAGACAGTCCCCAAGTCGTTACGCCATTCGTGCGGGTCGTAACTTACACGACAAGGAATTTCGCTACCATAGGACGATTATAGTTATCGCCGCCGTTTACCAGGGCTTAAATCGATCCCCTCCCCGAAGGGTCAAGATCAATCATGACCTACTGGCACTGGGCAGGCGTCAGCCCCTATACATCCCTCATTATGAGGTTAGCAGGGACCTGTGTTTTTGCTAAACAGTCGCTCGGGGTCTTTCGCTGCGACCACCAGTATTTAATTCCGAAGAAAGAAATATGATGGTAGGCTATATTCCGAAGTTACAGCCGTTGTATTGCCGAGTTCCTTTTCCATGATTCTTCCGATCACCTTAATACTCTAACATTATCCCACCTGAGTCGGTTTACGGTACGGACGCTTTTAAAAAACATTAGAGGTTTTTCTTGATTCTCTCTCCCTTCAAATTTTCGCTTGCGCGAATTTCATTCGCAATTTGCTTGATGCTGGCGGATTTACCTACCAGCCCACAAAGAGCTTAGACGCACATAACCAAAATTGCGCTTGAAGCTTGAAAAAATGTTACCCCATCTGACAATTTAAAAAAACGGTATCTGAATATTAACAGATTGCCCATCCCCCCGCCTTTGCTCGCAAGCTCGCAAAGAAAATTAACAATTTCCAAATTCCAAATTCTCAATCAAATCTCAAATTCCAAATTTTAAATTTAAAATTCAGTTATTGAAAATTCAATGAAAATTGATTTATTGATAATTGAAAACTCCCGATGTTCACTTGTAAGCGAAGGTGGGGGTTAGGACCGACTAACCCGCAGACGATTAACGTTGCTGCGGAAACCTTGGGATTTCGGTGTCCTGATTTTTCATCAGGATTTCGCTACTCATGCCAACATTCGCACTTCTGTCCGCTCCACCCAAACTCACGTTTAGACTTCAATGCAAACAGAACGCTCCTCTACCACTTGTGCAAAGCACAAGTTCACGCCTTCGGTACTTAGCTTGAGCCCCGTTGGATTTTCGGCGCAAAATAGCATTTCTCCGATTTAAATCGGAGAAGACATAGACTAGCGAGCTGTTACGCTATCATTATAGGATGGCTGCTTCTAAGCCAACCTCCTAGTTGTCTAAGCTATTTCACTTCCTTTCCCACTTAGCTAAAATTTGGGGACCTTAGGCTGTGATCTGGGCTGTTTCCCTTTTGACTATAGAGCTTAGCCCCTACAGTCTGACTCTAGTTATACTGCTTTCGGTATTCGAAGTTTGGTTGAGGCCGACCTCTTGCGAAGCCGGAACCCATCCAGAGCCCTACCTCCGAAAGTTATTGAACTAGGCTATACCTAAATATATTTCGAGGAGAACCAGCTATCTCCGGGTTCGATTGGCATTTTACCCCTAACCACAAGTCATCCCCTAGATTTGTAACTCTAGTGGGTTCGGGCCTTCTCGCGCCGGTTAAGGCGGATTCACCCTGCTCATGGTTAGCTCACCCGGTTTCGGGTCTAATTTTATAGACTATTCGCTCTATTAAAACTCGCTTTCGCTACGCTTTCTACAAAAATATTGCAGTTAGCTTGCCTATAAAATTAACTCGTTGGCTCGTTCTACAAAAAGCACGCAGTCATCCCGACGCAATGTCGGGACTCCTACTCTTTGTAAGCATATGGTTTCAGGTACTATTTCACTCCCCTAACAGGGGTTCTTTTCACCTTTCCCTCACGGTACTAGTTCACTATCGGTATTAAAAGTATTTAGCCTTAGAGCGTGTTCGCCCTTGATTCCTACCGGATTTCACGTGTCCGATAGTACTTGGGATACTGATAGAGTAAAAACAGGTTTCATCTACAAGGCTATTACTTCCTATGGCTGCCTTTTCCAAGGCATTTGATTATCTGTTTTTAATCTCATATTTCAGTCCCGCAACCCCGCACTCTGCACGAAAGCACCAAATCACAAGATACAAACAAATAATAAATCCAATTTTCAAATTTTTTAATTATTTGAATTTGGAATTTAAATATTGTTTGGTCATTGTTATTTGGTCATTGGAATTTCCGTGCAAAGCACGGTTTAGGCTGTTCCCTTTTCGCTCGCCACTACTAGGGGAATCTCGTTGATTTCTCTTCCTCTGGCTACTTAGATGTTTCAGTTCACCAGGTTCCCGCCTCAATAACTAACGTTATTAAGGCATCTTGACTTACATCAAGATAGGTTTTCCCATTAGGACATCTCCGGATCAAAGCTTGTTTGGCAGCTCCCCGAAGCTTTACGCAGCCTACCACGTCCGTCGTCGGCTTTTAATACCAAGGCATTCACCATATGCCGGTAACGATTTAATTTGACTCAACCCTGCAGTTAAGCTTGCACATACTACAGGATGAAGCTATTAGTTTAAAACTTATAAATTTTCCCTGTTAAACTTGGTTCATGTGTTTATACAGGGGTTAATTTTGTTAAATTCGGTTCAATAATTTAACAAAACCCTTATTTTTAAAGTACGACCTAATGCTTGTGTATACGTAATGATTAGATAGATTGATAAATAGAATTTGATTTCATGCTATCTATTATCTGACCATTTCGTTTTATTTGATAATTGGAATTCATAATTTGATGGGTTATTGGAAATTAGAATTTGGAATTTTAAGTTTTAAAAGCCGCTTTTTTCAAGCGGCAAAAATAGAAATATAGATTGTAATATCTATTTTATTTCCGCTCCTCCCCTAAAGTTATAATTTGTTTTAACATAATAATTTGGCTTTTTTAAAAGTCTATGAACCTATTTTATATAATAGTTGCCCCTTTGTCAAGAGATAAATATAACACAAGTCTTAAATACTCATGAATGAAATTACAATTTCCGAACATACTCTTCTAACGATACTCCAAACTCTCTTTCAAACGCCTGCTTATCTGCCATTGATATCCCGTTATGATCGACACTTGCATCATGACGATATCTTGGGACAAAAGGTTCGGGTTCAGGTAAACCAAGAGCCCTTCTAACATCTTCAACCGAAATCCAATCAACGCGATAATTCCCTTTTTCATAAATTAAAACCGCTGTTCCCCAATACCTTTGATTATTTTCAAACCCACATTTATCAAAACAGGCTTTATTTGGATATTGAAATTTGTCGGCAATATCTGGGCAAACAAAACATAAACTATTTTGATCTCCTATTCCAGAACCATATAAAACATCTGGGACGCTAGTAAAACTATGGCCAGTTACTATTTGAACCCCATCTTTATACTGCAGATTATCTTCAGAATCAACAACTATTATTTCTCTATCAACCCTATTATCACCATCCGGACCAATAACTTTAACAGAAAATCCAACTATTTCAGGCATTTGTGTTTCTCCGGCTTCATCTGGCTCAGATTTATGTTTTACTAAAAAATGCGTCATATGTCCACCATGACCAGCCCATATTGCATTTTGATAATATTCTTGCGGTTTTATGGCGCGATTAATTTTGCGAACATCTGAATAAATATCTTTAGCAGATTTTAACATACCATTTATCATCTCACTTTTTGCCCCAAGGTTTAATAGGGTCCAATCTATATCAGAATTTAAAGCTTCCAGCCCGTAATGAAATTGGGCAATCTGCAACAAAACTTTTCTAGTACTCTCATCCGCTGACGGAAAATCCAACATTTCTCCAGTCACATATTCCTGACCAAGATGCTCTGCGCGCAAATATTTTGCAGTATTTAAAGTGCTTCTTTTAGCAATAACGGAATACGGCAAAAAAGGATTTCTAGTAAAAAATATTGATTTTGCATAACCGCGTAAAGAGCTGTTAGACAAACCCAAACTCCAGTGTTCAAATTCTGATTGTTGAAAATGTCTTAAAAAAACTCTCCTATCCACTGCCTCCCCATCTGCCAAGCTGCGAATTTCATCTTCATTCCACCGATGATAGTTATTTATAATACGCATTCCACTCTCTGCAATCTGATCCTTAGCCTCTTGACGAAGTTCTTGCGGCATATCAGTATCAATTTTCCAATCATAATCCAAATACTGCCTTTCTTTATACAAAGGACTCGTTTGCAACTCAACGCAAGTCAAAAGTTCGCTCATATTTTTAAGTTAATAATATTATCAATAATTTACTACTATTGACTATTGTTTGTCAAATAAAAAGACAAATTAAACATTTGCAACCGATCGGTTTTTAATGTTTAAAAACAAAAAACCATATTGTATTTGGACGGCCGTCGTTATTTAATATGGTTTTAACGTTAAATAAAAAGATAAATATCTATTTTGAAATCCCTTAATCTTTCCATTAATTGTATCGGCAGTGTAGCTTTGACCGATGCGAATTCGTGGAAGCCAAAATCTATCTGTCCATGTCTGTTTTATATCTTGAATTGTGGAAACCGCCGATCTATATCCAGCATCTTTTACCATGTCAGCTGTAGCAAAGTCAAAATCACCGTTTGGATAACAAAAAAAATGAATACTTTGGTGTAAGTTCTGTTCTAATATCTTCTTACTTTCCTCAATTTCTTTTTTTGCCTTATCCGAATCAGCCTTAGATAAACTAATATGGTCCATATTATGCGAACCAATTGTGATAATTCCAGTTCTATCCATTTCTTTTAATTGATCCCAGTCCAAATACCCAGGACTTCCAATTCTATTTATTATCACATACACAGTTGCTGGAATTCCATATTTTTTTAGTATTGGAAATGCAAATCTAAAAAAATCACTATAACCATCATCAAAAGTTAAAACAATATCATTCGGACTATTTTTTTTATTTTTTATATTCCTATATAGATCGTTCATAGAAATGAAACCATATCCCAGTTTTTTTAATCCTATCAGCTGAGATTCAAGCTTGTCTGGCGATACAGTCAAACCCATTACCAAAGAACTTTGTTCTTGCCAGTCATCTATATAATGATACATTAAAATACCATTATAAGCTGTAAACTCATCTCTTTTGGGCAATACAGATTCTTTGTCACCCTCACTGATATATGGAAGAAAAACTTCTGTTGCATATTTTCTAACTATTGGATCATAAGAATCTTGAGAAATTCGATATTTTAAATATTGCACTGCACCAATACAAAGCACAATAAAAATGACTAAAAAGATTATACAACCCAAATATTTTTTCATATTTTAATTAATGACGAAATCAGAATGAAGAATGACGAAAAAATGTCTAAACCCAAATGGTTAATGACAAAATTTTTATTGATTTAAACTCTTAATTTTCATTTATAAATTCTTAATTTTTTCTTAATTATGGTTTATTAATTCGACATTTTTGTGCTAAATATTGACAAATATTTTATAATATACTATCATATAAACATACTTACCGACTGGTAGGTAGAATAGAATATTAGAAAAATAGGTTATTAGAAAATTTGAAAAACTATTTATCTTTTTATCTATTTAACTAATCCTCTAAAAACCATGGATATAATCCAAAACACAAAAACAAGAATTATTGAATCTGCTAAGAAATTATTTTCAGATAATAACTATCTTTCTGTTTCTATGAGTGATATTGCCAAAAGATTAAAACTGACAAAAGCATCTCTCTATTACCATTTTACAGGAAAAACAGAACTTTATAAAGAAATACTAGATGGAGTATTTAAAGAATTCAAAAAGACACTCTCGCCTGTTTTTAAAGAAAAAGACCCTCGAAAAAAGTTTTATCTATTTTTCAAAAGATACTTTGAGTTTGCTAAAAAAGAAAAAATATTAATTAAAACAATCTATTCAAAGACAGATAATGATCAAGGCAAAATTAATACACACATTATTGATTTAAAACAAAAAATGAATCTCGAAGTTGAAAAACTATTAAAAGATATTATTAAAGAAAAAAAATCAGACTATTCACTTTTATCAAGCCTGTTTATCGGAATGATGGATGGAATATTAAATGATCATTCAATATTCAATAGAGATATAAATAGTAAAAAATTATCAAAAAAAATATTAAACTTTATTTTTCCAAGAATAGATTCTTTCTAATTCTTGGAAACTCCGGATTTTATCCGGATTAAGGAGAAAATGGACATTACAAAAAAAATCAAATCAATAACAACTTTTTCTGCTTTGCAAGATTTTGTTTTAACATCAAGCCCAAAAACTTTAAGATTTGCAATGCGGAGGCCAACACTTCGAAAATTAGCATTTAAGTACTTAGAAGTCTATTTAAAACAATTATTGATGGGAGATATTAGATTTTCTAAACAAATGCAAGAAGACAAATTTTATATGTTTAAGTCTTTAATGCTTTCAATTGATAAAATAATTGGAAATTCAAAAGGAAAAGAGTTCGAAACAGCACTTGTTGAAAGATTTTTACCAAATCTTATTAAGACAATGAAAACCACAAAGAATGCCAGAGAAGGTTTTAAAAAGGAATACGGCATTTATCCTCCAGGATTTCTGACAATTTCTCCTGGAAAATTTTGTAACTTGAAATGCACCGGATGTTATGCAAACTCTGATTCTGTTGCTGGAGAAAAACTTGATTGGTCTACTGTCGATAAAATCGTAACTGAAAAAACCAAAGACTGGGGATCATTTTTTACAGTTATTTCAGGTGGTGAACCATTTGCTTGGAAAGAAGATGGAAAAGGTTTACTTGAATTAGCTGAAAAACATCCAGACAACTTTTTCTTAGTTTATACAAACTCAACTTTAATCACTCCTGAAATTGCTAAAAAATTAGCCAAACTAGGAAACATTACTCCAGCAATTTCTGTTGAAGGTTACGAAAAAGAAACTGACAAAAGACGAGGAAAGGGCGTTTATGCGAAAATAAAATCTGCTATGGAAAGTTTGAAAAAAGAAGGCGTACCATTTGGGATTTCAGTTACTGCAACAAAAGATAACGCAGAACTTGTCTCTTCGGATGAATTTATGGATTATTACTTTAAAAAAATGGGCGCATCATATTGCTGGATGTTTCAACTAATGCCTATTGGTAGAGCCGGTATTGACATGATGGTTACGCCATCTCAAAGACTAGAAATGCTTAGAAAAGTGTTGCATCAAATAAAAGATAAGAATTATTTTATTGCAGATTTTTGGAATTGCGGGTCAATTACTTCTGGTTGTATTTCTGCTTGCAAAAATAATGGTGGCGGATACTTATATATTGAATGGAACGGCAACATTACACCATGTGTATTTAATCCTTACGCCGTTGGAAATATTAATGATATGTATAAAAAGGGCGAATCTCTAAACAAGGCTCTTGTTTCTGACTTCTTCACAGCAATTCGAAAATGGCAACATGATTATGGTTTTGCAAGAAAAAAAGATGAATATGGAAACTGGATTTTGCCATGTCCAATGAAGGATCATTATGGTGATATGAAAAAAATGATTACATCTTGTAATACTACGCCAATTGATAAATATGCTGAAGAATCTATAAAAGACTCCAAATACGAAAAAGAATTAACTGCTCTTGACAAAGAACAAAAAAAAGTTCTAGATCCTATTTGGGAAAATGAATATTTAGAGAAATAGATTTTCTTACTTTTCTGTCGTTCCTGCGAAGGCAGGAATCCCTGCCTGCCGGACAGGCAGGCAAGATAGAGAATGTGTCATTTCGAGAAATGAAGAAATCTCATCTTTGTCATTTCGAGGAATGAAATGACGAGAAATCTCCTCTATTGTCATTCCTGACCCAATCGGAAATCTAAGATAGGTTTTATCAATCAAATTTAAAGTGCCACACAAAAGTGTGGCACTTATTTTATCGTTCGAGTGAAATCGAGAACTA
>CAYPSR010000036.1:0-8890 GCA_964413595.1 uncultured Candidatus Saccharibacteria bacterium
ATTACTTTAGATCTGGCCTTAGTTTGATTAATTTTGATTTTATTACTTGTTGTACATTTATATTTGGGGAAGATAAAATTTTTTAAAATTAGGTTTTTTGCGCTTGGAAGATATTTTTTGTTACCTACGACAACTACATAAGAATTAGCATAGTTATATTTTTTGATGAAATCATTGATATCTTCTTTGGTTATAGTGTTTAATGTTTTTGATTCATCTATCATAAATCTACCCATATTTGTATTTGGCCATAAAACATTGTCAATAATAAATTTAATGAGTCTGGAGGGGGTATCGCTAATCAGTTTGTTTTCTTCAGCAACGATCTTTTTTTCTTTTTCAATATCTTTTTTAGATAAAAGAGAATTATTTAACATATCAGACAAAATATCAACTCCGGTATCAAGATGTTTAGGTAAAACTACAATGCCATAGCCAGTATATTCATTCCCCGTGAATCCCTCAAATGATCCTCCTGTTTTTTCTATTTCGCTGGTGAGATGTTGTTTTGTTGGTCTCTTTTTAGTTCCGTCAAATAAAAGGTGTTCTACTAAATGAGCTAATCCTATTTTGTTTTCTGGCTCATTTCTGGTGCCTGTTTTTATTAATACTAAAATCGCAACACCAGAACTTTTTTCGTTTGGGATTGTTAACAGTTTACAATTTTTAGTTTTTTGTATTTTGACTTTTTCCATGTTTGATGTGGCGATAAATATAATATCCGATAGCTAATAATATCAGAATTAATATCACCCAGTCAAGCCCATGGAAATATCCACGAATAGATTCCCAGTTTTCGCCCAGTTTTTTACCAATCCAAGCTAAGAGCAAGCACCAGGGATAAGATCCAATAAATGTATAAAATATAAATTTCCAAATATTAGTTTTAGCAATTCCGGCCGGAAGTGAAATAAAAGTTCTAACAACTGGCAAAAGTCTGCCAATAAACACTGTAATATCTCCGTGATGTTTAAACCAATTGTCTGCTTTATCTAAATCGTGATGAGATATTAAAATATATTTTCCGTATCTGTTTATTAGAGGTCGGCCTCCAAAATAGCCAATTCCCCAGGAAATAATTGATCCAACTACGCAACCTAAAGCTCCAAAAAAAGCAGCCCACCAAATGTTCATAAATCCTAAATAAGCTAGATAACCAGCAAAAGGCATTATAACTTCAGACGGAAGCGGAATATTAGCAGATTCAATTGCCATTAATAAAACCAATCCCGGATATCCGAGCGAGTTGATTGTATTTACAATGAATTGACCAATTGAGGATAAAAGATGTTCCATAAAATATTAGATATTAGTTAAAAGATATTAGTTATTGGTGTAGCCTTAGTTGCTTATAGCTATTAGCTTATAACTTTTATCGCATAAATACACTAAACCCAAATGCATTAAAAACCAGAATTGTAACAATCGCAGCCAAAACCGTACCAGCAATAATTTGCATCCATGTATGTTTGTTTTCATAAACTCTTGCCCAGCCAACTATTAAAAATCCTAAATACAAAAACCACCAAAACGGACCAGCTACGAACAAAATAACTGTTATAGCCGAGGAGAATGTGGCAGCGTGAACCGAGATTTTCCAAAAAAATGTGATTAAAAAGATTAAAAGACAATTAAACATAAACATCATAGAAACTGCCAGAAGATATTTTGGTGATCCGAGAAATAATAAAAATATCAGTCCCGAAAGGGCAGAAGCTATACATATTAAAAGTGGGATTTGGCGATCTGTTTGCTTGTTTAGATGAATGTCTTTAATTAATTTGTGTTTGTAAAGCCAAACAATTGTTATGCCCGGAATTATTACTCCAAAAAACAGGCCAATTAAAACACTTGGCAGGTTACTTAGTAAATTAGAGTAGTAGTAAAAAATAACAAATATTAGGATAAATGAAAAAATAATAAACGGAGAGAATATTGTGGAAATAATTGGCGCCAGATTGTTTTTTATTTTAGTTAACATACAGATTTATCCTACGAAGATTACCAATCTTATAAATATACGAATGGAATCTAATTCGTATATTAGTAAATATTTGTATTATTGGTAGGAGTAGATTTGTATTAGGCTAATTTTATTTTTTTTAATAATACAATTAACTTTTCCCAAACGACCTCAAGATACCTATCAAGTAATTTAATAATTACAGCTGAAATTAAACCCACAATTACTCCACCTAATATGTCTAAAGGAAAATGAACGCCGGCAGAAATCCTGGCAATTGAAACAATTATCGCTAAAACTAGAAAAGTATGTCCTTTTTTATGTTCTCCTGATAGGTAAAAATAGAAAGTAATTGCAAAAAGTAAACTTGCGTGGTCAGAAGGGAATGAAAAGTCTGAGCGGTGAAAAAATAGTTCTTGTTTATGTAAAAGCTGCAAATCTGGTCTCGCTCTATGAAATATTGAAATAAAAATCTTATTTAAAGCAAAAATTGCGAGAGCGCCAGACAAAACTGCAGACAACAGGTTTTTTCTTTCTTTGGTTTTTCTTAAACTATCTAAATTTGGCCAAAACCAATATGCTAATAAAATGATTGGTATAAGATAAATTAGGTATTGGGCAAATAAAATAACAACAAAGTCATAAAAACCTGATTTATCAGTTGGTCTCATAAAAAATTGTAAGACCCTTTGATCTAAGTCTAAAAATTTATTCATAACCATATTTTAACAAAAAAATTATGTTTTGTATATGTTTGATATAATTGTGCGATATGTGTATATTAGATGTAGCGACATCTAAAACAATTTTAAATTTTAAATAACAGGTTTTAATTGAATTTTAATTCCAAAATATCAAATGTTAAATAATTCAGACGGAAAATTTAATTTGGAAGAAAGAACTACTAAATTTAGTACAAACGTTTTAGACCTATGTAAATCTAACAAAATATTAATTCTTAATCAAAATATTATTAAACAATTATTAAGATCGGCAACGAGCATTGGGGCAAACTATTTTGAGGCAAATGGGGCTAACTCCAAAAAAGATTTTGTTCATAAAATATCTATCTGCAAAAAAGAAGCTCGAGAAACTAGGTATTGGTTAAGCTTGCTTCTTAATACTAATTTTGAAAAAGAAAAATATATAAAAATACTCGCACAGGAATGTAAGGAACTGACCTTGATATTTTCCAAAATAATTCTCACTATTAACAAAAAATAATTTATTATTTGTCATTATGCAATTTAATATTGATTTAAAACTTAAAATTTATTATTTAAAATTATGAAATTACTATCTGATTACATAACAGATTTTTTAGAATATTGCGAAATTGAAAAAGGAAGGTCGCAGTTAACTATTAGAAATTACAATCACTATCTTGATCGATTTTTGGAATTCGCAGGTGATATCAAACCTGTTAAGATTGATCTTGTTGCGGTTAAAAATTATCGGCTATTTTTAAATAGACTAAAAGATAATAGAAACCACGAGCTTAAAAAAAAGACTCAAAATTATCATCTTATTGCGCTTAGAGTCCTTTTAAAATACTTATCCAAAAATGATGTTGAAACTTTAGCAGCGGAAAAAATTGAACTAGGCAAACAAGAAGATAGAGAAATTGCTTTTTTAGAACCAAATGAGATTTCAGAACTTTTTAATGCAACTAAATCTGAAAAAAATGAACTTATAAAACTAAGAGACATTGCAATTATGCAAACTCTTTATTCTACAGGGCTTAGAGTCTCTGAAATTGCTAAATTATCTATTGAGAGCGTGAATTTAGAAAAACAAGAATTTTCTGTGATGGGAAAAGGTGGCAAGACAAGGGTGGTTTTTCTATCTAATGAGGCTAAAGAAGCGATTGAAAAGTATATTAAAATGAGGCGCGACAATTCCCCAGCTTTATTTTTTCGTCACGGAACTAATCGGCAATCAAATGATGATATTGAAGAGCTTAACTTTTTAACTCCGAGAACAATTCAGCGAGTTTTAATTAAATACGCTAAAAGGGCTGGAATTACCAAAAAAGTGACGCCTCATGTTTTGCGCCATTCTTTTGCAACTGATTTGCTTCGAAACGGAGCTGATTTACGTAGTGTTCAAGCGCTCTTGGGCCATTCAAATGTTACTACTACTCAGATTTATACTCATGTTACGGATCCGCATTTAAAAGAAATTCACGGAAAGTTTCATGGGAAAGTTGAAGAAGAGGAAGAAAATGACCAAACCATAATTAAGAATGATGAAAAAATTTCCAAAACCCAAATGTCAAAATCCAAATCTGGCAAATCTCAAAGCTCTGTCTCAAAACTCGATTCTGATTCTGACGAGGTGGATTTGGGAGAAAAAAAAATTAAATGACGAAGCCCGAATGAGGAATGACTAATCAATGTTAAAACCAAAATTAAGAATAATAAGATAAAAATATATTCATAATTTAAACATTATTAATTGATTCATCATTCTGGTTTCTTAATTAGTCATTATAAAAACATTGTTTTTATTTTAAGTTTGGCTTAAAATATAGATAACGATTTTTAAATTGGACAAGCGGGGAAATATGGATTTATCAGACAGAGAAGAGATAGCTGCTTTATTATCCAAGCATCATCTATGGTCGAACAAGCGCCTAGGGCAAAATTTTTTAGTTAATAAATCTGTTTTAGAAAAAATTGTAGAAACCGCAGATCTATCTTCAAAAGATTATGTGCTGGAGATTGGTCCGGGAATAGGAACTTTAACTCAGAAATTATGCGAAAAAGCTCGCTGGGTTTTAGGAATTGAAGTTGATCCCAATATGATTAAAATCTTAAAAGAAACCTGTGGAAGTCATTATAATTTAAAAATCATTCAAAGAAATATTTTGGCAATAGATTTATCAAAGCACCTTAGCCAATTATCCAGCTATAAGGTTGTGGCAAACATTCCTTATTATATTACTCAGCCAGTTTTGCGTAATTTTTTAGAAACTCAAGTTTTTAAGCCCGAAACGATGATTTTAATGGTTCAGAAAGAAGTTGCTGAAAAAATTTGTGCCAAAAAGGGCAAAATGTCACTTTTATCAATATCGGCTCAGTTTTATTCTGATCCAGAATATATTGAAACTGTAAAAAATGATTCGTTTTTTCCAATTCCAAAAGTTGATTCAGCAATAATAAAAATTCAAAATATATCTCCTAAACTTCCTGAAGTTAAAAATGTTGACCTGTTTTTTCAAATTGTTAAGGCCGGATTTAGCCAAAAAAGAAAAAAACTTCACAATTCTATTGCTGGAAATTTAAGAATGGATGAAAAAGATGTGTCTAAAATTTTAAAATCTGCTGGCATTGATTCTAACCGTCGTGCTGAAGCTTTAAGCTTAAAGGAATGGGAAAAAGTTTATAAAAAGTGGAAAGTCTAATTTTATTCTTCGACCTTGCTTGCATTGCGAAGTCTTGACGAAGAAGTGTGGAGAAGCATAAATAGTTCTCGACTCCGCCTGCCTGCCGGTAGGCAAGGCTCGAACAATAATAGAAAATCCGTCAATTTTGTCATTTCGAGTGAAACGAGAAATCTCAAGCATAAAATAAAAATGAGATTTCTCAGTCGCCTTACTCCTTCGAAATGACAAGAACTTCAAACAATACAAAATCCGCCTTAGGCGGTTTTTTTATCTAAAGCAATTGATTTTAGTTCACCAACTATAATATCTATAAGTTCTTTTGATTTTATCTCGTTTTGTTTTTTATTGTGGTTCCAATCTATTCCAGGGCTAGTGTTTCCTTCAATAAAATACAAATTGCCATTATTACTTTTAATAAAGTCTAAAGAATAAAGAGAATGTTTCAAATCCATTATTGTATCTAACTTATTAATTATTTTTTTAATCATAGCTAATACATCTTGGGGGATAATTTTTAAAGGCATATAAATCAGGTTCCCGCCTTGGTGTTCGTTACATCGAAATTTTCCTTTTTTGGCAATTCTTATGTATGTTTGAATAATTGTGTGGTTTAATATTATTAGTCTTAGGTCAATGAGCCCAGAATATTTTCCAAAAACAAAGCCTTTTGTACAATCAATAAAAGGTTGTAAAATATAGGACAATACTTTAGTGTGCCGTGTATCTGTTGTATAACTTTTTTTAATTTCATTTAAGCCATATTCATCAAAATTAATTCTATGTATCTTAAAGCCCCCGGTTCCAATTATGTTTTTAACTAAAAAGCCGTCAACAAAGTCGCCTTTAAACTTATTATTTTTCAATTGTTTTTCTAATTCTATTTTGGCAGACTTTATATCTTTTTTTGAAGGACTTGTTATTTCTACAGTTGGAATAGTAAGATCTTTAAAACATGTATATGTATTTAATTTGTTCTGAAAAATATTTGTGAGAGCTTTGTGATTAAACAAATGAATATCTTTTGAGGAAGTAAGAAGCTTAAATTTTTCTACCTGTTTTTTAAAAACAGGTGTGAATTTGTCAAAAAGAATGCGAGAATATGCTTTTTGACTGTTTCTAATCCATTTCCTATCAAACGTCCAAAAGCTTTTAAAAAGCCCTGGCCCAATAATGTCTTTTGAAGTAGCAAAGGCAACGCTTAGGTTTAATTTTTTGCATTTTTTAAAAAGGTATTCATAGCTGTCGTTATAAATTGCATATCTTCCTTTCGGTGGAAAAGGGGCAAATTCCTTATATTTTTTGTCCTTAGCACTATTTGCAATAGAGCCAGAATAGATAATAATTACATCAAATTGTTTTGTTGTATTTGTCATGATTGAATTTTAGATAATAGTAAATAGACCACGAAATCACTATTTTAAGTGGTTTAATGTTAGGGCTATTTTTGTGTCATTCCCGAGAAGTCGGGAATCTATATGATAGATTTTAGAATAGATTGGGGCAGGCAGACCGTAATTGTTTGGGTTCCCATGGGGAGTCAAACTTCGGCTTACGGTCTGCCTGCGGGTCGGGGTGTGGTTCTCGCGGTGTGACTAGGCGTACGCCACGGGAAGGGCTTCTACGCCACGATGGCGAGAGCCACGACGGCGACAGCGAGTACGGCGATGAGACTAACAGGCAACTTCTTCAACGGCATCAGCCCCTTTCAGGGTGTACGCGTTCGTGGTCCGGAGCTTTTGGCTCCAGACAAGCGTCTAACGGCAGGTTGTTGTCTAGCATCTCAGCCAGAGAGATGGTTGGGGTGGAATCTTACCACCAGAACAGCAGGTGGGTCAAAGTCCACATTTGGACCATGCGCCAGTGTTTTTTCGTCGGGCATCACCTCACAGTTCGGGCGCGGCTTGTGGCCGGCGAGTTGGTTCGTCAGGACCGGGCTCCATGACGGGTGACATGTCCATGCGTTGCCTACTTGGTGGCGCAGCGGAGATGGTCGTCATCCCGAAAGCCGAGTCGGCGCCCTCGATCAGACGGAGTTCGGGCGGAATGTAGATCTTACCAACGCCATTCTTGGCGTTGGATTCCCCCCGGGCTGTTACGAAACGGCGGTTGTACAGTTTGGTGCTCAATCGCACCTGTCCCATGATGGGATTCACTCCTTCCTTATGGGAAGATGCTGTTGCTGTACTTGCTACTGTAATTATATTATATCACAAAGGGCAAGAATAATGAACAAGGGATAAGGAATTATTGTTTTGTCATTCCCGGCTTGATCGGGAATCCAAGATAGATACTATTTGTATAGATCCCGGATATTTTTTCAAAATTCCGGGATGACGCAGGTGTCAATTGAAATTTTGCCTTTGAAATGATAAGATATTAGCTATAAGATAGAAGTTAAAAACTATAAGATACTAGATAAAATATAATAAATACTATCTAATAGCTTTTAACTAATAATTATTAACTAATTACTATGAGTATTATTCCAACTGGTACAGAAAGTAAGGGGCGGGAAAATAAAGTAGATTATCGACAAGAAATTGCAGATCATTTAGGAAATCCACCAGAGGTTTTTACAATTTTATTAAAACATGTTAAGTCTGGGCGTGTTTCTCGCAGAGAAGCGTCAACTGCTTTTGCCTTGTCATTATCTAGATTTGCGACTAGTTCAAAAGAAAACGCTAATGAGGTATTACTTGGTCAGTTTTTAAGAGCCAGAAAGTATGGTGGTTTTATGGGGGAAAGAGAAGATATTGATTTAAATGGGGTTTTATCATCTGTTCGAGGGCTACAGGCGAATAAACTTGTTGATAGATTGCTTACAGGCGAATGTGATGATGAAATATGGAATTTAGAGATTAGTCCGGAAGAAGGTTTATCAGTAGTCAGCGGATATTTAGAACCAGGGAGATAATTGTAATAGCTCTCGATAAACTCGAACAATATTAAATATTGGGAAATTGGATATTGAGAATTGAATGAAAATTGAAAATTATATAATTGAAAATTAACTTTTATGTCTTTATCTATTGGAATCATCGGCTTACCCAACGTTGGAAAATCAACGCTTTTTAATGCGCTTGTAAAAGGCTCTCATGCGGAAGCGCAAAATTATCCATTCTGCACCATTGAGCCAAATATTGGGATTGTTGAAGTTCCAGATGAGCGCTTAAAACCACTTACTGATATTTCAAAATCTTTGGCTACTATTCCAACGGTTGTGGAGTTTGTTGATATTGCAGGACTCGTAAAAGGCGCGCACAAAGGCGAAGGTTTAGGAAACAAGTTTTTATCTCATATCCGTGAGTGCTCTGCTATTGCTATGGTTGTAAGATTTTTTGAAGATAGCAAAGTCATTCATGTTGATAATAAGGTTGACCCAGAAGATGATATTGAGGTGATTTTAACTGAACTACAACTGGCAGATTTGCAGGCTGTTGAAAAAAGATTAGTTTCAGTAGAGGGCGAGATTAAATCCGGGAGCAAAGATGCAAAAAAGGAAAAAGAGATTGTAGAAAAAATCCAAGAATTATTATCGC
>CAYPSR010000037.1:0-8726 GCA_964413595.1 uncultured Candidatus Saccharibacteria bacterium
GACGGAGCATCAACCCCTACGCTAAATGACTATACTGCCAATTACACATATTCCGAAACTTGCGATGATTTTGACCATATTACAATGACTCCAGCTTCTGCATCACTTCAAACCAGTGGCACAACAACATTTTTAACTGTAGCTTATGATTCATTATCAGCTCCAATGACTGGGGCAACTTTTAATTATAATGCTACAGGAGGATCAATTGATGGAAGCGGAAACTACACTGCTCCAGCAACTGCTGGATCTTATACAGTTTCCGTAACTTCTTCTTGTGGCGGGTCTGATTCTTCTGAAATAACCGTAACAGATCCAGAAATACCTCCAACTTGCACAGATGGCATAAAAAATGGAACAGAAACAGGAATCGATTGCGGCGGAAGTTGCCCGGCATGTAGTACTGGAACATGTTCTGATGGAATTAGAAATCAAGATGAAACAGGGGTTGACTGCGGAGGTAGCTGTACTGCTTGTAACGAACTATGTGAAAATGGAATTACAGAATGCTCTAATACTGCTTTTCAAAATTATCAAAATTGTGTTGTTAGTGCCGGTCTTAACGCTGAAGCACTGAATCTTTGTCAGACAAATTATTGCGCTGCAGCAAATCAATGTTCTCTATCCTGTGGTCTTTCTGGCGCAGATCAAAGATATAAGCTTAATATTACTAGTCCAGAAAAAGATCAGTCATATAATTTATCAGAAACCGTTCCTTTAAAATGGCATTATTCAAATCCAGACAATAGTGATGGAAAAACGCATATTTATGATCCAAGCTATATAAACATGTACCTATCTAAAGATGGCGGGGAAAATTATAGCCATATTAAAACCTTATTTAATAACAAGCGCCATACATGGTTAAGCTATTATCAATCTAAAAATCCAACTATTGCCACAGATTTTTACTATAATTATCCAGATCAAAATAGGGTTTATAATATAGGTGAAGAAATAGAAGGTGGATATCAATATTATAACTTTACCTTGCCTGTTTCTGCTTCAATAGTCTCTGATAATGTTAAAATCAAACTTGTTCCAACAACAACATGTATGGCAACTGAGGCTGGCGAAACAGACAGTTTTAAAATTAGAGAACTGTCAACAAGGCTGAATTTATTTTTGACGCCAGCGTCACAGTCAATTAAACTTGGTCAAACAGGTTTATTTACTACAAAAGCCTATAATCAATATGGCAAAGATGTAACGAGCTCAACAGTATTTAATATTAGCCTAAAAAGCAATGGTTTAAAAGGTGGTACTTTGCAAGATCTTGGGGGAGGAGTATTTAAAGTTTTAGGAATTAAAACAGGTGCTTATTATGATTCAATATACATTACTGCTAGCAATAATAATATAAATACATTTACCTATGGTTCGTTTGCAGTTTATGAGGGAGAGTTGTATTTGAAAAATGTTTCAGTTGATCCTGGTCAAATACAATTTAACAAAGGAGAAACAGCATATTTTAGGGCTAGGCCGGTTGATCAATATTGGATGTTTATACGCGATGCTGAAGTTAGTTGGAAAGTATTAGATTCTAATGCGGGTACAATCAGGAGAGGAAGCTCTGATTCATATGGTGTTTTTTCAGCATCAAATAATCAAGGGTGCTATCCATATATAATCGAAGCAGCAGCAAGTTATAAAGGCAAGGCTTACAAAGCCTATGGAAGCGTTTCGATTAGTAACTTGGAGTCTGTGTCTGATCCAAATCAAACCAGTCGTCAAGGATTTAAAATGGATCAATCTATTGAGATAAAATCAGCGTCTTTTCGACAGCTTTCACTTAATTCTGGAGAAATGACATCTTTTTCATCAATGGTATTTGATACTAGAGGAAATCCATATAGTCCCTTGAATTCAGTGCATAATGCAATGCATTTGCCAGGATTAAATTACTATGTAAAATCTTATAATGCTTATTTGGGAGAAGTGTCATTCAATGGTTTTCAGGGGTATTTTAATGCAAAAGAAAATCTTGCAGAAGGAGTTTATAAAGATGCAGTTGTTTTAGAAGCAACTTATAAAGGAAAAACAATTCAAGCATCTTTTGAGGTTGTTGTAAAAAATTCTCCAGAAATATTAAGTTTTCTTACAGTTACTCCTCACGGATCTTTTTATGGGAATGCAAAATATAATAATAATATAAACAGTAATCTTAAATCCTATTATCAATTTGAGGTTCCAAAAAACGGAATTATTTCTTTATGGGCTGGGGCATATTCAGCAGAAGGAATATATATGACAAAAACGCCTGTGGGTATATCAAGACAGATAAATCAGGGGTTTACAGATGTTTCTAACGGCGGTGGTAGGTTGTGGATTAAAGCGCCAAACAGAACAGGTTTTTTTGAAAATGCCGTGGTTTATAAGGCAAAGTCTGGCAGTATTACAAAAACTTATAATGTGAGTTTTGATGTAAAAGATGAAGCAGATCTTTTAACTCAATGCTATGTAACGCCATGTGATGGTTGTGAGCCTTGTGATCCAAAAGATCCAGGATGTTGCGATCCTGAGAGTCAAGACTGCAATATTTGTTTAAATCCGCCATGCGGAGATTATGATAATGGTGGTGGTGGAATACTTTGTGGTTTATTTGGTGGAGATAAGTGTCCTAGAATAATTAAAGGAATTGAGGATAATGGCGCAGCTGGTTTTGTTTTTTTGGCGGTTTTAGCTTTTGCCATTCCAATGATTTTTGGATTTTCAGCTGGAAGGGGTCAAGGATCGGGTTCAGCAGCTAAAAAAAGTTTATTTAGAATTTTCCCAGCGCTTCTAAATATAATTACGAATGCTAATACAACCGGAGGCGCTGGATCTGCCTTTCCAAGATTCTTCTCTGTTTTTAAAACAAAAACTCGTCACCCTTGGGGCGTTGTATATGACAAATATTCTAAAAAACCAATAGAAGGAGTTAAAGTATATTTGTTTTCATGGCCGGATCATAAATTAATTGACACACAAGTTACGAATGAAATAGGTGAGTTTGCGTTTTTAGCGCCGGCTGGACAATATTATTTTAAAGTTGAAAAACGCGGTTTCTATATTACTGAGTTAATGAATAAAGATAATTCTCGAATGATTACAACTTCTTCTCAACTTTTGTCAAAATTCAAACCATTCAAATCTAACAGAACTGATGGGTATTATTCTAATATATATCTCATACCAGAAATTGTTACTCAACGAGGAGATAAAAAACGACCACTGGAGGTGGCTATTCCCATGATTCCTGCAAATATTAAGCCTACGGGGATTGTAAGATTCTGGAGTAAGCTAATTTATATTTTAGAAATAATTCGTTTACCACTTTTAATTCTTGGGTCATTTTTTGTTGTAATTGATATTGTTTGGCGGGCAGCTTTCTATGATTGGATATTGTTAGGGATTTATGTACTTTTATGGATTATTGAACTTTATTCTCTAATATTTAAACCAAAAACTTGGGGAGAAATTGTTGATAAACACGGCAAACCAGTTGATCTAGCGCTTATTCGCCTAATGGATAAAAAATCCGGCAGAATTGTTTCAACGATTGTTACTGGCCGAGACGGAAGATTTGTATTTAATGCTAACCCCGGAGAATATGTAATTAAAATTTCCAAAGAAGGATTAAAAGATTATTACTCTAAGTCGTTTGAGATTAAGCATTTAAAGAATATTGGGCACTTAAAGTTTGTGGTGTAAAGTTTTATATTAATATTGAAATTATTGGTGAAGTATTTAGTGGATTATCAGAAGTTTTTTAGACAGATATCTAAAATTAATATTTTTTAATATAATTATTTGATTTAATACTCGTTTTGATATATATTTATTGTAGATACTTATTAAATTATTTAATTTATATGTCCTATTTTAGCATCAATGGAGGGAAAAAATTACATGGTTCAATCAAGGTAAATCCTTGCAAAAATGCTGCTGTGGCTATTTTGTGTTCTTCTGTGATGATTAAAGGCACAACAAGCATTAAAAATGTGCCAATTATTGAAGAAGTAAAAAGAATCATTGAAATTTTAACCTCTATAGGCTTGAAAATACATTGGATTGGAAAACATAAATTAGAGATTATTAACAACGGCAAGTTAAACTTAGAAAATTTAGACAAAGAAGCATTTGCCAAAACAAGATCTGGGATATTGCTTATAGGAGCTTTATGTAAAATAAAAAAGAGTTTTATCCTTCCAAAAACTGGAGGATGTGAACTTGGCAAAAGAACAGTTAGTCCGCATGTCTTGGCTTTAGAGCATATGGGCATTAAAATAGAAGAGGCTGATTCTTATTACACTATTTCGCAAAATGAACCAAAAGGGGTGGAATTTGTAATGTATGAGTCTGGAGATACTGCAACAGAAAATGTAGTGATGGCTGCTTCATTAATTAAAGGAAAAACAACTATTCATTTTGCTTCAAATAATTACATGGTGCAAGATCTGTGTTTTTTTTTAAAAAAAGCCGGAGCAAAAATAAATGGACTTGGATCTTTTAAAATTACCATTGATGGTGTAGAAAAATTAAACCCAGTTAAAAATTATTCAGTTATGCCTGATCCAATAGAGGCTATGACTCTTATATCAATTGCAATTACTACTCAATCAGCATTAAAAATTATTGGTTGCCCAATTGATTTTCTCAGGCTTGAACTTGAAAAATTACGAGTTATGGGTCAAAAATTAAATATAAGTCCAATTTATAAGTCTGACAATGGTTTTTTTGATTTAGTTGATATTGAAACCATTCCTTCAGCACTAAAAGCATTACCTGACAAGATTTATGGCAGACCTTACCCTGGATTAAATATTGATAATCTGCCTTTGTTTTTGCCAATTCTTACTCAAGCTAACGGTCAGACATTAGTTCATGATTGGATATACGAAAATCGTGCTATTTATTATACAGAATTAGGTCGCTTGGGCGCAAATATTATGCTCCATGACCCGCATCGTGTTACTGTTACAGGTCCTACAACGTTAATTCCAGCAGAAATTATATGTCCACCAGCTTTAAGGCCGTCTATTAACCTTTTGACCTGTATGCTTGCTGCCAAAGGTAAGTCTATTTTAAGAAATGCATATCCTATTGATAGAGGATATGAAAATATTGTTAACAGGCTTAATAAAATTGGCGCAGATATTAACAGGGTTGAAGAATAAACTATTTTGTTCTCAGGGCAGTTTATATTATTATTTGCAGATAATATTAGAATATCCAAAATTTTTAGCAACTTTACCGCATAATTTTTGAATTTTTTTAATCTCTGCATCAATATTGGGGATTAACTCACTTTTTATTTTTAAATAACTATTAAAAGAAACATGTTTTATTTTAAATAAAGGTTTTCTGAATTTTACTTTAATTTTAAGATAATTTTCAATATTTTTAATAACTTTCGTTTGATTTGAAATTAAATCTTCAAGCCGAATAATTAAAATATCATCACTGTTAGTTGATAAAATGGTTTTAGCAATCAAATTCCATGCGTTGCACTGTGTTTCGGTTGTTGCTTTAAGCGCTTTAAAAGTTGTTTTCCATGATAAGATTGTTAGCCTTGGATCTCTAACAATTACTATAACCTTTCCTTTTTGTTCTTTTGTTATCCAGTTTACGAAGGATGGCCATTCCTGAATAAATGGCATAAAAAAATCTTTATTTGAAAAAGCAGGAAAAGATTTTTTCATACCAGCAATTTGTATATTTTTTGAAGAACGCTTTAAAATTCCCCATTTTATTTTAGATGGTGGGAATGTATCTGAAACTTCTAACCCCTTTTTTATATCAACCCTTTGTATCATAAATCCATGTTTTAAGTTTTCTTGAATTTGCTGGAATATTGATATGATATTATTTTTATCAATAATATCTACCGAATTTATTGGTTCATTAATAATTGCTATACTGTCTGTATAATTTAGCATTTTAACTAATAAACTACTTCCGCTTCTGGAAGGAGCTGATATATATAATGGTTTAAACTGGTTATATTTATTTTTTGATGTCATAATGTTAAGGTAGAGATAATTTATAGTTTAATTATAGAAAGATAAAAAATAAAAGTCAAATTGAGATTAAGCATTTAAAGAATATTGGGCGCTTAAAGTTTGTGGTGTAGGATTGAGATATTGAGATATTGAGATATTGAGATATTGAGATATTGAGATATTGAGATATATTCTCTTTATCTGTTATTTTGGAACCTGAGTGAAGCAAGGGGCTATCCGGAATTTATAACCATAAAACGATTGTTGCCAGAGAAATAATATAACAAAAAAAACAGATCGTAATTGATCTGTTTTTTAAAATATCAAGTTGCTTATAAGCCAGGTTCTGTATATCTCGGCTTTAAAAAAGACGGATATTGGCAAAATCTATCTAAGCGTTGGAAATTGATAAATTCTGGCGAGCAGCCATTAAAATTATCAACCCAGCCAACTTGCACTACGCAGGGTTTGAAATCGCATTACCTTTACAGATAATGGAAGTGGTTTTTTAAGCCACACATTTCACCCTTATCTCGACATAATGTCGGGACGGTTTAGTTTCTGTTTCACTTTCCCTCAATTTTCACTGGCCTTGTATTGTTCCCAAAGGGCTTCCAAGGTGCGTTGCTCTATAGTGCCTGGACTTTCCTCCTATCTATTCGAAAGAAAAGAAAGGTAATTGCCTGAGCAACTTGATATAATAATAAGTATATACTGAAATATTATAAAAGTCAAAAAAACTAAAATACAGCTATAGCGCTATCTTAATTTTATTGTTATAGTAAAAGTATGAAGTTTTATATTTCTAAAAAACAGAAGAAAATTATTAAATTTTTAGCTGAAGAATATTTTAATGATGCTGTAAAAATAATCCCAAACCTTGATCGTTTGCTTGATTTTTTTCAATCAAAATTATATTATCAAAAAAGTAATATTAAAATTAGCTTAAAGAGTTTAGAAAAAAAGAGAATTATTTGTTTATCTGACGAAAAAATAGAACTTTCAAAAAATGGCATAGAGCTATATAAAAAATATCAGCTTGAGGATATTCAGATTAAAAGACCTAAAGAATGGGACAGTGTTTGGCATCTTGTTTGTTATGATATCCCTGAATCTAAAAAAAGAGAACGAGATTATTTTAGGTTTGTTTTAAGAAATTTAAGTTTTAAACAAATTCAAAAAAGTCTTTGGGTTTTGCCTTGGGAGTGCAAAGAAGAAATTGCAATTATTTGTCAAAATATTGGCATACAACCGTTTGTGATATATATGAATACGGATAAAATTCCAAATCAAGAAATAATAATAAAAAGTTTTAATTTATAAAGATACAGCTATAGCGCTATCTTCATAAGAATCAGAATGGTAAATAAAACATTTTGCGGTTATTATTCTAAAACTTTTAAAGCTTTTTCAGCGTATTGAAAACACTGAATTCGTTTTTCTGATACTGGATTCCAGCCCCTACCATCACAATTTTCAGCTAGCATCAACAGATTCCAGGCTTTTTCTTTTTTAGCCCCCTCCTTAACATGCGAAATTTTATCTCTGACTTGATTGCATAATGAATTTAAAACCTTATTGTCTGGATCTTCAGTCCAAATATCTAAGGTTGCAGAAGGCTCGCCAGAGCCAGCCTTAACGTATATTTTTTGGTCTATTTTATTATTTTTTAGATATTCTTGTGGCCAGGTATATTTAAAATTCATTTTTTCAAGTAAGTCCAAAAACTTAAAGAATCTTTCAACTTTAATATTTAATGGACTATTTCCGCCATCAAATCCAATATTTTCAATATCAGCGAAATAAGGAACAAATAAACCTTGACCTCTTTTTGATTGTTTGCTTAATCTTGCTTTTAAACTCGCCCAAGTTTGCAAGCCTTTTCCGGCCATTACTAAATTAATGTATGCAGTCCAAGAACGATTATTTGGAATTCCAACCACCTTGTCATTTACTCCATCAATTTTAAAAGGATTATGATTAAAAACATAAAGTTCGCGTTTAAAACTTTTATAAAGTGGATAAAGTGAAAATAGTTTGTAAAAAATCGGCTTATCTAAAATTCTAGACCCAATTTCTCCCGAGTATCTCCACTTCTTTTCTTTATATGGTGATTTTTCGTTTGCTCTTTTAGAAAATTGCATCAGGTGATATGGAATAAGAGCCCAGCTATATCCGAATTCGTCTAGTACTGAAGATAAGCTTGGATCCCATGCCATTTCAGACAGGCAAAATCCAATTGGTTCAACTTTAAATAATCTTTTGATAATTTTTTTGTGAGTTTCAATTTGTTTTTTCTGACTTGATTTTGGAACAATTGGTAAAACTGAATTTGTATAAGTTCCGCCCATAATTTGCACGGTTCCAGAATTAATACATTTTTTGATTAATCCCAAGATATCTTTATGGTTTTTATTTAAATACTCGGCTGTCCAGCCAGTGATTCCCAAAAGTATCTTTGTGTTTTTTCGCCTTAACAGATTACTGAAAATTGGTCTATACGATTTTTCAATAACCTCGGGAATTTTTGCTTGAGGAATTTCTGCATATTGCAGATTTGCATAAAGCATATTAATTGTTGAAAGCTTTGGTTTATTATTCATAAATCTAATTATATCTTTTTATAGTTGGATTTTCAAGAAAATTTTGATAAAATAGCTATGACATCTTTTATATAATTATTCCGAGATCGTCTAATGGTAGGACAGCGGCCTTTGAAGCCGTCAATCTTGGTTCGAATCC
>CAYPSR010000038.1:0-8294 GCA_964413595.1 uncultured Candidatus Saccharibacteria bacterium
TTATTATACTTATTAGATATCTTTTATCTGTATCCATAATTTTATTTCTTAATTAATTTTATTTTTAAAAATAGAGTTGACACTATTTTCGTTGATATATAAATTCCTCAAAAAAACGAATATGCTACGCTAAAACCAATTAATATAGCGCCTAATATATTAATGATAGTTCCTATTAAAAAAATATAAAATGTAGATCTCCCCAAGATAGTTCCAGACCATTGATAATAATTACCAAATATTTTTAGCGCTATCCATCCCATAATGATTGTTGATAAAATTTTGAATTTTTCTACAAATAAAATATTATCAATTTTAACCAAAGCTATGGTTAAAAATACGAATAACAGTATTTCAAGCCAACCAATAATGCAAGTAATAATGCCTAATTCTTCTTTTTTCTTTTCCAATAATAGGAAATTTCCGATTTCCTCTTTAAATTTCTCTCCAGATATCTTTAATTCTTCGATATTAGTTTTGCTGTCAGAAATATATTTTTTTAGCCTCTTAAAGGATCCTTTTATTTTCTTATTAAGCCGACCAACCACACATGCAACAAGTTTCTGAAGACCAATAGTAGATAATATTAATATAATAATTGAGTAAAATAATTTCATTTTCTATGATTTTATTTATCGCACAACATACTTAAAAATTAATTATTATTAAGGTTTTTTAATTTAATAAATCTTCCAAATGTTTATTAATTTTCGTTTCTGATTTTTGTTTTTTTAATTTTATCTTTTTCTCTTTTTTCGTCTTTGCCTTATTAATTTTAACTTTGTTAAATAATAACTTTTGTCGCTCTTTTATCTTTATGTCTTTATTAAATTTAATAGTAATTTTTTCTATATTTTTTAACTCGGCTTTATTTCGCCATTCTCGCCATTGCTCTAAAACAACATCTAATCTTTCTTTAAGCCATTCGCCGATTTCACCCGACATAGATCCAGCCTTGTCAATATGTGCTAAGAATATTGGATAGCTCAAATACTTTATATCAATTCTTAAATCCTCACCTTTTTTAACATTTCTGATTTTCTCTGCATACAAAACAGACATTTTCATTGAAGCAGACTGCGAACCCCTTTTAGGACTCTTTACACTTGTTCCTCTTTTGAAAGACCCCGGAGGCAAACTAATTATTGCTAATATTTTACAATACTTAGCAATATATTTTCGCAAAAATTCATCTTGAGAATTTGAGAACACTCCCTCGGGTAGTATTAAACAAATTTTCCCACCAACACGAGTTGATTGAATCGTTTGTTGAATTGATAAATTATATTCAGAAATTTTATCCTTTTTACCGTCATTATTCAAATCATTACTTAAATTTTCAAAAATTTTATTTTCATCGCCATGTTCATATTTACTACTCCCGGCTGGATTACTCACAATTAAATCCCAATTTTTACCGTGATAAAATAAGCCATTATCTTTTTTAATAGAAACTAATTTTAATTCCTCGCCGGTTTTTTTGAAATACAAAGCAAAATATGTTTTAGCAATAATATAAGGTAAATCATCAATATCAATCCCCGTAACATTCTCTAACTCTAAATTACTTTGGGCTACTGCTGTTGCTAAAAATCCTCCACTACCGCATTCAAAATCTAAAATTTTTGTATTTTTATTCAACTTACCGATTAATCCAAAAACAAAATCAATAACACATTTTTCAGTTAAATATTGACTGAACTTGGCTCCCTGGAAAGATCTTAGAATTTCTATACGGAATTCTTCAGCAATTTCTGGCCCAAGCGAACCAATAAGGTCATACCGTTTAAATAAATCACGAATTGCCTTCTCTCCTTGCAGGTCTAATTCCGTGTATGGATAATTACCAGTGTATTTTTGTGTATTTAATAGATAATTATAAATTTGATAAACAACCTCCTTGATAATATCTTTTGTTATTTTCCTCTCTTTTTTATGATATTTAAAAATAGCAGTTAATTCGTCAAAAAAATCAATTTTAAAATTCTGTGATTCTAAAATTCTTGGCTTATAGCCCTCTGATAGGCCATAATATTTTAATAATTCTTTAAATGGAATAATATCGATTTCCTCTGTTTTAAAATCTGGAATTTGTTTATTATGATCTATTTTCCATTTATAAAATTTTATGGTTTTTTCAACTGTAGTAGCAATAAATTTTGGAAAATTGCCGTTAATTGAATATTCTTTTTTATCAACTGGAAAATCACGCAAATATCTCAATGCCTGATTAAGCGCTTTTTCATGACTCTTGTTTTTAGTTTTTGCTTCTACTAAAAGCATTGGCACATCGTTGTGATAATAAACAATATCAATGGAACCAGCACGACCGCCGCTTGGCCTAAAAATTGGAATATCGTTAATTCTCACTCTTTCTGCATCGTGAATCGGATAGTCAAAATCTCTTGCTAGGGATGGCAAAATATCATTATTAATATAAGAATTTTCTGACCTCTTTTCGGACATAAAAATTAAATTACATCTTTTCTTTCTCCACGAATAACAGCTTCGGTTTTAGCGATTAAATCTTTTAACATTTTTTCGGCGATCTCTATATTCTTTTTATATTCTACCTCATTGTTATTTTTCTTAGCTTCTATTGCTTTATCGTGATATCTAGACATTTTTTTATATTCGGATTCAATGTTTTTTTGAACCATATCAGGAAGAATTGGAATTTTTATTGCTTTAATTTCGTCGAAAACTAACTTTGCTGGGCCAATTCCCGATTGCAACCGCTGAATCTGACCTTGCCCAAAAAGACTTTTTAAAAAAATACCGATATAAAAAGGATTTATTTCTTTTAATCTAATCAAAGCAATAATTTGACTAATATTCATTAGCCCCACATTTTTATAAATTACTACCACCCTTCCTGTTGAAGCTACACCTCTTTCTCCTAACAAAATATCATTTTCTTTAACTCTGCTCCTCTCGGGGTCAAGCCAACTTCCCCTTTTAATATAATTGGCACTGTGTGAGAAATCTAAGCCAGTGTCTACCATATTGGTTGCTTGAACATACACGACCTTTTCTTTCTTTTTTGAAAAAGACCTTTCACCCCTGTTGCCATCAGTTATAACTTCAATAAAGCGACCAAGATCATTATAACTGTGACTACAAATATATTTGTATAGCTTATCATACTGAGGATGCCAATATTTAGGATCCCACCTACTAGCGGGTTTTTCTTCCATTGTTTCTTCCAACGTTTTATCAACTCTTGCCATCACAATCTCCCGACCCTTTTCATCTGTTGTTATTTGAACTAAATTTTTCTTGCTCATATTTTTATTTATAAAATTTATTGTACTGATCTTTTATATTATTTAAATATTTTTCCTCAAGAGATTCAGTTGAAACAAGAAAAACCGGATAGTTTAAGTCTCGCTCTCCTTCTTGGTCTTTATATTTTTGTAAAAATAAAATGCTTGTTTTAGCAGAAGTGCCAACATTTTTAAAAGCGTCTCGAGGCAAAGAAATAATCGCTTCTACTCTTGCTTTTTTACTAACAAATTCCCTCACATAATGAGAATTAGAATTAGATAAAATACCATCTGGGATAATAATCGCAATCCAACCACCAGGTTTAGCTAATTGAACGAAACGTTCGAGAAATAAAATTTCAATCGGAAAAGATCTAATTTGCTGCCTTGTCTGTATTTTTATTGCAATTTCTTTTCTAGTATTAAACAAACTTTTTTGAGAAATAATTAAACCAAAGTTATCTTTTACTTTTTCTGGTAAAATCTTAAAATTAGCCAATTGCACTATTAAATTGTCTGTTAATTCTGTTTCTCCAAGACCAACTCCACCATATGGAGGATTTCCAACAACTGCGTCGAATTGTTGAATATTTATGTCTTTCTGTTTTAATTTATGCTTATATTTATTTTTATGCTGTTCCCAATGAATTCTATCTAATCCATTCTGATGAAAAAAATGTGCTTCTAAATCATTTTCCTTACCGCCGAATTCTTTTAACAAATTAATTTGTTTCCATTTTTTAACCGCTTCGTCGTCAATGTCTAATCCAAAAATATAATCCGTTTTGGTAAATCTTGTTTTTATTGCCGCCTTTAAAAATACTCCCTCACCAACAGACGGATCAATAACTGATGGATAATGTCTTTTTGATTCCCAACGGCCAAACTCTTGCTCCTCTTTATCTTTCCAGATTTTTAGAATACCAAAAATAAAATCGACAATCCTCTGATCGGTATAAAAAATTCCTAAATCCTGCCTTTTTTGCTTAATTTCCTTCGCCATATTACTGAATAGTAAAATGTGTTATTGCTATCATTTCTTCTTGAAATTTTAAATCCAGTTTATTCCTCAATTCTTTTTGTTCTTTTTCTCTCTTTTTTTCTCCTTCCGCTCTTTCTTTATATGCTTTCATATTTAATCTGCCCAATTGAATATCAATATCTTGCATTCTTTTACGATATTTTTCGCGATCGGTAAAATCTGAAGAATTATCTTTTTTGCGAATAATTTCTCTCTTTTCTTCTTCGTATTTATTAATTTTATCCTGCGTCTTCAAGGCGTAATCATTATAATAACGACTTATTCTCTCAATTTCGCGATCAAAAAGACGCTCATTTCTCTTTTGATATTTCTCTATAACTGGCTTCTTCCATTTTTTCCAAGTTTCTAATAACAACTCTTTGCTAATCAATGAATTATCAAACACGGTAGAGATGCTTTCACTCTCCACGCCAAGCAATTCATTTGCAACAGCAATATCTAAAATATCAAATTTTCCTTTTATTTTTTCAATAAATACAAGAGGCACTAAGATTTCTTCTGTTTCAACTCCAATAATCTTTAACTTCCAAAGAAATATAAAACCGTTTTTTCCTTTAGCATCGCTTAATCGAGATATTTTACTAACATGTTTTGAAAGCTTAAAAACCAAAGAAGGTATTGGGTTAGTTTGTAATTTCAAATTATCATCAATAATTTTACTAATGACTGGATGATCTTTATGGGCGCGGGAAATTTTACCTTCTTCATCATCTCGAAGTTCTTTAAAAGCAACAGGAAATTCATATCCATCTATAGTATAGATAAATTCATGGCCAGTGAACTTTAGTTTATTACCTAATGTTAATTTACAAATAGATAAAAGATCTTTATCAAAATCTGAAATAACTTGACCTGTTTCAACTTTTATTTTTTTAAACAAAGCGATAACAGATTGGTCAGTATTTTCTAATAAGAGATTCCTATATTGTAAAGCTGTTTGAGAAATAATATCTTTCAAACTTTCTTGAAGTTCAACAAATGCTTTTTCATATTCTTCTGGTGTACTACAGCTTTGATATATCTCAAGTATTTTTTTCTGAAAATCTAATCCCGACTCTAAAGCCCCTAAAACTTCGTCAGAACTCCCGAATAAACCATTAAATAAATGAAGTTTCTCCTGTAATAATTCTAACACCCGTTTATCTGCATAATTTTTCATATTAAGAAAATTAGCAACAACAACTTGATATTTTTGACCATAACGATGACAACGTCCAATTCTCTGCTCCACTCTTTGTGGATTCCATGGCAAATCGTAATTAATAACGATATTACAAAATTGCAGGTTTAAACCCTCTGCGCCAGCTTCAGTCGTAAGAAAAACTTGTTTATTTTTCCTAAAATCATGAATTAAAGCTTGCCGTACATTTGCATTGGCAGAACCCTGAATGGCTGCTTCCGGAAAATCTTTTTTCCATTTTTCAAAAATCTGTTTTACATGCGAAGAATTATTTGAACCATTAAATTCAGTGAATGAAATTTTTGCATCGTTTAAAAGATGCGCTAAATAATTTTGGGTGCGAGTTGATTCGGTAAACACTATTGCCTTCTCTGGCCATTTATTTTCTCTTGCTTGTTTAAAAAGACTAGTAAGCGCTCTGATAAGAGCTATACCCTTGGTGTTTTCTTTAATTTTTATTGCCAAATTGTAATATTCGTCTAACTCCTTTATTTCTTTTTCTAGATATTCATTGCTAAAAATAGAATTAACTCTTGGTTTTTCTTTTTTTTGTCTTTGTTCCGTTTCTTCTAGCTCTAATTCGTCAAAATCCTCTTCCAATTCATCATCAATAATAGATTCTGTATTTAAATTTTTAACCAATAATTCGTTTTTTCGTAATTCAAGCTCTGTTTTGAGATTTTCACTTAGCTTTTTAAGAGTACCAGCAATAGCAAATGAAGAACTAGCCAATAGTTTTCTATAAACTAAAATCATTAAATTTCTCTGCGTTGTTGCAATTGCGGCAATGTCGGATCGTTGTAAATAAGCTGAAACTTTTTCGTATAATTCAGTTTCTTCTGTGGTTGGGTCAAAATTAAAAGTTATTGATGTTCGATCTCTAAAATCTACATATTCTCTCACTTGTTTTCTTAATGTTCGAGTAATTATTCCCGAAATTGACAATGCGATATCTTTTTCTTCTCCACGAATTATTTTTTGTAATTCTTCTAACTTTGATTTAATAAATTCTGGTTGATTTTTAATCGGTTGTATAAATTTCGTTTTAAAACTATAAAAAGAACCAAGAAGTTTATCATCTATAAAGCTGACGATGCCATATAACTCTTCGAGACTATTTTGAAGAGGTGTTGCGGTTAATAAAACCTTTGGTTTATCTTTAATGACTTTGCGAATATCGTACGCCATCTTCGATGCATCTCGGCCCCTAAAAACCCTTCTGAAGCGATGCGCCTCGTCAATAATTACAATATTCCATGGTTGTTTTTCAATCAAACCAAGGTGAGAGTAAACAAAATGATAAGAAACGATAAAGATTCCATCATAAGTAAACGGTATCCCCTCGCCACTGCTGACTTTTTTATTAAATGAAGGGCTATCCCAAATTTCTGATTCTAAACCAAATTTTTCCGATAATTCACCTTGCCATTGTGTTCGCAATGATGCTGGTACCATGATTAAAATTCTTCTTTTTCCTTCTGCCCATAATTGAGAGACAATTATTCCTGCTTCTATTGTTTTACCTAAACCGACTTCGTCAGCTAAAATAGCACCACGAGAAAGAGGACTATTAAAAGCATAAAGAGCAGCATGGATTTGATATGGATTAAGATCGATTGTTGATTTTGCTAAAACCGAAGATAAACGAGTCAAGGACCCTCCCATTTTTTGAATGGTAATTTTTTCGGCTAAATATTTTTTTAAAAAAATTGACATACTTTTGCTTTATTGAATCATCAAATAGAATACAATACACTCATATTCCGGTAATCTTGCTAAATTTCTATCATCAATTTTTCATTAAACCAAGTTCAAGGTGATGATTATTATTATTTCACTCTATGTTAAAACCATTCCCCCGTCAATTTAACCAAATTCTATATATCAGCATGAAGTTATGCTTAGCCTAATTGTTGCTTAACCAGGTTAAGCAACAAGTGTCCTTGATGATAAGTTGTGCTAAGCCAGGCTTAGCACAAGAACAAAAACCGCCTCTTTGGCGATTTTCTTTAACTTGAAAACTTGGCTAAACCAAGTTTTGTTCTTAATAACTATTTCAATAATTGCGTTACCAGCGCCCACCTTCTATTTGAACCTGTTCCATTTTGGAAACAGTTGCTATTTCAGAAAGCTCTCCCGATTCAAAGATATTTTTAAGATGCTTAGAGATTGCCGCTTTTTGAACGCCAAAAAGATCAGCTATCTGATCAAGATTTGCCAAAATTGTTTCTTTTTCCCAATCACCACGCAACTTAATAGCCCCTGACTTGGCCTGAAAAATTACTATTTGTTTTTTATCTTTTTTCTTTTTCATAACTCTTAATAATTTCTCAAATTAAAAAATCTAATAAACTCCCTCTCTAGTCTTTGTAAAACAGAACTGTAAAATAACAGTTAATTCAAACAATCTTGTATTTTTTATTCCTATAAATAATCTTGAATTTTTTAACATCTTCCTTCAGATCATTCCGTTCTTCTCTGGTTTTCAAGTCTTCCTTTTTAATATAACAGTGGCCCAAAAACTTAATTTGACCTGATTTTTTCTTTTCAAAGTATATCTCACCCAACCTATTATTAATTTTTGCAAAACACCAATTCATAATTTCACTCTATGTTAAAACCATTCCCTCGTCAATTTAACCAAAACAAGTAAAAATCATCAGTCTATGATAGAATAAAGAATTCCAATGCTAAAGAAAATCAACAAAAAACACTCTATTCTTTTAATCTCAATCCTGGCGCTAATGTTCTTAGCCCGTTTTATTCTGCCAGAAAAAATATCGTATTTAAAATTTGTTTTAAGAAC
>CAYPSR010000039.1:0-8176 GCA_964413595.1 uncultured Candidatus Saccharibacteria bacterium
TAAAAATTAACAGAAGAACTTGAATGAAGAACATTAAGTCTAATTTTTTTTGCTGCGCTTGCCGACATTGCGCGATATCCAGATTGTGAATCAGAAACTGATAAGCCAAATAATATTCTAGTTATAATATTACCAATGGTATTTGCAACCCTTCTTTTTATTGGCATATTACGCCTGTCTTTTAATCTTGATCCAAGAGCAATATCATATTTTTTGCTAAGCATTGGCTTAATTAAATTTGGAAGTTCAGTTGGTTTGTGTTGATGATCGCCATCCATATGAACAATTATTTTGGCTCCCATTTTAAGTGCTGCTTCATTGCCAGTTCTAATAGCTCCGCCTTGTCCGCGGTTTATAATTAGTCTCATATAATAAACTGGATAATTTAAAATAATATCGCGAGAATTATCAGTTGAATGATCATCGACACAAATTACAGAATTTGCCCAGCCCAATTTTGTCAGCTCGTCTAAAAGTCCACCGATTGCTTTTGCTTCATTATAAATTGGAATCACAATTTTTATGTCTTTTTTATTGATTCTAAATATTTTTTTTGTATTTTTGCGCTTCTTTTTCATAACTGAAATTATACTATAATTTTAAGGCAAAAGCAAAGGTAATTTTAAAATGATAAATTAAAAAGTCTGAATTAAGAAAAAATGCCTAATTAAGAATTTTTGAATGACAAATTTCTCTTGTCTTAATTCAATTATTTGACATTCTGGTTTCGACATTGATTTGATATTCTTTCTTCCGTTTATGTCATTTATTTTTGATATTTATCTTTCCAAAAAATTAAATTGCCCTTGGGAAATTGTGGTTGTTATTTCGCCCTGAGGGGAGTATATAGGACATTTTCCGTTTGACATTTTGCAATATAATCCTACCACATCCCCGCGAACAACGTTTTGAAGTTGGCCGGCGTAAGTAATAAAATCAATTTGCTTGTCAGAAATAGTAACAATGTCACCATAACTAAACCCCCAGTTTGTCCAAAAATCAGCATTATCTGGAACATTAAATTTTTTACCATATAAGTCAATATAATATATTTGAGAACTACTTTCGCCTTTTACTAGCCCGGACAAATATTTTTCTGTTTTCATAGAGGCTAATTGTCGACTCGAAAGCGTGGTTACATCTTCTCTATTAAATCCCCATCTTCCCCAAAAAATATCATTTTGTGAAACAGGATATTTTTTCTGGCCTTTATCAACATAATAGATTGTAGAAGAATTTTCGCTTTTCACGATTCCTGTCAGATGTTTGTCGGTTGGATATAATGCCAATAAACTATCGGAAATATTTCTGATATCTGAATTTCTAAAGCCCCACCTGTCAAAAAAGGTTGAAGTCTTGTAAACACTAAATTTTTTGGATCGATCTATAAAATAAAGATTGCCATTGCTTTCTTTCCATAAGCCTGACAAATAACCCGAATAAGCATAAAGATTTAAATTAGCCTCACTTATAGTTTCGATCATAGAAGTTGATAGGCCAAATCTTTGATAAGAAGTTGTAGAATCCCACATCCTATATTTTTTCCAACCGTCAATAAAATAAGGGCTAGAAGTATAAGATTTTACAAGCTTAATTTTCACCACTTTGTACAGATTTAACCTTTTATTGGAATAACAGGAGACAGGGTTTCCTAAAGATGTTAGTTTGGCTTTTATTTGTGAGTAAGTTAGGTTTGTCTGATTATTTAATAGTACAGAAATTTTGCCTGAAACAATTGGCGAGGAAAAAGAGGTTCCACTTGAAACAGTATAATTTGAACTTGTCGTGGTAGTATAAATTCCTTCTCCTGGCGCAAAAAGATCTAGCCCTGTGCCATAATTGGAAAATAATGCTTTTTTTCCAGATGAATTAATTGATCCTACGCTTATTACCTTTGAATATCTTGCTGGATAAGATACATAGTTTCTATTATCATTTCCTGCAGCCGCTACTAAAACCACACCACGGGAATAAGCATAATCAACTGCATTTGATATCTCTGTTACGTTTGAGTATGTTCCTAAAGATATATTTACTATTTTCGCGCTATTATCAGTAGCATATCTAATCGCAAGCGCTATATCGTCTGGATAGGCTCCAATTTCAGTTCCTCCGGGTTGTCCACTCTCAAAAACTTTTAGAGGCATTATCTTTGCATACCATGAAATACCGGCAACACCTTGGCCATTATTTGTTTCTGCTGCTGCTACTCCAGAAACTTTTGTACCGTGAGCATATTGAGAGTTAGTTAAATCAGGGCTTGGGTTAGCATCGTTGTCAGCAAAATCATAACCATTTACATCATCTATATAACCATTTCCGTCGTCATCAATGAGATTTCCCGCAATTTCATCTGAATTCGTCCAGATTTTTGAATCTAGATCAGGATGATTTAGCTGAACCCCTGTATCTATTACTGCAATAGTGTGATTGGCCGAACCTTTGCTAACATTCCAGGATCTAATAGCATCTATTTTAGAAAAATACCACGCACTGTTAAAATAAGTATCATTTGGGGACTCAAAAGGTTTTACCATTTCAACAGCTTCGCTATATTCAATGTCTTTGTTTTTAGTTTTTAAAGCAAATATTTTACTATCTAGAAAGTTGCTTGGTTTATATCTTACCAGATTTTTTATTTTTGAGGCCTGGGCTTTTGGATTATTTTTTAAAAATTCATTTTTTGTTGATGGCTTTTTAAATTTTACATAAACAACTTGATTATTATCAGCGCCAAAAACAAAAATAGGACACAAAATCGCAAAAACAAACAATAGACCATAAAAAACCGCTTTTTTAAAATTTAGATGAGTCATTTCTTCAAAGATAGTTTTTACCTTATGGTGCCGGCATATCTCATGTATCCCAGCTGGCTTGCTGAAATTTTTGAAATATCATCAATGGAAAAATGATATTTGTACCAAGTTGTAAGTCCTGGCGCTACTTTATATTTTTTCCCATGATTATTTATATAATAAAGCTGCCCATTATTTATTGCTTTAACTAGTCCAGTAAGCCATTTTGTGGTTGGAATACTTTTCAGTTGCATATTAGAAATTGTAACAACGTCAGACTTGTTAAAACCCCATCTATTCCAAAAAGAAGATGTTTTATATATTGGATATTTTTTTCCTAAATCAATGTAATAAACTTGAGAGTTACTGACATTTTTGACCAGCCCAGACAGGTATCCGCGTGAGTTCATTTGTTTTAAAAAATATTCAGGCAAAACAATCATGTCGGACGTTTTAAAACCCCATCTGGCACGGAAAACAGAATTGTTATAGATTTTATACTTTTGACCTCCAAGGTCTATATAATATCGCGAAAGATAAATATGACCTCTGGCATATCCAGTTAAATATGTTGTGGGAGCATCGGGAATTGCATTTAATAACTCTAATGGCAAGGTTGCCGGACTCAGTTTATCAAATCCCCACCTTTGTTTAAAACAATCTGTCGGATATACTTTATATTTTAAACCTCCGACAACAAGATAATTATCGCCAGCTGAATTTCTTACATAATGCTCGATACCCATACCTGCGCCATCTTCATATGAAGCATATTGTTCTTGAGTCATTACAACTGCTGTTCTGGCTGGATAGCCATAATTTGAGGTGTTTGAGCCAACTGATCCCAGAAAATATCTCTTTTCATTATAAATTAAATAATATTTCCAAACTTCGCCAATTTGATATTTTTTTAAGCTTGTCTCTGGGATTGGGGCGAAGTGGTAATTGGCAGGGGAAGAAGACAAGGGCAAGCCACCAGCAAACCAAGCATTCATATAATTCCAGAAATTATAGTTTCCATTATAAATATGAGGAGTATAAATATATAAAATTCTTGTTGCCTTAGATAGCGGTGTAATTGTTTGTCCATCGATTGAAAATGGATTTAAATTGGCGTCATCATAATATAATTTTAGCCATAGCGTGGCCCTGGCAATTTGTTGACCGGCTCCACCATATGAAACTGCTCTGGCCCGAGATGTCGCCTGGTCGTATTGAAAACTTGCCATTGTTTCATTAAAACCATAAAAAATCGGCCAAGCTTTGCGAGTGTTTGAAATATTATTTTGAGTTATAGAAGAAGATTCTCTTTGCATTAACACTATTATTACTTGCGGATTAATGTTGTGGGCCTGACTCTCGTCCCATATTAACTGTGAAAGCTTTTTACTGTATAGGGTTGCGGTTTGACCATTTCCGGCATTAATTTGACGTACATTAACTGATCCCCAGGCAGGATTTCCGCTTCCATCTCTATAAGGATAGGGAACTGAAACATATTCAGGAACTGTATAATTATAAAAGTAGCTTCCTTTTACTCGAAAATAATTTTCAATTTCAGCCGGAGACATTGAGTTTTTATTTGTAAAGGCAGAATCAGTGATTAGATTATTTGGATTAAAAGTTGCGGCTTTTGCAGGGTTTATCAGCCCAAATATAAAAAACAACATCATCAAAAATGTTGCACTAATGAGAAAAATATTGTGGATTTTTTTATTCAGCATTGGTTCCAGTTATGTCTATTATGTCCAAAGAGTTTTGAAGATCTTGGTTTTCTGGATTAACTTTCAGCCCTTGGTTCAAAATATCTTTGGCTTTTGTTGCATTTCCTTGACTTTTGTATATATTTGATAGACTTATGTAAGCTGAAATCTGCTTTTTATCCAGCTTTATTGTTTTGTCATAATATTCAATTGATTTAGTGTTGTTTTTTAAGTCTCTATAGCAATTTGCCGCGCCATGACTTGCTTCAACACTATTTGAATCAAGGCCAATTGCAAGCAGGTAATAATCGAGTGCTTTTTGGGGGTTGTTTTGAGAATAATACTTTTTAGCCATGTCAATATCGGTTTGGATTGTAGCCTGTTGAGATTTAGAAGGTGTTGTGTTGGTATTTGTAGAATTGCTTTCAGAACTTTGAGTTGTATCAGTTGGATTTTGTGTATTTTGACTTTCATTATTATTTGATTTAAATTTCGAATATACAAAAATCGCAATTATGATAGCAATAATTAAAATCAATCCAGCAATAAATTGTGATGTTTTTTTTGAGGACATTACCTCTCCTTTTAATCTCTTACATTTTATCATATAATGTAAGAACACTCAATACAAATTTTAATAAATATTCCTAATTTTTGAAAACCATGAAAGAAAATCAAGAAGTCATTTTTAACAATTTAGATCAATCGTTCACTGAGTGTCCAATGATATCTGATGAAGATATGGTGGCGGTTTACGAATATGTTTATACAAGGGGTCATAAAATATTTAATGCTTTTTTCCCCGAATCATGCGAAGATGACTACCTGGATAGAGTTTTGGAATCAATTTTAAGAGGGATTGAGGCTTGGTCTGGTTTTAGGGGGGAATGTAAAACAACAACTTGGTTTTTTGGAATTTTTATTAACCATGTAAAAACTCAGTCCGTAAGGTTAACTGGGTCAGATATTTCATATGATAATCTTGACCTTGGCAGTGATGGTAACAGGAGTTTTTTAGATATTTTAGATTGTAATAAACAAACTAGTCCAGAGGAGCAGCTCCTTGGCGAAGAACTTAAAGATTTTATTAATTTAGCATATTTATCATGCACTCGGGAAATGTTTGACAATTTTAAAAGTTTTATTATGTATGAAGAGCTTAAAATGTCTTATAAAGAAATTTCTGCTACGCTTGAAATCACTGAATCAGCTGTTAAATCAAGAATTCATAGAGCAAGAGACTTTATTAAAAATCGGTTGTTATCTTATGATCCGGAAATTGGGGGTATAGTCGTTGAGGACGATCAGGAGATATTAGCTCAACGATTATTAAAAGATGTGGATGAATTAAAATTGTTTAGCAAATATGCGGATGATCCAAAAGCAATAGAATTTTCCCAACTTTTAAAAAAATCTCATCCTTTTTACTATGCTGTGTTTTGTTTATATGAACAAGGATTAAAGATTAAAGAAATCAGCCAAAGAAGTAAAATGCCCAGGAGTATTATTGCTAATGTATGCAACATTGTGAAAGCAAGACTTAAAAAGGGAAATCCGTGGAAAGAAAGATCTGAATAAAATTTCAGATTTTTTATGAACAGGAGAGGAATTAGAGCCACAATAAAAACTATCGGTTTTTTGAGATCTCTTTGGACATAAAATAACCAAATGCTTCTGAGCTTGATAGATCTTGTGAGGTTATATCAACACCTTTAAGTGTTTTAAGTCCATTAGGAAAATCAGGATAAAGCCTTTTGTAAGTTTGGCAGAATTTTGTAAATGTTGGACCAGGAAGTGACATCCAAGGCAAAGCTTGATTTTTAATTTTCAAATAATAGGTTGTTTTTGAACCATTGGGTCTTTCAGAAATGTCCCCATCGATTAATCCTGCTTTAATTCTTCGTTGCCATTCTCTTTTTAGTTCGCCGGCAGAAGTTTCAACGCTTGAAATACTTGTCATATCCTCAACCCTGGCTGGAATGCTTTTCATTTGTAAAAGTTTGACTCCTGAAACTCGATGAGTTCCATCTTCAACAAAATATATTGGACCATTTGGTCCGTCAATCTTTTTAAGCCTGATAGCTTTTATAGGTTCTTGAAGATGGAATGTTTGTTCAATACCAAATTCACCTGGGTTAAGCAACCGCTTGGCAACATCAACTGCTCGTCCTTTACGGCTTTCTATTTCTGATGACCAATCTTTAAATACAGGTGATATTGATCCGGCGATTTTATTGGTTTTTGCCATTTGAAATCCTAGGTCTTCCCCTGATTCTAATAAAATTACTTCGGCGTCAATACCTCTCATATAGGGAAGAGTTGTAAGTTCGGCTTGTTTTCGTTTTAACTCTTCGTCGGTTGTAGTTCTTAATTCTTGAGGAATTTGAGACAAAACAAAATCAGCTGTTATTTCTGGTTGATTTGGTTGTGTAGAAGTTTCTATATTCATAATATAAATGGCAGTGTTTTTTGGACGAAGTTCGCCCGTCCGTCCTCGCTTTTCGATTCCAATTTTTTCTGCCTTGGCTTGTCTTAATTTATAAATTTATAAACCGATTTAATATAAAATTTCTCGTTTCAACAAAATTTGTATCATAAACCAATTTCAAGGGATACCCGCTTTCGGAAGGTATCAGTCTTGGGTATTTATCTGGCAATTCCCATTTGATAAAAATGTCCCTCGTTTTAAATAATTCCGGTCTTATGATATATGCCATTAATAACTCGTCATTAATCCAAGGTTTGGCAAATCCAAGGGGAAGATTGGCTTTTTGCATTCCTTCTTTCGTTGCTATTAAACTTTTATCTTTAAGTTTCGCCAATAATTTAATGGCTGAATGTTCTGCGGTGGATAGTTTAGCTAATTCCGCATCGGTCCAAGGATCATTTTGTTGAAAAGTTAAATCACCTGGAATTAGGGTCAAATTAAAACCCGACTTGATTATTTTTTCTATTGATGTCGAATCGTTACAAAAATTATATTCAAAACCCCTTGGTATAATTTTGCCATCAACAACTGGTTGATCAATCATCCCACCCATCAAAATGAGTCGATTAATTTTTTTGGGTAGTTCAGGGTCATTTTTAAGGGCTTTGGCTATATTTGTAGTTGTACCTATGCCTACTAAAATTACGTTGCCTATATTTTGATTAGCTAAATTTAATATCAGTCGCCAAGCAGGTTTAGAATCTAACTCTTTTGAAGGTTGATATCCTTCGGGGAAAATAACTTCTTTTTCCCACAAATGTTCTCCGCCTGTGCCAAAACCAGCCGAAACGGGAATATTATTTTTCTTCAACAAATCTAAGAATTTTTTAGCCACAGAAGCTCGGAATATCGAATCGTGGGTTACGGTTGTTACACCTATTAATTCAACTTCCTTTGATATGGCGGCCAAAGTTAAAGTAGCTGCATCGGTCATTTCGCTGCCTATATCTGTATCTAAAATAATCTTAATTTTTGTGCTCATATTTTAGTAAATCATTTAAATTATTTGCAAAATAATCAATTTCGTTTAATGTAAAACATGGCGGAAGCGAGAGGATTCGAACCCCTGAGACCCTTGCGGGCCTAACGGTTTTCAAGACCGCCCCATTCAACCACTCTGGCACGCTTCCAATGATGGCGGAAGGTGAGGGATTCGAACCCTCGCGGCGGGTATTACCCCACCAAAGGTT
>CAYPSR010000040.1:0-7284 GCA_964413595.1 uncultured Candidatus Saccharibacteria bacterium
GAGAATGCAATACTCTTTACCTATATGATCAGAATGGGCTTTTTGTGGATAAATACCAGTATGGCCAAGAAAACTGCCAATATTAATCTGATAAACTCGGTTTATCAACCAATAAAATCAAAAATAGGCCAGGCCTATTTGTAAGTTACGATCAAATTAAGGTTAAACCCCTAAATTCCAAAACTTCTGAATTTCTAATAAGAATAGTGCGATTTGTGGTATAGGTTAATCCTTTATTAGGATTATTCTCAAAACCAAGATAAATCATCTCTGTGCCTCTTTCGCTTAATTTTTGAATAGCGGGTTGTAAATCAGAATCAGAACTACCAATTATTGCTAATTGCAGTTCTCCATCATAAGTTAAGCTAATCATATCCACTGCGATTTTTACATCTGTACCCTTTTCTCTAAATACCAACATTTTATGTCCTTTTGGACAAACTTCTGAATTGCCTCTCACCTTACCAGCAAAAATAACTTCAAATCCTTGTTTTTCTAAATGTGTTTTTAATTTTCTTTGTTTCAATATAAGTTCTTTAGACTTTTCAATAGTATCAGAATGTTCTATTAGTTTTCCGAGATAGACTATCTTTTGATCTATATTTATTCCATCTAAAACTTTATCGATAAGACCATTAAAGTTGTAAGTAGAAAAATCAACATCCCCTACTCCCCCCAGCTTTAGGATTAAATTAAGTTTTTCTATAAAATTACGACCATCTATAAAAAGTACATTGTTCATAAAATTGAACCCCAGCGGACCTTGCGGCTGGCTGGGGCGTTGATATCTTAATAATATAAAATAATAATAATATGTCAAGTAAAAATTTGTTTTAGTATTTAAAAGTTATCCACAGAAACAAGGGGTTGCCATGGTTGCTTGGTGTTTGTAAAATAAGAAAACATGTCTAAGAAAAAATTGGCTCTAGTTTTTATTTTAGTCCTTGTTTTTATAATTGGAGGGAGTTTTCTTTGGAAGAGTTATAAGAAGTTTCAAATTAGAAAAGATTTAGAAAGACTAACAGACTTTTATCTTATTGAATCGCTTGGACAAAAAATGATAGAAAGCAGAAACAAAGATTTCAGTGTTATTGTCCCAGAAGGCTGGCGTTTCAGGAAAGAATTGAAAGTTATTGCAAAAGGCAACTTAACTGATTTTAAAAATTTTATTGGATATGTCGAGATAATGAGTCCAGAGTTGTTTGAAGATACTGATGGTAAAAAAGAATCTAATATTTTTAAATCCCAAAGGGGCTGTTTTGTGGAAGTTGGTATTCTAAAGGAAAAAATGACCCTTGATGAAATTAAAGAGGCGTCTCAACATAAAGAATATCTTGAGTTAGAATCAGAAGACATCTATGAATTCATTGAAATTGATGGGCACGAGGCTCTTAAGAATAGCCTTGATTCTTCTCTAGTCGGTCATTATATAGGCATAGCCATTCCAGTAAATGATAATATTTATTCCTTAACAATTTATTCTAGCAAAGAAAATCAAAATAAATGCACAGAATCGTTTAACGACCTATTAAAAACAGTTAAAATTAAATGATTTTTGTCAAAAATTCTTTATGAAAAAAGAATTTTATTTATTTTTAGTTATTTTTTTGATACTCATTTTGTTTTTACCCCAAATTACCCTAGCAGAAGAAATTCAACTTTCAGATCAAGATATTTTAAAATTATTCCCAGCAACTCAGAACGGATTGATGAAATACTGGATTTCTTCAACTAGTTCTGAAACATTTAATGAGCCTGAAAAACAGGCTGTTATATTTTTAATTAGAGGTGCGATCCAAAACAAACAATTAAATTATATTTTAGATGAGCTGCCTAAAGAAGGATTAATAAAACTCTCTCATTTAGTTAATTTCTTAATTGGCGCCCCAGATGCGGGCGCCATTTTAGATAAAATTGATAAAGAAAATCTTAAATACTACATTAACATCCTCAAGGATTGGTTTTTGCAAAACGAAGTAAAAATAGCTACTGGTACTCTGAACTATCCTTTTGAATCATATAATCACAATAAACAAAATCCAACCTTTTATTATAATTTAGTCTATAAACCAAGAATTAATAATTATACTGATTTAGCTATTGAATTTTATTCTCCAGAAAATATAGAACCAAAAAAAGCATCTGCTCATGTAATGGGTATAAATACGTGGTGTTGGGATTTTGCTAGTTGGCAGAACAAAGGCAATAAATATATAAAACCTTTTGTTTTTAAAATAAGCGGAAGAATTTTATATCATGAACAAGAAGATTATTATACTTGGTATCAAACGCTGTCTTCAGAAATTACCTTTCCCGAATCAGTGCCAGAATTATCAATTGCAGAACAACCTACTTTCTTTGAACAACTAAAAGAAAATCTTATAAAAAGCATTGTAGAGAAAATACTGCCTATCCCCTACGAATTAGTAGAAATCATAAAAGACAAAATAATAGACATGTTGAGTAAATCACAAAATTTAAGCCTTGATAAACAAACTCAAAAAGCAGATATAACAGAATTTTTAGAAAGTAGAAAAAAACAAGAAGCTTTTATTGAAGAAATTACTACTGAAATCAAAGAATCAGAACAAAAAGAGACTGATTCCCAGGAAAATGCCTCTAAATTAGAGTGGAATTTAGATAAAGTTCAAGAAATTTTAGATGATATCAGCGAAAAAATAGATATAATGAATCAAGAAATAACAAATCTGGCAAGCACCCAGACAGCTTCTATTGAAGACGTCATAGAAAAAGACCAAGAAAAAATAATTGAAAACGAAGAGAAAACAGAAGAATCAGAAAAAGAACAACAAGAATCATCAGCGCCAGCCGCAATTTGTCAAAAAACACCAGGAAGTTTTCCGGAAAGAAATAAGGTCATTCTTAATGAAATAGCTTGGATGGGAACCACCTCTTCTTCTAATGATGAGTGGATTGAGTTAAAAAATATATCAAATTATTATATTGATTTAACTGGCTGGCAACTTCTAGATAAAAACCAGAATATTAAAATCATTTTTGAAGAAACTGGAATTCCGCAAACTGGATTTTATCTTTTGGAAAGAACCGATGATAACACTCTTCCAGAAATTACTGCAGACACTATTTATAACGGCAATCTTAACAACACCAACGAGTCCATATATTTATTTAATTCTGATTGTCAGCTTCAGGATGAATTAGAGGTTTTCTCCGAATGGCCAGGGGGCGATAATGTTTCCAAGAGAACCCTAGAAAGAAAAAATGATTTTCTATGGCAAACCAGCAGCATTATCGGAGGTACGCCCAAAGACGCAAATAGCAATGGTTATGTTGCGCCTTATGTCGGCGGAGGAGGTGGTGGCACAACCACTGAACCATCTAAGCCTTGTGAAAAAGTTTTAATCAGTGAAATACAAATAGAAGGTAATACGGACTTTATTGAATTTTACAATCCTTTAGATCATTCAGTAGACATCAGCAGTTATCAGATTAAAAAGAAAAATCAGGTTGGTACAGAATATTCCATCCGGCTTTTACCAGAAGAAACCAATATTCCTCCTTTAAGCTATCTGCTTTGGGCTACTTCTCAAAACAATTATCACCAAACCGTTTCTGCTGAACTATACAGCTCTGCCTATATCGCTCCCAATAACAGTGTTGTGCTTTTAGACAGAAACAAAGATATTGTTGACGCTGTGGCTTGGGGACAAGAACATACTAATCCCTTTTCAGAAGGGCTTGCCTTTGCTCAAAACCCATCCAACGAACAAACCATAGGAAGAAAATGGAATTCAGAAAATCAAACCTATCAAGACAGTGATGACAATCAACAAGATTTTGAACTTCAATTTCCCACTCCGAAGGAAGAAAATCAAACATTCCAAGACGTTGTTCCGCCCGAAACAATTATTAATGATGCCCCACTTAGCTTAACTACCGAAACTACTACCTTATTTACTTTTTCCTCTAACGAAAATAATTCTACTTTTGAGTGCAAAATAGACGAAGGGGAGTGGAAAAATTGCTTTGAATCAATAATCTATGAATATCTTTCAAATGGAAATCACATTTTCTATGTCAGGGCCACAGACATCGCTAATAACCAAGACGATTCGCCCGCCACGCACTCTTGGACAATTGACACCAGCATCGATAATCCCATTCTATCATTAAGCGACTTAAGCAGTAATTCTAATTATTATACCAATGAAATAACCATAAAACTGACCATTCAGAACGATCAAGAAGCGCAAGGATGGTTCTTGTCAGAAAACGAAGAAGACGTTTACGAAGAAGAAATCAATTGGCAAACCGAAAAACCGCAACAGTTTGTTCTCTCCGAACAAAACGGTCAAAAAATTGTTTATCTTTGGGTAAAAGATAATATGGATAATACTAGCTCAGCCACCAGCGCCACCATCAATTTAGACAATCAGGTGCCCATTGTTAATTTTGTCGACTTACAACCCAAATATCACTCAACTACTTTTACCATTAACTGGACAGGAGAAGATTTAATTTCTGGCATTAATGAATATCATTTGAATTTCAGAGAGGAATCTGAAGAGTATTCCGACGAATGGCAAATTCTTTCAGAAGATAATTATCAGTTTTCTGGCGAAGAAAGTCATATCTACCATTTTAAAATCAGAGCAAAGGACAATGCAGAGAATGTAAGTGAATGGTCAAAAGAGATTTCAACGACAATAGAATTACCCTATTCTCAACTTGCCGTGGTAATCAACGAAATAGCCTGGATGGGAACAAAAGCGAACGGTACAGATGAATGGATTGAGTTGCATAACAACACCGAAGAAGATATTGATTTAACAAATTGGAAATTAAAATCTTCGGATGCTGATGGACCCGAGCTAATTTTAACCAATTCTATTTTAGCTAAAAGTTTTTATTTAATTGAGAGAACTGATGATAATTCTACTTCTGAGCCAGCTGATTTGGTTAGTCCTTTTGGAAATGGATTGGGTAACAACCCCAATTGTGAAGTTTTATTTCTTTATGATCCATATGATAATGCGATAGACCAAACTATTTGTGTTGAAAATGGTAATTGGCCAAAGGGTGAGGCCAGCCCAAATTATATTTCAATGGAAAGAATTAAATCCACGCTAAACGGATATGACCCGCTCAATTGGGCTAACAACAATTTAATTACTAGAAACGGTTTAAGCGCTGAAAAAGAAGAAATAAAATATCCAATCAATGGCACTCCAAGAAATAAAAACAGCGTATCAAAGTCTTCTACGGAAATTATTAATAATTTACCATTTGACGAATTTGATCAAATTACTTTAACCCTTCTTGGAAGTCCCTATGAAATTAAAGGCCCTGTTTCTGTCCCTGAAAACAAAACTTTAATTATTGAACCAGGAGGTACTCTCAAATTTTCATCTAATGATTATGGCTTAGATGTTGCCGGCACCCTAAAAGCTATTGGTACAGAAGATAATCAAATAATCTTTAGCGGCATGACTGTTGGAGGCTATTGGAAAGGCTTTTATTTCACTGAAACAAGTATAAATTCAGAATTAAGTTGGGTAAAAATCAGCTATGCAATGGGTTCTGCCTGGAAAAGCAATCCAGCCATTCTCGTTGAAAATAGCTCCATTGATCTTAAGAATTCTATTTTAGAAAACTATTATAATCAGGGCATCAGACTAACAAACTCTATGTCTCTGATTGAAAACACCGACTTTCTTGGTCCAGGGCAAGATGGTCAAACCATGGGCATTAACATTGAACAAGGAAGTCCCACCATTCAGAATTGTTCTTTGATTAAAGATAATTATTACGGGATTCATGTTCAATCAGAGTCACGTCCGTTTATTAAAAATAATAATTTGGAAGATAATTACTGGCCAATTTACGTTGCTAACAGCGCACAGTTCCTTCCGGTCTTCGGCAATAATCAAGGAAAAAACAATTCTTGGGATGCTATTTCGCTGACAGGAACCATTATTGAAGACGCTGTTTTAGAAAAAAATACACTGCCCTACTTAATTTCTGCGTTTCTTAATATTGCCGAAGATATTACTTTAGAAATAAAACATGGCGTGACAATAACCCTTAAAGACGAATCCTCTTTAAATATTTATGGAACTCTTTTAGCTCAGGGAATCTCCGATGACAAAATTATTTTTGGCGCCTATCCAGGGCAAAGCTTCTGGGATAAAATATACTTCTCCCCTCAAAGCTCAAACTCTATATTAGAAAATATAGAAATTAACGGAGGTGGCTATAATAACTGGCACGACAACAAGGGAGAAGTCATTGTTGATGAAACCACAGTTAATTTCAATAACGTAACTTTTAATTATAGTTATTGGGTCGGAATTTATTTTAATAATTCAAATTCCATTGTTGAGAATTGTAGTTTTGGAAATAACCAAATAGGCTTAAAGATTGAAGGCGCAGATAATTCTCCCCAAATCAGTAATTATTATTTTGAAAACAATGAAAAAACTGATATTTATTGGCCCGGCGGCGGAGAAGGCTGCGAAAGTTTTAAATCAAGCGAAACTATAAAAGTTGAGTGTGGCTGCTGCCCTTATTAAATTTATTATTTAAAAAGAATAATTTTCTTGACACAGTAGGCTAAATGAAATAAGATGACTGTAATACAATTTATTACAAAATAATATGAGAAAAGTAATCAACATTTCTCTGCCAGAAGAGTTATCCTCAAAAGTTAACGAAATGGTTAAAGAGGAAAACTTTGCAACTAAAAGTGAGTTTTTTCGTGATTTATTAAGAATGAAAATGGAGGGAAGATTGATAAGTGAATTAGCACAAAGCCGAAAAGAGCTGGCGTCGGGAAACGGTAAACTGCTAGTTTCCCTAAAAGAACTGCGTTAATTTTCAGGCAATGAAGATTTATTATTCCAGTAAATTTGCTCGCGAATACAAAAAACTATCATTGAAAGTTAAGCAGATTGCTGAAAAAAAAGAAAGAATCTTCAGAAAAGATTCTTTTGATTCACGCTTAAATACTCACAAACTAAAGGGTGATTTGAATGGCTTTTGGTCTTTTTCTATTAATGATAAACATAGGATAATCTTTGAATTCAGAGATAAAAAAACTATTTGGTTTCATTCCGTGGGGAATCATTCAATATACAATCGTTGGGATTGATATAAGTTAAAAGTTCAAGTTTTTGAAATGGGTTGATAGGCTCAACCTCTTTTTGTTAACAAACTTGATTTATTACATACTTAATAATTTCTCCAGTTCAACAATATCAGAAATTACGTGATCAGGGTCAGCTGCTTCCAAAGATTCTTTAG
>CAYPSR010000041.1:0-7229 GCA_964413595.1 uncultured Candidatus Saccharibacteria bacterium
ATATATCATTTTTTAGAGCTTTTCAAGCTAAATGGTACAGTTTGAGACAGTATAAAAAAGGAGTGTCTCATTCTGGAGGAAATTTGACTTTATATAGACTTTGTAGCCCAATAGATACTTATTTTGGAAATTTGAATGTTGAGATTATTAAATCAATAACTTTTTGATTTTCAGTATCATCAGGATACTGATTAATATCTATATTATACTTTCCAGAAACTGCAAAATAACGAAATCCGCTTGCTATTCCTCCGATATCAAGTTTTTTAGCACTTGCTCCTCCAATAATAACGTCAGACTCTTCCAAAATATCATTATATTGTTTTTTATAGCTTTCAAGCATTCCAACAAGTGTATCACCGCTGGAATTAAACGTAATTTTTATATAAGAATCGTCAAAAGTATTATTATTAAACTTTTTTGCGATGGTTAATAAAGAAGTACATTCACCTTCACAACCATATTCTCGAGTGATAATATAATCTTTTGGCATTTCAAATGAAAATTTGAATTGAGGATCAGTAAAAATATTTACTGATGTTGAATTGTTTGTTGATGATTGAGATCTAATATCAGATAATTGTTTGTTTAAATTATCAATTTGGGTCTGATCATCAGCTTTGTTATTTTTGTTCTGATTATTCATAATAGCAAAAACACTGCCACCGGCGACTAAAATTGCAACAATTACAGCAATAAAGATTTTCCAAAAACTAGACATAAAAACCTCCTTTTATTTTTAAAGTAATTCTATTTTTAGTATATCAAATTTGGAAAAATTATTTAGTTTCTAATATGGATTATATTAGAATTCCGAAATTAGTTTGACTTTTTATGGTTTTCTTCTTAGCGCAAAAACTCTTTCATTATACAAAAAAGCTTTTTTAAAATTTTTTAAGCTGATCTTAACGGCTTTATGAGGTGGTAAACCAGAATCATGTAAAATAATATTGTTTTTTTGAATATCTAAAATAATGACATAATGAAATATTGATCCTTTTTGGACATTTTGACCATATAGAGATTTTAAATTAACACCAACTATAACTATATCATAATCCTTAAATGCTTCTTTTAAATCTTTAAAAGTGGCTATTTTTTTTATGATTTTAATTGCAGGATTTTTTACTAACTCTTTAACGTTCTTTTCGGCTTGTAAAAAATCTTTTTTATCAATATTAAAATCTTTTTTAAATTCTTTTTCGCCCCAAAGTTTTTTAAGATAATCAAGTCCTTCTTTGGCAAATTTTTGATAGGAAAAAGGATCAATTACCTTAACTTCTATACCGTGCTTGGCAAAATAAACTAATCCTGCCATTGGCCAGCAAGATAATCCTAAACCTTTTTGAGTAATTTTATCAATTTCTTTCCATGTATAATTTTTTTTTGGAAAAAAATATTTTAAAGCGCTTTTGATACAGGCTCCAAAACAATGTAAATTATCTTTTTTGTTGGGATAAAAAGGAATCTGTCTCATATTTTTTGTGTTATTTCTTGTTTAAAACTTTTAAATAGTCCCACTTTTAGTATATCAGACTTTTATGTTATATATTCCACAATTTATTTTGGCTTAATTGCTTTTATGATTATAGCCCCAGGGATTCTTTTAAGATTTTTAAAATTAAAAGGATCTTGCTTGCTATTTAGTCCATATCTCGAGGATATTCCAAATTTATCAAAATATCTTTTACGCTTTATAGGCTCAGGTTCTAAAAATTTTTCTAACTTGAATTTGGAATCTATCAATGCATTTATCATTTTGGAAAGCCTCCAAAATGAACCCCTAAATTTACCCGAAGTTTTTAATTCGGGAAATGAATATTCATATTTATGTTCCTTTTCATCAAAATAATTATCAACGACAAATTGGTTATTCTTTACATCCCAAAATCCTAAACTTTTAAATGGGTGATCCAAGCTAAAGACAAAAATCCCGTTAGGTTTTAAAATTTGATATATTTCAGAAAATGTTTTTCTCAGAGCTTTAATATTTCTGTTATACTGTAATGCAAACAAGGAATAAGCAATATCAAAATGATTATTTGAAAAATGGAATTTTAAAGATTGGAAATCTCCTCGAACAAAATCCAAAGATACCTTATGCTTAGTAGCTAGCTTCTTGCCATAATCAAGTTGTTTTTTAGAAATATCATACGCAGTAACTTTTGCTCCGTGTTTAGCAAGATAAATTGCTTTTTGACATCCTCCGGCTCCAATATCAATAATTTTTTGATTCTTTTTAACGCCAAGAAGATTAAGTTCGTTTTCTGTAGGTCCTAGCGGAGAATAAACAATTGGCGAAACTTCAATTTGGTACCTTTTTTGATAGGCGTTGGCAATGGTATCCCATCCTTTTGCTGATATTTTATCTTCTTTCATATTTTAATTTATTATTATTTAAATCACTAAGCATTTTATTAGCATGATAATATGCATTTGCGCCATCGCCGCAAGCAGTTATGGCCTGTTTTAATTTTGTTGTAACGTCGCCCGCGGCATAAACTCCTTTACATGATGTTTGGTTTTCGGAATTAACAATCAAGTATCCGTCGTAATTTGTATCTATTTTAATATTGCAAAAATCAATTGCGGGTTTAATGCCGATATATAAGAATACGGCGGAAGTAGGAATTTTTATGTCTTTACCTTTCTGATTAATTAAAATTTCTTCAAGCTTGCTATTTTTTCCAGCAAATTCTTTTGTAATGGCAGATGTGTATATTTTAATACCTCTTTTTTTAAGCTTTGCTTGATATTTTTCTTTGCATTGCAACTTATCTTGAATCTCAACCAGTGAAACCTTGCATCCAATGTCATGGAGATAACTTGCTGCAGCCGCACCGGAATTTCTGCCTCCAATTACAACCACATCTTTCCCAATATATTGTTTTCCGTCAATAGTGCAGAAATGATGAATCTGATTTTTAAATTTTTTTAATCCTTGTATATCAATATCTTTCGGACTTGTCCCGCTTGTAATTATTACTACCTTAGAAATATAATCTTGTTTTTTCGTTTTAATATTAAAACCACCGTTTATTTTTTTAATTGAGATAACAGTATCTTTAATGCACTTACCGCCCAGTCTTTTGTAATGATTCGTTAGCATTTTTCGCAAATCAGTACCTGTGGTTTTATTTTTAATACCGGTAAAACCATCTGTAAAATAATGAGAGTTTATAGACTCTTCCAAAAACCAACATGGCTTATTTTTCTCAATTAAAATATAATTGGCATTATCCATTTTGGCATAAATACCTGCTGAAATTCCTGCAGGCCCAGCTCCAATTATTATTATATCAACTTTTTTCATTTCATTTTCTAAAAAATATTATAAATGGGTCAGAAGTAATTATGATTTTGTTATTTTTCAATAATTTATTTTTAATTTTATCAATGTCTTTTTTATTAAAATCTTCAATCAAATTTGCCATCGAAAAAATATCTTTTATTTCTTTTAAAGAATAAACTCTTTTTAACAGAAACTTCTGTAAAATTACTTCTTTACAATCGAGTTTTTGAATTTCCTTGATATAATCATCAAATGTTTTATTGCTTTTATTAAATCTCTTGTTGAATATTTTGCTGATCTCTTTAAATCCTTTAAACTTGCTATATTCTTTAAAAACAAAGATTCCATTATTTTTTAAAACTCTATAAACTTCTTTAACACTAAATTGTGTTGATAGTTTATTTGTTACAATATCAAAACTATTATTTTTAAACGGCAATTTATTATTATCAGCAGTTTTGTAATTAATTCTTTTGTCTTGATTTTCTTGTTTTGCCAAATCCATCATGTCTTTTGACAAATCAATTCCAACAATATTTAAGTTTGCTTTTGTTAGTTTGCATAATGTTTTTGGAACATAACCGGTGCCAGTGCCTAAGTCGACCATTGATAATTTCTTTTTGGGATTTTTATTAATTTCATCCAGAATATAATCAAAAAAGATCTTATTTGTGTCAATACCATTTTCAAAAAAAAGAGGCTTGTTTTTAAAATACTTGTCTCTCTTTTCTGCTTTTTCTTTACTGTAATATTTTAAATCGTATTTATTTTTCATTATTTTTTAAAATCTTTTAATTTTTCTAAATCTTGAAAGTCTTTGAAGTAAGCTAAATTTTTTAAATCAATTTCGACCTCTTTTGGTAATTTTTGACTAATACATCTTTGATCAATAAAAATCTTAGTGTTTAAATTCATATACATTTGATTATATTTAATTGAAGCCAGTTCTACAAAAACCCCAGCAGAAAATCCAAAACAAAAAACATAATCAGATTGCCTTGTCAGTTCAGTATTTAAATTAAACCAACCTCCTCCAATATCTTTTACCTCATCACAATACTTAAAATACTTTTGAAGATGCTTTCCACCTTTTGTTTTTCCAGGAACATATCCAATAACCTTTTTATTTTTATCTGTTTTTTTAAACTCTTTGGCGATTTCTAAAAAGATCCCGCTGTCTGGGATAATTAAAACATAATCAAAATGTTTCGACAAAAACCTGCCGGCTTCTTTTGTAAATTTTTTAACATCTTTAACTTTTCCGTATTTTCTGATTTTTTCGGCATCAGATGGCCCTAAAACCACGCAACTTTTCATTATATCAACTTATTAATTTTATTTAAAATATCTTTTATTTCATTTATGTCTTTGCCAACAATAACTTCTCCGTGATATTTCATTATACAAAAATTGCTTTTCTTGAGCAGTTTAGAAATTTGATAACCAATATTAAATGTACCATATCGTAAATAACGCCTGCTTGTAAATTTATTCAGTTTATTATTATATGTCATTTTTGGGCAATGGATGTGTAGCAGTGTCTGATTATTTTTTGTATTAGACATGCAGTGCAGAGGTGATTCAGATGACGGTCTTTTATCTCCAATCCATTCAATTCTATTTTCTTTTTCATAAAAACTGGTAATCAAAGATATATCATCTTTTTTAAAATCTTTTGAAAGATCGCTTCCAGAACTAGTGATTAAAACACCTTCTGGAACTTTTATACTCATACAACCAGCTGTCGGAAGATTTAATTCTTCTTTTTTCAAAAACCTGCCAATATCCTTAAAATATTTTAAATACTGTCTTCGATATTTATTTAATTTTCCTAAAAGAGTCTTGTTGTCTATCTTTTTCTCTAAAAAGTTTATCCTTGTAAAATTAAAATACAAAGTATCCAAAATCTTTTCAATATCAATCATGGTTACTTTGTTTTTAGTAAGTTTTGGCCAAATAATTCTACATCCCCAAGATTCTAATTTCTGGATATTTTCTTGAACCAAGGGATGCTTCCATAAATTAATATTCATTGCCGGAGCTATAAATATAGGGATTTGTCTACCAATTGCAGATGCAATTAGACAAAGAGGATAATTACCTGCCAAACCTGCTACGATTGAATTTAATGTATTTAAAGTACAAGGTGCAATTAAAATAGCATCTTCTTTTGGAAGTTTTATTTTTTTGTTCCAATCAGTCTTTACCTTGTTCCCCTTAATTTTTTTGAGTTCTTTAATATCAATAAAGTCTAATCCGGCTGGAGTTGGAATAGTATATACTTGAGCGCCTTCACTTATAATCTCTTTAATTATCTTGGCAGCAAATTTAGCCTTAGAGGCTCCGGTTGTAATATAGTAAATTTTTTTGTTATTTAATCTCTTCATGACCACCTGTATGACCAAGTTCGGTTTCTATTCCTTTTCTTTTTTGTTGATTTAAAACTTCATAAACAACAATCGGTGTTATAACTGAAAGAGTCATAAAGTCTAGTGGGCCTTCCATTGGAATTTGGGTTAAATCATCCATAAGTTGTATTTTTTCTTTAGAAAGACCGCCAACTTCTGTACCAAAAACAATAGCAAAATCATCTCCGCTTAAATCCATATCAAATAATGACTCAGTTGCCCGAGGAGATGTTCCAATAAGACGGATACCTTTTGAGTGCAGTTCTTTAGCACAATCCTCTAACGAATTGTGATAATATATTGGCAAATCAGGGAGACCTTTTTCTCTAATCTCTTTAGACCAGGAACCAATTTTTCCAAGTACTTTTGGATGATCATGGCGGATTGATGTTCCAGTGATATGCATCTCGCAATCGCCGGATGCCAAAACAACCTGCAAAATATTTGCAATGTCGTATGGAGCCCGCAAACAATCATAAACAAGCCTGACCATAAATACCTTTCATTTAATTGCTTATTAATTATTTATACACCAAAATGCATCAATTTGCAAGCGTAAACATGTTCTTTAGCTATTTTTACAGCCTTGAAGATGTTATGATTAAAATATGGAAAATATCTATTTGAGAAAATTAAAAGAATCTGATTTTAAGGAATTTGAAAGGTATTCTAATGATTTAGAAATTCACAAATACACGACTTTTGATATTTTTAAATATGCAAGCAAAATTGGCATTGAAAAATATCTTGATGACAACAAAAATACATCTTATGCAATCTGTCTTTCAAAAACTGATAAATTAATTGGAGATGCGGGTTTTAGCATTAAAAACAATAATGCCGAGATTGGCTTAACAATATTTGATAAAAACTCTTGGGGCAAAGATTATGGACAAGAGACAACGAAAGAATTGATTAGTATTATTAAAAAGAAATATCCAAACATCAAAATTGAGCTAACAGTTAACAAAAATAATATTAGAGCTATAAAGTGCTATGAAAAAGTCGGGTTTAAAATTGAAGGAACTTCTAAAAAACTGCCAGATGAATTTTTTATGATTTTAAAATAGCTCAATCTTTTGTTTTTGGATTTTTGACCTCATCAACTCTAAATACCTCCCCGCAATCTTTACATTTATAGATGGGTTTTTGAGTACTTTGCCTATTGGCAGAATAGGTCAAGCCTTCGTCAGCTATATTTTTGCTTTTACATTTTGGACAAGTTGGCATATATTCCCTAGATATTATAATGATATTTTATCATATCATTTATATGACTTAAGTTCTATATATTTTTAAGATTGTTATTTTTCTTTTTGGATTTTTCGTGTTCTTCAAGCAATTCAGAGCAACTTTTAAGATTAAATTTTGCATTAGAATATTCTAATGTTTCTTCTTTAGTTAGGCAATATTTACTTCTGTCTTTAGAAAGATTTAGATCAATTTTATGTTTTGTTGGTTTTAATGTCATATCCCAAGAATCTTTGTAATTGCAGCTAGGACAATATGAAATGTGTTTATGTAGTTTA
>CAYPSR010000042.1:0-4585 GCA_964413595.1 uncultured Candidatus Saccharibacteria bacterium
GTTCACTCAAGGCCAATAGTTGACTATGGTTATGTCATAAATGCACTACCGACTTTGAATAATTTGACATGGACCGGATCAGATACAACATCCCTTTCTGAAGATGCTTTCGCCACTCAACAAGGTGTTAACACAATCTACATCGTAGCCAAAGATGACTCCGGCGCGTATGGCATAGACAGCGCCAATTACGGCACAGCAACCTTTAACTGCACAACAGTAGCTCCACCTATTCCAATAGGAGTTTCCATTACCGATTCATCAAATCACACCATTCCTCTTTGGGCCTTAACTACTGCTTGGACAGCAGGAGTTGGACAAGACCCTGCAACTTTTGATCATTACAGCATTGAACGAGCGACTGATCCTTCGGCAAGCTCAGGACCTACGGCGTTTGCGGAAATTGCAACAACCGCCTCGGCAGCCTACATCGACGCTACCGGCTTGAATAACACTACACTATATTATTATCGCATTAGCGCAGTTGACAATGCCGGATCAACTTCTGCCCCATCATCAATAGTTTCTAAAATGCCAACAGGAAAATACACTACACCACCAACAATGATTAGTGATCCAACAGCAGTTGTTAAAGCAACTGGAGCAGAAATCACATGGGTTAATAATCGAGCATCCAGCTCTAATGTTAGATATGGTACAGTAGATGGTACATTTACAGAATCCAAAGGTCAATTTGATTCAGTTACAACTCATATTGTTAATCTAAGTGGATTGCAATCAAACACCAAGTACTACTTCCAGGTTCAATCCCTTGATGAATATCGTGATTATACACCAGAATCAGCATATTCTGTAACATTCAATTTTACGACTTTAACCTCTCCAGAAATATCTGATGTATCAATTAGTAATATCACTTTAAGTAGCGCAGATGTTTCTTGGGATACAACAACCATTGCTTCAACCGCACTCTATTATGGAACAACAATGGATTATGGAAAAAGATTAAGTGATGGGTCTGGGGATGGCACTACAAAACATAGTGTAACTTTATCTGACCTAACCGATACTACTATTTACAACTTTAAAATCAGGGGTACTGATGTTGATGAAAATGCCTTAGAATCTGATAATTATGTTTTCCAAACCTTGCCCATGCCAAAGATAGAAAACATAGCTTATGAGCAAGACTATACTGCTCCAAAACCAGCAATGATAATAACTTGGACTTCCAATGTGCCAATAACTTCTTCAGTAGAGTATCGTCCACAAAATGGTATTGCTAGTTATGAAGAAAGTCAATCAGCATTAATTACTAATCATAAGATAACTATTTTTAATCTATCAGACAGCACAACCTATCGATTTACCATTTCTGGCAGAGATCAATTCGGCAATTTGGCTCAAAGTGATGAACAGATTCTCAATACTGCTTTAGATAACCGACCACCAGAAATATCTAAAATCACAATTGAAACATCAGTTATTGGATTTGGAAATGATGCCAAAGGTCAAGCAGTTGTAACTTGGGTTACAGATGAACCAGCTGATTCAGCCGTTGAATATGGGGAAGGTGTATCTGGAGATAAATATGCTAAATCCTCAGCAGATGATGAATTAAATACATTTCACACTGTTGTTATCTCTGATTTAAAACCTGCCAACCCATATCACTTGCGGGTTGTTTCTAAAGACAAAGGTGACAATATTACAAATTCTAATGATAATTCAGTCATTATACAAAAAGGTCAAAAAAGTGTCTGGCAGATTATTTTAAATGCTTTGCAAAATGCTTTTGGATTTTTGTTTAAGTAAGAGGAGAGTAATGAGTAATGAGTAGGGAGGGAATTTCCAATTTCCAATTTCCAATGACCCCCGAAAAAAATCTGATCGATTTTCACGGGGCAGGCAATCAAAACTCAAATTCCAATGACCAATTAATTGTCATTGCGAGGAGCTTAAAGCGACGAAGCAATCTGGGTTTATTCTGTCATTGCGATATCACGAAGTGAAGAAGCAATCTCAGAAGCCATCAAATGAGATTGCCGCGCCTGCCTGCCGGCAGGCAGGTCGTTCCTCCTCGCAATGACAAAGAACACTGAGATTGCCGCAGCCTTTCGCTTCGCTCAATGGCTTCGCAATGACAAAGATATGGGACGTCGCAATGACAACGAAGAGGAATTTGAACATTGGAATTTAATATTATACCATGTATAATAATTATAGATGGCTAAGCGATTAGGATTTGATATAACCATTCTTTTTTATTAATCCAAACCATAATTGTGTCATCCTGAACTTGATTCAGGATCTATACAAATAGATATTCTATCATATAGATTCCGTGTCATTGCACGGAATGACAGAAAATAAGTGGTACAAAATGATAGGGCAAGATAAGCTCGGGATGATAAAATATTCGATTTAAAGCATCAATATTAATACAGATCATTAAAATAATTTCTCGAAATATTCAGGAGGGGTTTGAAATCAGTTATTGTAGAAACTAACAATCTATCAAAAAAGTTTAAAGTTGGCGAACACTCCAGAGAAGTTTTGCATGATGTTAATGTAAAAATATATTCTGAAGATTTTGTAATAATTTATGGTCCTTCTGGATGCGGAAAAACCACATTATTAAATATCATAATCGGATTAGAAAAACCAACAGCTGGCGAAGTTTTAATTAAATCAACTGATATTTACAAATTAGATGAAGACAGTAGATCAAAATTTCGAGCAGATAAATTTGGTATTGTTTACCAACAATCATATTGGATTAAAAGTTTAAATGTAATAGATAATGTAGCATTACCACTAGTTATTGAAGGTCATGATAGAGGAGAAGCATTAAAAAAAGCTAAAACTGTTTTAGATGAACTTAAGATGTCAAAATATGCCAATCACCTGCCAGTTCAATTGTCAGGCGGTGAGCAACAAACTATTGGTTTGGCACGATCTTTGGTTTCAGATCCATCAATTATCATTGCTGATGAACCAACTGGAAATTTAGATTATAAATCAGGATTAAAGATAATGGATTTATTATCTGAATTAAACAAGTATAGCAAAAGAACGGTTATTTTAGTCACCCATAATTTGGATTATTTAGAAAAATATGGAAATCAAAAAATATCAATATTAGATGGAAGAATAGTAAATTAGGCCTACGAATGTACAAATCATTACTAATATTACTAATAAATCAAATTCGTAAAATTCGTACAAATTAGTACATTAGTAGGACATTATGAAGCTTACAAACATCATCAGAATGGCATTTCAAAATCTATTCTCCAATAAGTCACGAACAATTGTTACAATACTCGGGATGGTTATTGGTATTGCAGCAATTGTCTTTTTAGTATCCATGGGCTATAGTCTGCAAGACCTAGTTAAGAAACAAGTTGCAAACATGGATGAGCTTTACAATATTGATGTGACACTTGGTGGATCATCAATTGTTAAAATGACTGATGATTCCGTTTCAAAGATTAAAGAGTTATCAAATATCGATAGTGTTTATCCAGTAATTTCAACTGGCGCAAAAATTCATTACAACAAAACCACAGCAGGCGGAATTGCTTTTGCCACTAATACTGATTATCTTAGTAAGTTTAAGATAAAACCAGAAATTGGAGAAGTATATAGCAGTGATACTGTAAGAGAAGTGATGATAAATCAATCTGCCTTAGATCTTTTAGGCATCAAAGATCCAAAGTCAGCAATAGGAGAAAAAATAAACATTGATTTAGTCATTGCAAAAAATCTATTAAATAATGGTCAGGAAAACAAGACAATTGCTGATTTAGAGTATACAATCGTCGGAATCTATAATATAGAAGATACACCATATGTTTACTTGCCTCAAAAAATCTTCTTGACTCAAAAAGTTACCAATTATTCATCGCTTAAAGTTAGGGTTCAAAACAAAGGTAAAATTCTTGAAACCAGAAAGGCAATTGAAAATATTGGTTTTAAGACAGAGTATGTTGGTGATACAATAAGCCAAATTAATTCAGTTTTTTGGATTTTCAAAATTATTCTAGCTGTTCTTGGCTTTATAGCTACGATGGTTGCAGCGCTTGGTATGTTTAATACACTTACAGTATCACTATTGGAAAGAATTCGAGAAGTTGGTCTTATGAAAGCATTAGGCGCTAGAAAAAAAGATATCTATTCTTTATTTATTGTTGAGTCTTTGATTATGGGAATTGTAGGAGGAATCTTTGGTCTAATTGCTGGTTATGGTATTGGCATATTGTTAAATGCTATTTTAAATATAGTTGCTCTTTCTACTAGTGATATTCCTGTGCAATTTTTCCATACTCCAATTCTTTTTGCTGCACTCATTATTGGCTTTTCTTTGCTCATTGGTCTTGTTACTGGACTATATCCTGCTAAAAAAGCAGTTAAAATTGATCCGCTAGATGCATTAAAGTATGAATAGGTAAGTTAAGAAGTTCTCAGTTACTTTATATAAACACTAAATCGATATATAAGATATAGGTTAACGCTATAGAAAAAAAAGAACTCAAAAATTTTCGGGTCTATAAAACATGCAAAAAATATGCTAAACTGATTGTAATCTAGTTGAAATACTATTTTAATATCTAAAAGATGA
>CAYPSR010000042.1:4685-7082 GCA_964413595.1 uncultured Candidatus Saccharibacteria bacterium
GATGACTGATTTAGAACAAATTAAAAGTAAAATCGATATTGTTGATTTTATAAACGGATATGTAAAATTAACAAAAAAAGGCGCTAATTTCGTTGCCAATTGTCCTTTTCATCAAGAAGACACCCCTTCTTTTATAGTGTCTCCTGATAAACAAATTTGGCATTGTTTTGGTTGTGCAAAAGGTGGTGATATTTTTAAATTTTTAATGGAATATGAAAATATTGAATTTATTGATGCTTTAAAACAACTAGCTGAAAAAGCAGGAATTAAAATCAAATATTCTAAAGTTGAAAATACTTTTGAGAAAAATCTAGAGAATATTAATGAAGATGCTAGAAAAATTTGGCAATATATTTTGAATTCATCTGCTGGAAAATCAGCAATGGAATATCTAAAAAATAGAGGGCTTAAAAAATCTACAATTGAAGATTTTGAAATCGGTTTAGTGCCAGATGCTTGGGATATTCTATATAGGAAAATATCTAAAAAATACGACTTGAAAACAGTTAGTGACTCAGGATTGTTCATTCCTTCTAAAAGGGCAGGTTTTTTTGATAGATTTAGATCAAGAATAATGTTTCCGATTAGGCATCAAAATGGAAAAATATCTGGTTTTTCAGGCAGGGTGTTTGATCCATCAAATGGAAAAAGAAAATTAAAAACTATTGAACCAGACAAGGCTGGTAAATATGTTAATTCGCCCGATTCGCCAATTTATAATAAAAGTCAGATTTTATATGGGCTTGATAAGGCAAAATCTGAGATATTAAAAAACGACCTTGTTATTATTGTTGAAGGTCAGTTTGATGTGGTTTTAGCTCACCAAAATGGATTTACAAATACCGTAGCAGTGTCAGGCTCATCTTTGACAGAAGCACACTTAGATATTTTATCAAGATATAGCAAAAATGTTGTTTTTGCCTATGATAGTGACACTGCTGGACAAATGGCAGCTAAACGTTCAATTAAATTAGCGCACTTAAAAGATTGTATCGTTAGTATTTTAGCTATTGAAAAAGACAAAGACCCTGCAGATGTTTTAGCTACTAATCCTGAAAGTTTTAGAAAATCATTAGAAAAAGCGATGCCAGCCATAGATTACTATATAAAAAATATAGAAGAAAAATATAATGTTCAAGATCTAACATCTATTGATAAGAAAAATATAGCAAAAGAAATTTTATCTGAAATAATCCAGCTAAATGACGATATTTTAAAATCTGATTATATTAGAAAATTATCAAATCTAATTAAAATTGATGAAAAATATCTATATTCATCTTTAGAAAAATTTCAATATACTGACATAAGCAAAACACAAAAAACAAATACTGCAGAACCCGAAAAAAGTCAAAGTTTGCAAATTGAGAATAAAGTATTGGGGATACTCTTTTCAAATAAAGAAATATTTAAAAAATATTCAAAACAGCTCAATACTGATAATTTCTCTGATAAAAACAATCAAGCCCTTGCCAAACTCTTAAAAAAATTATATACTAATAAGCGAAATGTAAGTTTGAAGATTTTTAAAGACAAACTGTCAAAGAGTGTTTTTAATTTAATTCAAGAATATATTTTGGCTGTGGAAACTGAATATTCTCAAGTTGATCAAAAAGAACTTGAGATTGAGTTTCAACTACTTTTGAACAATTTGAAGGGGAAAACGAAAGACAAAGTCAAATCTTTTTATGCTGAAAAAATTAGAGAGGCAGAAAAAAACAAGGACATTAAGGGACTTAAGAAATTATTAGAAGAACTTAACAGCGAAATTAAGGGGTAAAACCAATTGCTTAATGTGGCAATTTGAAATTTTTAATGATTATTTTTTAATTGTGAAAGGACTAAAAAATGGCCAACAAAAAAGAAGAGATGAATAAAAAGATCGAAGAGTTGATTAGGAAAGGACAAAAACATAATTTTGTGACCTATCAAGAGATTATGCAGGCTTTTCCAGATGCTGAGAAAGAGATTAAAATTTTAGATGAAGTTTATCATGAATTAGCACAAAAAGGAATTGAGGTTAGAGATACTTCGGCAGAAGTATTAACAAAAAGTGATACTGAAGAAGCTGAAGAAAAAGCTGGTGCCCTTGGAATTACTGATTTTTCTCAAGACTCAGTAAGAATGTATTTGAAAGAAATTGGAAAAATTGCACTTTTAAATTCTGATGAAGAAGTGCAACTCGCAAAATTGATTGAAAGAGGAGACGAAATTGCTAAGAGAAAGTTAGCCGAGGCTAATCTTCGCTTGGTGGTGTCAATTGCCAAAAAATATCTAGGTCGGGGACTCACCCTTTTGGATTTAATACAAGAAGGAAACCTTGGGCTTTTAAAAGCAGTAACCAAGTTTGATTATAAAAAAGGTTTTAAATTTTCAACTTATGCTACTTGGTGGATA
>CAYPSR010000043.1:0-7031 GCA_964413595.1 uncultured Candidatus Saccharibacteria bacterium
ATTTTTGATTCTTTTCTGTATTAGCTCACAATTTTTTTTGTTGTTATCTATTGCAATAAATTTTCTATTATATCTTTTGGCCATCAGCGGTATTGTTCCGCTTCCTGCGAATGGATCAATTATTGTTTCTTTTTTATTTGTATAGCCTTTAATCAGTTTAGACACAACATCAACAGATTTTTGGGACGGATGCTTACCGTGTCTTTTTTCTGAAGTAGGCGTGTTTGGAAAATCCCACATATTTCTTAATTGAACCTGCTCAATTGATAAATTCTTATACCCACAATAAGAACAAAATTGTGAATCTTTGCTCAAAACTTTTTTACATTTATTACATTTTTTTATAATATTGTCTTCTTTTAGTTCCTTATAATTGAACACCCATTTCGTTGCTTTTTTAGTAGAGTTGTTTGCTATCCATAATATGAATTCGGTGCTATCACAAAGCATTCGGTGAGTTATATTTGGGAAGGCATTTCTTTTAAACCACGTTATTAATGATAATATCTTTTTGTCTTTGGCTTCTGCAAAATGTCCAATTTTAAATATATTATGATAACTCCCAAAGATTAAAATATTTCCATTTGGTTTAATTATTCGAAAAATTTCATTTAGCCACGCCTGAGTGAAAGTTTCGTAATCCTTGTTCGAAAAACTATCCCAATCTTCTTCAATTTTTTTTAATTTTTTGTCCTCGGTCCATAATTTATTAGTCTCAAGCCAGCCAATCTTTTTTTTATTATCATATCCTGAAATATTATATGGAGGATCTGTAATACAATGGTCAACAGAATGGTCCTCAATCTGTTGCATCAAACCAATAGCATCTCCGTAGATGATATTATTCACAGTTGGCTTATATTTTTTTGTAATTTCTACCTTATCCATTGTTTGAATGATAATAATATGATATCCTCATCGATGAAATTAGATTTAATCTGGAGGATAAATTATGAAAAATGCATCAAAAGAATTAATTAAAAAACTTATTACTCTACAAAGAGAATTTTACCATAAATACGGGGTTAATGACATATACACAAACAGCAAAATATTTGAAATTCTTATAGCTGATTCATTAAATCATAAATTAATTCCTGGCCATTCTGGTTCTAGAGATGGAAAAGATAAATTTGGAGAATATGAGTATAAACATTATAAGGAATCAAGCTCTAATCACACATGGACTTTTAATGATTTTTCAGATACAACTATTCATAAATTAAATTCGTGCCATTCAATTTTATTTTGTCATATTAATGACGCCTGTGATCCTTACACTTTTGATTGGTGTTATGAAGTTCCAGGAAAAACAATGGCAAATTATTTGTCAAAAACGGTTGGTAAAATAAAAAATGCTAGAAAAATGATTAATGTTAGCACGAGACAAATTGAGCAAAATTTAAAAATAAATAAGAGCTTAATCAAATACAGGCCAGGAGAATATTCTAATTTCTTGTCTAAAGTTTTTGCAATTTCAAAACAGCTAGAAAAAGAATTAGGCGTCTCAAATATTCTAACAAGCAATAAATTGTGGGAGTTGCTTATATCATTAAAAACCGGTCATAAAATAATATCAGAACAGAAAAAACATGATGCAATCGATAATCAGGGCAATTATTATGAATATAAGGTTTCTAAATCTTTTTCATGGAGCTTCGAAGATATTTCTCCAACAGTAATTAAAAAATTTTATGATGAAGAGGGAATTATATTGGCCAAAGTAGATAAAGAAAAAATGAAAGTTTTGGATATATTTCTTGCCAATCCAAAAAAGATGGTTGCTGTTTTAAATAGAAAATTAAAAGAAAAAGAAGAGAGATACAAAAGTAAAAATAAAGAAGTAAGAAGATTACAGGTTACTATCAATAGAAAAGATCTGAGCACAATAAATGCAAAAAAGATTTATTAGAACAAAGTTTCGGGAGTCAAGTTTATTCTTTTGTTAGCTTTCTCATGATATTGCGGATCTATTTCAAAACCTATGAATTTTCTACTAAGATTTTTGCATGCTACAGCTGTTGTCCCACTCCCCATAAAGGGATCCAGAACAATATCTCCTTTGTTGGTAGTTAGTTCGATTAACTTCATTATTAATGTTAATGGTTTTTGTGTGGGGTGAATTCTATCTTTCCCTTTTGGTGCCTGGGTTTTGATTATATTATGTTCATATTTACTGTTCCACGTCGATCCGGGTTTTTTCCCAATGATAGCTGATTCCCATGCGTTTAAAAATCTGCTTTTTGCGTTTAATGGTAAGGGATCTGGTTTTTGCCAAACAAGTGAATCTATCGCTATAAATCCATTTTTTTCTAAAATATTCCAAAAAAAACCAATATCCTTTTTCGCGCAAAAAGATATAAACCAACCTTTTGTTTTAGAAATAGCAAGTTCGGCCCATTTATGATTAAATTTATCCCATTCACCAAAATTAAAATCCAATTTTGCTGTAGTACCTAGCTTTTTTCCCTTACAATTTAATTCTTTGCTTATACCATAGGGTGGATCTGTGATTATTAAATCAACATAGCCATCTGGAATTTCTTTTATTCCTTTTAGGCAATCTTTGCATTGAATTATATTAATTTTATCTTCCGGATATTTTTTATTCATAAACACCTTTATTTACTTATAACTAAATTGTATCAGATTAGGTCTGGTATATCCATAAAAACCTGTCCTATAGATATTTGACATTGTAGATGCTGTCCTATATAATACAATTGAGGAATAAAAATGAAACAAAAACTTCATCCAAACCAAAAAGCAATTCTCGAACTATTAAAAACTGGTGAATCTTTAAGTTATCAAGATATTGCGGAAAGAATAGGTGTTTCTTCCAGGAACACTATATCTCATCATATAAATCAACTCGAAGATAAAGGCTACCTGAGAAGGAATCCAGCAAATCCTTCTGATTTTCGAATTCTAAAAGACCCGGCTGACGATATTACCTATTTAAATCTTTATGGAATGGCACAATGCGGTCCACAAGGTTTTTTAGCTGAAGAAAATGTCGTTGAAAGAATCCCATTTTCTACAAAAGCATTTGGAGTTGATCAAAATGCATTTTTGATGAAAGCAAGGGGTGACTCAATGGAGCCTGAAATATATGAGAATGATCTTGTTCTTATAATTCCAACCCAAGAGATAATTCCCGGCAAACCTGCACTTGTTGTACATAACGATATGCCAAAAATTAAGAAATTAATAGCTAGTGGCAATAAAATCATTTTAAATTCAATAAATCCAAATTATCAAGACGAAAAAATTAATGCCAACGATATAACAATTGTAGGACAAGTTAAAAGTATAATTAAATTTACTAAATAAGGAGTAAAATGGCAAATTATCATATAGTTAAAAATCCTGAAGGAGGGTGGGATGCTAAAAAAGAAAATTCAAATCGTGTGAGTGGACATGCAGAAACTCAAAAAGATGCTATACAATTAGCCAAGCAATATTCCGGTAATTCCGGAGGAGGTGAAGTCAGAATACATAGTCCAAAAGGACCTATCCGAGACAGCGATACTGTATTTCCTGGCAACGATCCTTGCCCACCAAAAGATAAAAAATTTTAAATGTGAGGAGAAATTATGTCACTAGGTATTAATGCAACTACAACGGAGGGGATGGTGTTGGCGGCTGATAGTCGGCAATCCTATCGAAATCAAAAAGGAATGGCCAGAATTGGCTCAGATTCTGCTTCTAAAATATTCAAGTTATCTTCTAGAGTTGGGGCAGTCGTAGCTGGCCTGGCATTCTTACCAGAGAACGATGTCCCTAAAAATATTAGTAATTTTATTGCTGATTTTATCGAAACAGTGGATTTGGAAAAATTAACAGTCAAGGCGATTTCAACTAAGTTACAATCTTTTTTCGACAAAAAATATCCATACAAGCAACGGCTAGAAATATTGCCCCAGCAAATAGAAATTGATCTAAAAGCTAAGGGCTGTGAGGTAATTTCGATTGAAAAGAAAAAATTTCATGTTGAATTTAAGTTCAAAGATCCGAACGGAATAGCTAGGGATGGCGTTGCTGGTATTGATCAGCTTCAGTTTGTACTTGCTGGTTATGACAAAGATGGTACACATTCAGTTTATACAATTTATATTCCCGGTGAGACTCCTGAGGCTGGACGAGATAGTAAAGTTAAAGGTAAAGAATATGGTGCAAACTGGATAGGACAAATTAATGTTATTTCTAGAATTGTACTTGGCTTTGATGGAAGGATTGGAAGCTTACCATTTATTCAAAAATCCGCAGGCGATATTGGTCAAGATGCAGTTCAACAACAGCTTAGAAGTCTTGAATATGTTATCCAATGGGGAACAATGACATTGCAAGATGCAATTGATTTTTGCAAGCTTGCCATAGAAACTACAACTGCCATTCAAAGATTCTCTGATGGTATTCAAGCTGACCCTGGTGATATGCCTGGAGTAGGTGGGCCAATTGATATGGCTGTTATTACTCCAAAAAAAGGTTTTGTTTGGATAAACAAGAAAAATCTTAAGTTGGGCAATAAAGAAATAGATTTGAATGATGTCGAAGATTTAAAAGAAAAAATTACAAAGGAGAAACATGGAAATTCTAAAAATAATTCTTAGCCCCTTGATAACATTAATAGTTGGTGGTCTTGCTTATTTAATTTATCGTTTACAAAGAAGTGATTATAAAAGAGATATTGCACGAGCCATTTTACAGGAAATAAGATGGGCAGAAAATATTATTAATGATTACAAGGAACATCAAACTTATAAATTTACCAAAAAGATAATTTCTACAAACAGCTGGGCAAAAAATATGCACTTATTTGTGGGTGACCTAACTATTGATGAAATTGATAGAATAAGTGATCTATATTCAACAGGAGAATATCTGGATTGCATAATTAACAAAGTTTCAGATACAACATTCAATAAGAACACTGAGCAATTCTTTAAATTCTTGGAAGGACCTGGTCTTATTTTTCAACAAATAAAGCCTGATGGTGATAATAAGGATCTAGCGGTATCGCGACAAGTACAACCGATACCGATAACACCGCCGTGGAAATTTTTGCTAGATGAAATTTCCTTAAGATACGAAGCAATTTACCATTCAACCGTAGTTGATGGATTAAAAAAGATTGCAAAGGTATAAAAAGGAAATAATCAAATGGAGAAAAATAAAATAAATATTATTAATAAAGAAATTGATAAAAAAGTAGAGGAATTCTTTTTTGGGCCAGGACAAAATTCAGCTGAATTCCAAAGATTATTTTTTAAAAATAATCCAAACTATAAACACGTAAGGTTTTCTCCTCTGTATTTGGCTAGGCGCGATATTTATTATTGTTTAGGTATGAATCCAGAAGATGGGAGTAAGTCAATTAAGACCAAAACGGGTTTTGGACCGGCAAATTTTGCCGCAATATGGTTAATTTGGGAAACCTTAATTACTTTAGCAAAGTCAACGGGCATAAATGATAGAAATAAACCTAATCAAAATGATTTTATAGCGAAGTTATTTAAAATAAAATTAAGTTCAGTTATTGCCTTAAGAAAATTAAGAAATGCAATTACTCATATTAACTATGGCCTGCATTATAAAGATGAATGTAATGTTCTTTGGCAATTTAATTTAAGTTCTATCCATAATGTCTTGGTCAGGAAAGCCAGAAAAAGCAAATATTCGAGTAATAATTATAAAATTAATCCAATAATTTTCCACCAAAAATTTGAGAAAGGTTTAACATCTCTGAAAGAAAAACTTCAGAATCGAAGAAATAAAAAATTAAGAGAATCTTTTAACAACTCTGATCCTACGAAAAGAGCAAACTGGACACTTATTTATTTTATTTAACAGAGGAAAATTATGTTTGTAAAAGCTTTAATTGAAACTACGCTTGCTTCCGATATGCCAGCGGGACCCAATGGTCAGCCTGCGCATAAAAAAGGCGCCGGGGTTGCATCTATGCAAAAAACTGTTTCTAAGTCTTTGGGAGAAATTTATTTTATTCCCCCAAATCCTGTTCATCTTTATTTAAATCACGCAGAAAAACTTATTAAATCACGAAAATATTATTTTAACAAATGCAAAAATAGCATCATTGAAAATACTTTCCCCTTGGCAAATGGTAAGACAGAAAAAATGAGATCAATTCGTGATTATAAATATATATGTAATTTTTTTGAAAGATCACTTCTTATACCAATTACTCTTTTTTCAGCCATAGAGTCTTTTTGTAACCAATGTATTCCCGAAGATTATAAATATAAAAATAAAAAAGGAATTGAATTAAACAAACTAGAAATAGAAAGATATATTGGGACAGACAAAAAACTCAAAAAAATCTTAAAAGAAATTTTTAACAAAGACATAACAAAAGAAAAGATTTGGAGCGATTTTTGGCAGATTAAAGATTTGAGAGATGAGATAATGCATTTGAAAACAGCAAATGAAAAAGAGTATAACTGGTATAATAAAATATTTTTACAATTAATTGATTATAATCCAAAAAATCTTTTGCAGGCCACTTGTCAGTTAATAACTTTTTACAAACCAAAGCTTTTTAAAAAATGATTTATCTCAAAAATAAACAGCATTATATCGATCTTTATGACAAGCACACAATTGAAGAATGCAGGCGGATTGCCAAAAGATCTAAAAACCAATCTCAAGCTTCTAAGATTGTTAAAAATCTTTATCTCTATTTCACTAAAGGCGAAAGAGCAATAGGTAAAGAAGAAACTGTTTTAAAATGGATGGAACATGATGAACAAAGGGATAAGGTATTAAAAAAAGAACCCAAATTCTTTCCAACTTGCCTAAATTGCTCTATACAAATGAAATATGATATTAAAGAACTCTACGAACAATTTGATTCAGATCAGTTGCATATTAAATTCTTTTTTGTTTGTCCAAATTGCAGATCATATAGAATATTTTTAGAAAATAACGAGGAATATATTCCAGAAATACCAAAATGTCCAAAGTGCAATTCTGTATTATTAAACAAAGTTACAAGAAAGGATAATAAACTA
>CAYPSR010000044.1:0-6781 GCA_964413595.1 uncultured Candidatus Saccharibacteria bacterium
GCTTTATTAAACTGGATTGAGAATTGGAAAGAAATCTTTTGGGTTAGTGGCAGTTCGTCATAGTTTTCTTTGAGCCAGACGCCGGAGGCGATTTGGGAGGGAGTGAGGGAGAGATTTTGAATTGGGGAAATAGTATTGTAGGTTCTTTTTTGGACTTCTTCGTAACCAACATCAGACATTATATTTAGATATTTTTGATTTATATCAGTTGTTTCTCCTAAGACATTTGTATTTAAATTATTTAATACATCTTGACTTGTTCTAAATAATTTCATTTTTGGAAAATGTGATTCCATCACCCAATCTAAAAACATTAGAGCACGATAGCAATGATAATTTTCTGGTTTTTTTAATTGCTCGTCTTGTAAGATAGTGCCAATATCATTTCCGTCTTTGCCTAAGACCCAAAATGTAAAAAACTCAGCCCATAATTCACGATGGTTGGTTGTAATCGCATGATCAGAAAAACAACGATAATTTTTAAATATATTATTACAACTTTTTACAGGTTGCCGATTATCATCTAATATTGTTGTTCCGTCAGGATTTTTCCCTCTAGCAACATTTATTGCACCTAAAAACTCACCCTCCAAATTTTTAAAAGCAATATTTGAAAAATCCACTATATGTCCAAATTCATGAACCAAGGTGTCGATACCTTCATGTTCGTCTCGGATTTCTTTAATTGGTAAGCTAAAAAGGTATTTCGATTTTATTTCTCCTAAAAGATCAGGATATGTACTCATAAATGCTCTAATTTCGCTTGGTCCCATAATAAATATGGTTAAATCTTCTTTCCAGTTTACATTTAGATGCGGAGATAAAGTAGATATTATTAGACCATAATTTTCAAAATATTTGGCATTATCATCAGAAAAAACATTTTGAGCCTGAAATGCATAAGTGCAAAATTTAGTCTCCGCATAAACTTGGCACTTGATAGATTCATTTTTGTTATTTTTTGGGATTAAATATAAAGACGATGATTCTTCAAGCACTAGCACCTGCCCACCATTTGCTAATATGTATTTATCAGACAAGTATTCCACTTCTGCTGTTGGAGAAATACTAACATTAAACAAAAAAGAATAGGTAATAGAATTTTTATCTCCTTCATTCAAAATATTATATTTATCATTGCATGCAATCAAACTATTATCATATGCCAAACAATTAATATGCGTTTTAATATTTGTTTCTTGTGTTAAATCAATAGGATTTCCCGTAACAGCATCAAAATATTTAATTGTTGAAGATGCAAAGTGTTTAAAATACATCGAAAAATCAATCGAAATGAACAGTTTGCCCGACCCCGTAAATGCTGCAAGATCACTGCTGGTGAAAGTAACCCCGTTTAAATTATTGCTAAATGTAGGTTCATATATATTTCCTTCTAATTCAAGCTCCGTGGCTCCTAAATAATATTCTACGCCTTCAATTAAAGGAATATCTTTAATTTCGTAATCAGGGTACAGAGATCCAAATTTATCAGTAGTATTTTTATGTGAAATGGTGTGATAATTAATATCTGCTTGTGGTGAATATAGAAAAATATTTACCCCATCTAGCCTAGTATGAAAAGTAGATATTTTCCCAAAAACACTAAATGTTTTTTCAGCAGTCTCTTTTGAAATTAAAACATTAAAATTAACTTGAGCAAAATATTTATTTACAATTTTATTAAAGTGAATGTTGTTTACTGCATAAATGTCTTCAGAATAACTAATGCCTGTTTCTACAATTGAACCGTGATCATAGGCGACATATTTTTTTATTTGTTGTTTTCCAAGTTCTAATGAAATAATTAAGGTTTGATGTTCTGTATATTTTATAGGCGCAAAAATATAATTTCCACTTCCATAATAACTGCTTAACACTGAATCTTGATTTTGTTCAACAGGTTCATATTTGCTTTCTTCAGATAATGATTTGGCTTCTGCGATAGAATTATTATTTGAATCTTTTATGCTAACCGTTAAATCATTGGCTATTGATTCGTGATTAGTAATTTTTCCATAAACAATCAATTCTTTTTCTTCAGCAGCTACTTTAACTAAATACACATTCCCAACATCATAATTAGATCCTCCAGTAATTGCAGTCGTATCCTGTGTCGACTGATTTTTAATTAAAGCTAGGTTTTTAGAGTAAGGCACGTGCCCATCTGCTTTTATGAATAATACCATCGATGAAGGATTCACAGATGTCGAATTAGCAGGAATTGTAGCCGTAATCGTAAAAACACCATCCTCGGCTGATTTACCAGCAGTTTTCATATTTTTGTCTAGTGTTGCGTCAGCTCCTGAAATTGGAGAATTAGTATCAGTGATGTATACCTTGCCAGTAATATTAAACTGATTATTTGGGATTGGGTTGGTTGGATCAGTTGTCGTGCTAGCCTGGCACTCTTTTGTAGTTGTATTGCATGTTTGGCCTGTTGGACAAGATGTTGATGTACAGTTGTTGATACAATATCCTAGGGCATTGCAATGCTGATTAGTGGCACAGGTCTGACCGCCACAGGCGCCAGTGGCTCCGTTGCCAACCCCACATTGCTTCTGAATATATATATTAATAGTACCGCCTGCTTGAGGTGGGGTTAAAGATTCGGGCGGGACAACCTGAGTCGCCAGAGCATCATCGCAGTCGGTGGCATAAATAGAATAATTAGCAGAAGGAATATTTGCGTACTTCACTATAGAAGAACTATTGGTTGTAGATGTAAAAAAAATTCTATTATCTTCATTACTAACAATTTTGATTTGTTGGTTTTTGCCGATAAGGATTGGAGTATTTTGTGTTGAAAGATCGTAAACCCTTAATTCAAGAGAATGGTTAGCGCCGGCACTTTGCGGGTTTAAGACATCAGCCAATCCCTTGATATTAACAACACCTAATTTTTGTAATCCAAAAACTATACCGCAAGCAATGATTAAAAATCCCAGTGTCATCATTGTAATGATTTTGGTTTTCTTTGAGAACATGGGTATCCTTTTATTATATATTACAAGACTATTATCTTATTTTTAGATACATAAAGTCAATTATCTTGATGTTGGATATAAAGCAGGGGAGCGATAAATACTTTTGAAAGTATCGGTATGAGTTATAGCCCCATTTATTATTATATCTCTTGCAAAGCTAGTAGCAAGTGATCCGTCTGATTTTGCCCATAAAATAACAGGCTTGTTGATTTTGCCTTCACGTCCATTTTTTGTTCCATAAAAATCATAATATATTTTATAACCTTCAACCCTAGTTTGAATTAAAATATAATGTCCTGTATCGTTTTTGAATTGAACATCTGGGTGCGGTGGATAAATAGTTGCGTCAACTCCTGGTCCGTATGGCCATTCGTAGTAATGAACTCTATAAGCGTGATTTTTACGTTCAACAATTGGAAGTCCTGACATTAAGGCTGCACGGAAGGTGGTTGTGGCAACCTGGCACAAGCCACCGCCAAATTCGGGAATGGTTTTATTTTCTTTAATCACAAGCTCTGGAACAAATCCATGTTCGCCATCAATTGGCCCAAGAATTGTATTAAGAGAAAATACTTCGTCTGGCTTTATTAAATATCCTTGAAGTTTGGATGTGCCTACGTCAATATTTTTTAATCTATTTCTGGTTGAGCCAGAAGATGATGACAAACCCTCGCCAATTAATTCTTTTATGCCTAAACTATCAAGATTGTTTTCAGATATAGTGGGCTTAGTTACAGATAATTTAAGATTAACCAGTCTGTTTTCTGTTTTTTGCATAGTTCTGTCTAGGTCATTTACCAATTGATCGTAATTAATTCCATAGCCAGACCTACTTTTTTCTAAAACAACCAGTTGATTATTTTGAAAAGCCAGCTTAACGTCTTGGGGTTCTGATTCTATTCCATCGACTTTAGTACCAAGTGCATTTTTTATTTTTGTTTCATCTAGATCTGCTGATAAAATATCAATTTCAGCGCTAGATTTTTTTTCAGTAAATAAGATCCAAGTTGCAATTTCATCTGTTGAAAATTCGTAATTTGAATCTTTATATTTGATTGTTATTGGATTTGAAATAAAAGCCAGGGCTTTTTGTCGAGCAGAAGTAGTATTTTTGGCTGTTAGTTTGGGCGAGGTGCTTTTAGTTTTTAGTTCTATATCGGAAGTTTTTAAATAGGTTATATTTTCATTTAAGTCTTTTTTAAATCTTGTTTCGTTAACAACTAGTCCGTCTTTGGCATCAATATCTATTAGGTTTTTTCCTTCAAACTCCAGGCTTGCATTTTGATATGGATACTCTGCTTCTTTTTTGACTGTATCTAGAAATTCTTGATATTTTTGATTGTTTATCTCAGCAATTAAAGGCAGGTTTTGTTTGATAAATAATAATTTAAGCCGGGCCCAAACTGCATGAAAAAATTCGCCTTGTTTTCCATAATTGATAGCATCATTTGCACTTGTGTCTACATCATATGTTATATAGTTTTGGCTGGGCGTAAATTCCCATTTTTTGTCTCCAAGAGTATATTTAAAAGCTGAATTTTGATAATTTTCCACAATTGGGGTGATTTTAGAAACCAGATGATTTTTTGATGTACTTGAAATCATAATTCCTGAAAGGGAAATATTTGGAAAAGGTTTGTTTTTGTAGAACTCAGGTTCCAGTATTAAAAAGGCAAAAAATAGAATCAGTACGCTTAAAACAATCCCTGATACTAATAGATATTTTTTCTTTAATTTCAAAAGCTTTTTTTTGGAAACCTTTGTTTTGTTGGGTTTTTTAGATTTCTTTTTGTTTTTTGTAAAAAAAAGATCAATATATTTCATATAAAAAATATTCAAATTAATAATTAAAAAACCAGAATTAAGAATCAATTAAGAATATCTAAATGACAATTATATTATTTACTATTCTTAATTTGAGAATTTGACATTGAATCATCATTCATCATTCTGGTTTAGTCATTAACTTGAGTTCTTCCCCAATTTCATTATACTTCTTCAAAATTATTTTTGCCATTTTTTCCCAAGAATAATAGCTAATTTGGTTTAGGCCTTTTTGAATTAGTTTTTTTTGTATTTTTTTATTTTTTAATACTTTATCAATTTGCTTAGCCATGTCAGAAGCATTATGTGGGTCAAAATAATGGGCTGCATCACCCAGTACTTCTGGCATACAAGATGCATCAGATGATATTACTGGGATTTTACAAGCCATTGCTTCAAGTGGAGGAATGCCAAAACCTTCTTGAATAGATGGAAAAATGAAAGCCTCAGATGCACTGTACCAAAGAGCTAATTCGTTTTCATTTACAAAGCCCGGAGTTATTATATCTTTTGTAAGATTAAGTTTTTTAATTGTTTTAGAAACATCTTGCCAAGATGGATTTTCAACACCTGTTAAAACTAATTTCCCATTATATTTGTATCTGTTCTTTAATATTTTAAATGCTTCAATTAATTTTACAAGATTTTTGTGCGGTCGCCATTGGCCAACATATAGAAGGTATGGAGCCGAAAGTCCGTTTCGTTTTTTAAATTTTTCAATATTTTTTTCAGAGCATTTTTTCAAATTTGAACTAATTCCGCAGTAAGTGACAGTGGTTTTTTTCGAATCAATATTAAAAAGACTTTTTACTTCTTTTTTAGTACGCTCGGTTAAAGAGAATATGGCTTTTGATTTTTTAACCCCATGGCGCATAATTTTTCTAAAAAACATCTGGTGAATAAAGTCAGTTTTTGAGCGTGAAGGAAAAAAATATAAAGTTAAATCGTGGATAGAAATTAAAAATGGTTTTGAATACATTATCGGGTGGTTGAAGTTTAAAAAATGGATAAAATCATAGTCGTATTTTTTTAATATGCTCATAAATTTAGATTGTTCTTTCAATGAATAGTGTTCGATATCAATGCCGATTACCTTAAAATTTGGAGACTTGATCAGTTTTTTAAAATCCGTTATATCTTTTTTCATAATAAAAACAAGATATTGATTTTTTTTATCAATTTTTGCCAGGTTCTGGATTAGTTCGTGAGTATATCTGCCAAGGCCTGCAGTTTCTCGACTGAAAAAACGAGCATCTAGGGCGATTTTCATTTTTTAATTGATCTCCTTGTCCGTTTTCCTTTAATGATATTTTTAACAGCTACTCCTTTGACTACTTCTGTAATTTCAGATTCAATATCAACAAGCTTGGTATAGACCCTAAAAACAAGATAAAATAACAAAATTACAGCTATAAATAAAGCAATATCTGTGCCACGCTTGACTCCAACATAATGAGCTAGTTGATCAGTAATGAAAGGCCAAGTTGTAAAAGCAATTACAAAAACCCAAATTGCAATCCATAAAAACATTTGCCCAAGTGATATTTTTTTGTTTTCATAACTTAAAACAATCCTTGAAAGCACAAGGAGCCCAATTGCCCAAATAATAATTCTAATTACCATATATTGTTCCATATATCCTCCGGAAAGATACAAATTTCAAGATACAAATTCCAAATAATTCGAAGAAACAATAGCTATATATTTTTTGAAATTTTGAATTTAGGATTTGTTTATATCCTTGTATCTTGTTGCTTGTATCTTTTAATATTTATTGCAATCTATTAACAATTAATTTTATCATAGTCTTTATTCCTTTTAAAAGACTTTGACCTTTTGAAAGAGAGTAGGTAGTATAAACGGCTGTAATTGGCACTTCAACATATTTTAATTTTTGTCTTTTTATTTGCGAAATTACTTCTGAGCAAACCTCCATCCCGTTGGTTTTAAGTCTAATTTTTTTTGCTGCGCTT
>CAYPSR010000045.1:0-6778 GCA_964413595.1 uncultured Candidatus Saccharibacteria bacterium
ACTATAGCACAACACTCCTAAAAAGTCAATCCTATTAAATATATTTAATATGTAACTGGATTAATATCTGAGAACTACATTCTTTTTATTAAAAATCAGTTTTACTTTCTTAATCCTATTTAACTTTTTTTGAATTTCTTGTGGCCTTATATACATTCCCCAATCTACTATTTGCCAACACTGTTCAAAAATTTCATCATAATGAGTATCTTTTAAATTCTTTAGATTAAAAATCTTGCCATTGAGCTTACTTTTAAACTTTTCATTTTTTGAAACAAAAGTAATAATTAGCTCTTTTTTTGAGTTTAACCATACATAATTTCGATAAGGCAACTTACTGCAGATATAAAAGTAAATCAATCCATCAATAACATTTTTGGCATTTGTTTTATAACTAAATTCATAATAATCACCGTTTTTTAAAATGTGATTTATAGGATTTTTACCTATATATTCTTTTGCTTTATTAAACAATATCTTATTGTTAACATCATCGACAATAAGATAATTTTGTTTTTTAATAATATCTTCTACATATTCTTCAAATAGGTTTTGATTGGGTTTTGTTTTTAATATCTTTAATAAACTTGCTTTATCCTTAACATTATGATGAGAACACTCAAACGAAAGTTTGGTTTTGATATTTTTCTTTGTTTCAACAATAACCGTATTGCACACTTTATTATAATAACCTTCTTTTAATTTAAAATCTTTCAATATTTCCAAAAATCTGCCGAGTTTGATTTTTTTATTTAGTTTAAAATAAATAATACCATTGCCAATATGTGCTTTTATGGGTTGGAATTTATAAAATCTTAGTTCACCTTCCAAAAAATGCTCAAAAACATGAGAGAGAAAAAAAATTTTATTGTTGTAAGGAATAAATATTGAAATCATTATTTTAAAAAAAACTGAACGATCGAAAAAGATTATGTGGGTATCAATCCACCCATTCAGTATGGGTGCCTTTACGACACAATTGTTGATCTAATTGTGTCGGTCGGCGAGTTGAAGCAGGTTGTCTAGAAGTATGTCTGCCTACTTCTTGTGCCTGTCACGAGGTACACCCCAGAATCCTTCGCTGTCATCTTTGGCCTGGTGAAAGGCCGACGCGACTTCCTTAGGAGTGCTCCCCGTGATTGCGGCAGCTTCGTTCTTATCGACCCCACCACCAATACCAGGGGTTCCGAAGTTGCGTAGCACAGCTATCGTCTGGGGGGGTTTCCTGCTTGTTGTCAGACATTAATTTCTCACCTCACTCTCGTATGCTCCCCACAAAGAGCAGATTTCCCGGAAAAAACATGTGTAGCTGACTCAACTACTAAAACGAACTTCTCGCTTCGACCAGAAAAACTCAGTTCTCTAGATACTGAAACCGTTCGTGTCCAAAGACATAATGTGCAAAGCCCCAGCTTTCACCGAAGTTCATATTTTGTCTATATTATATTTAATAAGATCAAATTTGTCAATAGCTTTTGAAAAGTCAAAAATCCATCTCTTAAAGACTATTAACCTATATCAAAACATTTTATCAAAAGTTGATTATGTTTTACTTTTACCATTGAACGCTTTTTTCATATTTGGTAATATTTATATTGAGTTAATATTATTTAAATTATCATGAACAAGTCAAAGTGTAATATAAAAAAAGCCACGAAAAAAGATTTAAATTTTATTTTTAATAACGTTTTAAGTTTTTATCGAGAAAACCCAAATGAAATTATGTTAATCTCAAAAAGTCGCCTAAAAAAAGCCGTTGGTAATCTATTTAAGAATCGAGACAATAGCTATTATTTAATAATGTTTGATAATAAACGAGTTGGATTTATTCAAACAATGCAAACCAATAAAGACATCTTAGAAATAATTTTAATATATTTAAAACCTCAATACAGAAGAAAGGGGCTTGGCACTCAAGCCTTAAATAGAATAACCCAAAATTCTCGTCATGCAGTTATTAAAACTGAAGTTAATAATACAAATAGACCATCTCAAAAATTTTTTACAAAATTAAATTTTAAAAAACACAGTATTATTTATAACCTAAAAAATAATTTATTAGCGCAACCCCTCCGAAAAGTCAACCGCTTCCTAGTCCCATATATAAAGTCATTTTTATCTTCTTAGCACAATTCCAATTAACAATCCCAACCTAACCCAATTCGAACCATACGCTTATCTCAGCGACCGCTTTTATAAATGCATATGATTTTATAAAATCAACCATTTTTCAATTAAAATCACTTTAAATTATACTTATTTTTTAATTTATTTTCATTTGGAATTCTGTCAGTATTCATATATATTACAAAAGGCTGAACACCTATATTTTGGCAAACTATAGCAATCTCCTCTTTGCACTCCCAAGGAATCACCCAAAGACTATTTTGAATCTTGTAAAACCCTAAATCTTGTAATACGTATCTAAAATAATCTCTTTTCTTTTTATACTTTTCAGGAATATCATAACAAACCAAATGCCAAACGCCATTCCATTTTTTGGGTTTTTTAATTTTAATATCTTGTGTTTGATACTTTTTATACAACTCAATGCCTTTTCTGGAAAGTTTTATCTTGTCCCCTGATAAAAAAATAATATTTTTATTAACTAAATCTTTATAACTTTTATTTAATGAATATTTTTCTTTTGCGTTCTTAGGATTAAAATATTTTAATAAAGACGCAATTCCCGGCATGGCTATCGCAGAAACGGCGAGCAGTCCCAATCCTACATATTTGATAATTTCTTTTTGCTTTTTAGATATTCTTAATACGCTCATATTTCCATAATACCAATAACTATTTATAAAAGCGATAGCAAATATAGCGTCATATCAAGTTATATAAGCGGTCGCTTTTATAAGTGCATATCTGCTCAGTTTATGTGCTATTAAAAGAAATGAAAAATATTATTAAAAATAATAAAATTTCAAAAAAGTATTATATACTATTTCTCTAGAACTTTTTTCAAATATTGCCCTGTATAAGACTTTTCATTTTCAGCAACTTGTTCGGGCGTTCCTTCGGCCACTAAAAACCCACCTTCATCTCCACCTTCTGGCCCTAAATCAATAATCCAATCACAACTCTTTAAAACATCTAGGTTGTGCTCAATTATGATTACAGTATTTCCAGCATCAACCAACCTATTTAAAACCAAAAGGAGTTTTTTAATATCATCAAAATGTAAGCCTGTTGTAGGCTCGTCTAATATATACAAAGTATTGCCAGTGCTTTTATGTATAAGTTCTGAGGCTAATTTTATACGCTGTGCTTCTCCGCCAGAAAGCTGAGTTGCTGGCTGGCCAAGTCTTAGATATGATAAACCCACATCTGAGAGAACTTTTAATTTCTCGTATATAGCAGATTGGTCTTTAAAATAATGCATTGCGCTGTCAACTGTCATGTTTAAAACATCACCTATATTTTTATCATTAACATAAACATCTAAAATTTCGCTTATATATCTTTTTCCGTCACATTCTGGACATTTAACATAAACATCTGGCAAAAAACGCATCTCAATTTTAATTTGCCCATCACCGCGGCAATTTTCACATCTGCCACCTTTAACATTAAAACTGAAACTTCCAGATTTAAATCCTTTCATTCTGGCAGCCGGAGAATTGGCAAAAAGATCGCGAATTGCATTAAAAAATCCAATATATGTTGCTGGATTTGAGCGAGGACTTCTACCAATTGGCGACTGATTAATACTAATCAACTTATCAAGATTTTCAAATCCATTAATCTTTTTGTGCTTGCCAACTATTCTTTTGCTACCCATAACCTGATTTTTCAGAGCCTTGGCTAATATATCAATAACCAAAGACGACTTGCCAGACCCAGAAACCCCAGACACCCCAATTAACATTTTTAAAGGAATTTTGATATCAATATTTTTTAGATTGTTTGCGCTTGCACCTATAATTTCAATCTTTTTGCCATTTTCTTGGCGACGTTTTTTAGGAGTCGGGATATTTAATTTACCACTTATATATTGACCTGTAATTGATTTTGGATTAGCAAAGACTTTTTCTGGTTTTCCTGAGGCTATCACTCTGCCACCTTTTTCTCCAGCTCCTGGTCCAATATCAATTAGATAATCAGCCGACTTAATAGTATTTTCGTCATGTTCAACAACAATCACACTATTTTTGAGATTTTTTAGTTTGGTTAAGAGATCTAAAAGTTTTTGATTATCTCGCGCGTGCATACCAATCGACGGTTCGTCTAAGATATACAAAATGCCAGTTAAACCTGAGTTAATTTGAGTAGCAAGACGAATTCTTTGTGATTCACCGCCAGCTAAAGTTAAAGATGGCCTTGAAAGTGTTAAATACCCCAGGCTGACTTTGATTAGGTTTCTTAAATGACCAGCCGCCTCTTTTATAATCGGCTTAGCAATTTTAAGTTCTTGCTCACATAGGTTGTTTTTAAGATATTTAAAATATTTTGCCAAGTTTACTAAACTCATATCAGACAAATCAACAATCGACTCGTTTCCAATTTTAACTGATAGGCCTTCAGGCCTTAATCGCTTCCCCTTACAATGACTACAAACAGTATCTCGCATATATTTTTCAATTTCTTTTTTAATATAGTCAGAATTACATGCTATATATTTATCATTTAAATATGAAATTATACCCTTAAAATCCGACTGCTTGTCTCCATACAGAATTAAGTTAAGCTTATTTTTATTAAGATCACAGACTGGAGTATTGACGACTGAAAATCCTCGCCTGTTAGCTATCGTTTCTAAAAATTCATCATATATTTTCATATGAGAAAACACTTGCGTCCATGGTTTTATTGCGCCTTCGGCAATTGACAGGTTTTTATTAGGAATCAAAAGTTCTGGATCAATTTCTTTTTTATATCCCAAACCGTGACAATATCTACAGGCGCCATATGGATTATTAAAAGAAAAAAGTCTTGTGTCAATTTCTTCTTCCATTGAAAATCCACATTTTTTACAATTATAATGCTCGCTAAAACAATATTTTTTTGTTCCTTTTTTATTTTTAATACCAATAGAAACAAAACCCTTGGACAGATCTGCAGCAGATGAAATTGATGAAACCAGGCGTTTTAAATCTAGATTTTTTTCTATGAAAAATGCATCTATTAATATTTTAATTGACTTTGGATCTGAAATTTCTGGCATTTTAGAAACATCATAGTTTTTATTATCTATTAACACACTCATATAGCCAGAATCTCTAATTTCCAAATAGATCTTTTTAATATTCTTATGGCTGCTTAAACAAACGGGCGAATAAATAAAAATCTTATCACCGCGTTTTAGGTATTTTTTTATTTCTTCAATAATTTTTGATTTTTCTTTTTTATGTAGGACTTTATTGCAATCAGGACAATATGGGGTTCCGATTTTTGAAAATAATAGCCTCATATAATCATAAATTTCAGTGATTGTCCCAACGGTTGAGCGAGGACTTTTTCCTATTTGTTTTTGAGAAATTGCAATTGTTGGAGATAAATTTGAAATATAATCTATATCAGGCTTTTCCAGTAAATTCAAATATTGTTTAGTAAAACTAGATAGACTTTGTAAATATCTACGCTGGCCTTCGGCAAAAATAGTATCAAAAGCGATTGTTGTTTTTCCACTTCCTGATAAACCCGAAATAACCACTAATTTATTTTTAGGTATTTTTAGATCAATATTTTTCAAGTTATGGACACGGGCGCCTTTGATAACAATATAATCCATAGAGATTTAATTAATATTTTAGAATTAATATCTTGCCTGTCGGCAGACAGGTCTCAGAATTTTGGAATTCTATCTAGCAAAATATATTTTAAACTTCAATAATTTTTAATTTTTAGGTTTACATTTTAAATTGCCTACAGTTAGTCTCTATTCTATATCTTTTTTATAATTTTGTAAATCCCCTAACTCCGTCCCATACATATTGGACTTTTAAGAGTTAAAGCTCTCGTCATCTCGAGGAATGAAATGACGAGGGATCTCTGAACTTGTTTCAGGATTGACTCGCATACGCGAGAGATTCTTCGCTTACACTCAGAATGACAATCTTATTTTGTCCAATATGTTTTGGAATTTATGTATAATTTAGTTCAACTAGAGATTTTTAGTTTAATGAAAAAAGCCCGGTAAAACACCGGGCTTTTGAGTATTTACATTAGATAGATTTATTTGGTGAATTGAAACGTATTAATAATACTAGACATTATTATAAAGTTTGCATCATTTTCCGTTGGTTGAACAACATTTACATCTTCTGAATTTGTAGCTTGTAATAAATAAACTAAACCATTTTTTTCTAGTAGGTAATTAACCCATAAAATATTTGCAAAACCCGTGGCATCAGGGCTTGGTCCCTCTAGGTATTTTTTTGCATTTAAACTATTTATTTTGACAGATTCTGCCTCATTTGGCCCCCCGCGAAGCTCATTCAGGCTATCACTTAAGGTACCCTTATCGGCATTTATTGTAATATGAATTTTTTCGCTTGATAAAACATCCTTACTCATATTTTTTAAATCTGAGATTAGTATATTACTATCATCTTTAATGCCATCGATTATATTATTATTATTTTTAATAAAATATTCTTTTGGATATTTAATTGAAAATCCAAGAGTATCATTCGTATAAGTTTTCCAATCAGAAGTATCAACTGACGATACGGATTCTGATGTTTGTGCTTGGTTTTGTAAATCTGTAATTTGAGATTGTAAATCATCTTTTTGATTCTGGAAGTTTTGGTTTAAAAAATAATAACCAATT
>CAYPSR010000046.1:0-6529 GCA_964413595.1 uncultured Candidatus Saccharibacteria bacterium
GCCTATAATTTTCAAAAATCTTTAGTTGAGTCCTTGATTTTAAAAACTATTTCTGCAGCTAAAAAATACAAACCCAAAACAATTACTTTGGCCGGCGGAGTTGCTGCAAACAAGTATTTGCGCAAAGAATTGGCTTTTCACATTTCTCATTTCTTATCTCTTAAGACTGGTTTTTTGGTTCCACCAAAAAACCTATGCACCGACAACGCCGCCATGATCGGAATTGCAGCTACGATTAGATTGAAGATGAAAACAAAATAAGTTAGAATAAAGTTATGGAAAAAGCATACGAGCCAAAACAATTTGAGAAAAAGATTTACGAAACTTGGAAAAAAGCAGGTTATTTTAAAACTAGCACAAATTCTAAGAAGAAACCATTTACAATAATGATCCCGCCTCCAAATGTAACTGGTTCTTTGCATATGGGTCATGCGTTAAATAATACTATTATTGATATTTTAATCCGCCAAAAAAGAATGAAAGGACTTGAAGTACTTTATCAACCAGGCACAGATCATGCCGGTATTGCAACGCAAAACAAAGTTGAACAAAAATTAGCCAAAGAAGGTAAAACTCGTTTTGACTTGGGTCGAGAAAAGTTTGATGAGGAAATTTGGAAATGGAAAGATCAATATGAAAAACATATTTTAGGCCAATTGGAAACCTTAGGATGCTCTTGCGATTGGTCAAAAACTAGATTTACTATGGATGAAGAATATTCCAAAGCGATTAAAAAGGCATTTTTGCATTACTATAAAAAAGGCCTTATTTATCGAGGCACTCGTGTTGTTAATTGGTGTACAAGATGTGGAACCTCAATTTCTGATATTGAGGTTGATTACAAGCAACAAAAAGCTAAGCTTTATTATTTTAAATATGATAAAAATTTTCCAATACCAATTGCTACTACCAGACCAGAAACTAAGCTCGGGGATACTGGGGTTGCTGTAAATCCAAAAGATACAAGATACAAAAAATATATTGGAAAAATATTTGATATTGATTTTTGCGGTATAAAAAGAAAAATCAAAGTTATTTCAGACCCAGCCGTTGATATGGAATTTGGAACTGGCGCAGTTGGTATAACTCCTGCGCATTCTTTGATTGACGAAAAAATGGCACAAAAAAACGATCTTGATACTGTTTCTGTTATCGATGAAAAAGGAGAAATTGTAAATTCTGGTGAATATACTGGTTTAAATGTTTATAAAGCTAGAAAGTTGATAGTTGAATGCTTAGAACAAAAGGGATTGTTAGAAAAGATTGAGGAGATTGATAACAATCTTTCAATTTGCTCAAGATGCGATACGCCAATCGAGCCACTTCCTTCTAAGCAATGGTTTTTAAAGATGAAGGGGCTAGCAAAACCAGCTATCGATGCTGTAAAATCTGGAAAGATAAGATTTACTCCCAAAAGATGGGAAAAAGTATATTTAGATTGGTTGGAAAATATTGAAGACTGGTGCATTTCCCGACAACTCTGGTGGGGACACAGATTGCCAGTTTGGCAATCAAAATTAAAAATCAAAAATCAAAAATCAAAAATTTGGGATTTAAAAATCTATGGGGAAGATATTTTTAATCCTATTAAAGATGACAGAAAAACAATTGAACTTCGTGCTGGAAAACCAAAAGACGCTGATAAATATTGGGGAGATTTTAAATCGGGAGATATTATTGAATTTTCATTAGCAGATGCAAAAAACGATCAAATTATTAAATCTGCCGGTATTGTAAAAAAGCAAGTGAAAAATGTCCAACAATTTAAAGATTTTGATGCATTATTCAAAAAATATACTGCAGAGCAAGATTATCCCGGAAAAACTGAGGAAGAATTAAAGCATTGGTGGCTTTCAAAACCAAATTTCAAAGATCGCATTAAAAAATATGGGATCTGGGTTTTTGAACTTGAAAATATTAAAGAAGATATTTATGTTGGCGATAATCCGCCAAAAAGCTATATTCAATCTGAGGATGTTTTAGACACTTGGTTTTCCTCTGCTCTGTGGCCTTTTGCCACTTTGGGATGGCCTAACAAATCTGAGGAACTGGATTATTTCTATCCAACAACTGTTTTATCAACAGCGCGAGATATTATATTTTTATGGGTAGCAAGAATGGTTTTTTCTTCTTTGGAATTTACCAACGAGATTCCTTTTAAGGAAGTTTATATTCATCCAACGGTTTTTAATAAAGAAGGTAAAAGAATGTCAAAATCACTTGGAACTGGTGTTGACCCAATAGAGCTGATTGAAAATTTCGGTGCTGACGCAACAAGATTTGGTTTGATGTATCAAAATACCGGAGTTCAAGATATCAGGTTTTCCGAAGAAGCTATTTTTGCAGGCAAAAAATTCGCAAATAAAATTTGGAATGCTTCTAGGTTTGTAATGATGCAACTTGGCGAGTCCAAGTTTAAAAATCAAAATTCTAAAATAGAAAATTCCAAACTGAATAAGATGATAAAAGATTATAATGCCGATCTCGAAAAATTTAAATTTGGAAAGCTGACTCATGAATTATATGAATACTTTTGGCACGAATATTGTGATAAAATCATAGAAGAGAAAAAGAAGATAATTAACTCTGAAAGTGCGTCTGATAAAGAAAAAAACGATGCCAAAATCACGCTTTTATCTGACTTGGTTATCTTGTTAAAACTCCTTCATCCAATAATGCCGTTTGTAACTGAGGCTGTTTGGCAGGAACTTAAAAAAATTGTCCCAGATTTAGAAAAGTCAATTATGGTCGCAAAATGGCCAGAGGTATAATTTTAAATTTTAAGTTTTAAGTTTTAAGTTTTAAATGAAATTCGATTGATAATTAATTAAATGACAAATAAATTATCATTAAGACATTTGCTATTTATTATTGATTTAAAATTTGTTATTTATAATTTAAAATTTTCAATATGATTGACAAAACTAGTTTACATTCTTTACATTCCTATTCTAATCGTCCTTACAAGGTTAGAAAGGAAAATAAGGGTTTTATTAAAAAACTTTTATTTTTTATTGTCATAATTATTGCTCTGTATTTTGCATATAGCTTAATATTTTCTCAAAACATTGCTAAAAATGCTCTCAAATATGGACAGGAATTACAAAACCAAGCAAAAATTGAAGAAGCTCATGATCAATATCTAAAATCTGCTAAAAAATCCAAAAAAGACAGCGACACTTTTAATTTGGCAATTATTGGCCTTTGGCAAACCAATGACAAAGAAAGTGCTTACAATCTATCAAAATCAGCAATAGAAAAAGGAAAAAACTCAGCCTTAAATACATATTTACAAATACTTATTTCTGATAATAAAAAAGATGATGCAAAATCAAAGATGTCAGAGGCAAATGAAATTACAAAAATCAGTTCTCAGGTTTTTTTTGATTCTAAAATCTCCTCTACCAACCTGGCTTATAAAGATTTAATAACAAAAATAAATTCTTCGCAAAATGCAGAATCTAAAAAAGTAATCTTAGCGCAATTTTTGAATCAAAACAACCTGCCCCATTTTGGAACTGAGATTGCAAAACAAGTTGTTGAAAAAGACAAAAATTATAGAGACGGATATTTAGCACTCGGTTATGGATATTTAAAAAACCATAATTTAGAACTTGCAAAATCCACTTTACTTAAAACCACTGATTTAGATCCTGTTCATCCTGATACATATAAAATATTGGCAATGGTTTATAAAGAACTTGGCCAAGATGCCAATTATAAATCATGTTTAGATAAAGCAAAGTCTTTGAAATAATTGCTATCGCAATCGCGGAATGTTGCAGACTTAACGCAGACTAACGCAGGATTTTGTCTTATCTATTTATCTTTTTATCTAATTATCTATTTGTCTAACACTTACTCACTGGTTTTACCATCAAATTCCTCGTCATCAGCTTCTGCTTTTTCTTTCGTAACATGAACAACATCTTTTTGATGATGAGCTGGCGAGTAAATTGTGTAAAGCTTTAGATCCTCTGTTTCCGAGGTGTTTACAACGTTGTGCTCGGCACCTGATGGCACAATTGATGCATCACCATCTTTTACATCGTATTCATTTCCATCAATAATCACTTTTCCATTTCCCTTTTCAAATCTAAAAAATTGATCATTGTCTTTGTGAACCTCCATGCCAATTTCTTCTTTTGGTTTTAAACTCATCAGAACCAATTGGCTGTGTTTCCCAGTGTAAAGAACTTTTCGAAAATTGTCATTTTCGAGCGTATCTTTTTCAATTTTGCCGTAAAAACCTTTCATGTTGTCCTCCATAAATTATTTTATTTTATAATCCTTTTAAATATCTTTCGGCTAATTCTTCTGGTAAATTTCTTCTAATTAATTTAACCGCCTTTTCTCTTCTGGCTGGATCTGATTTTTTCTCGCGAAGCTGAAGATCACCAATAATTCTTTCAACTTCTCTAGGTTTAAATCTTTCTGACAATGCTTTCCCAATTGCCTGTTCTTTTAAACCAATCGATCTCCTTTCAAAAAATCTTTTTAAGCCAACTATCGCCAAAGCAGATAAGCCCAAACCGATTTCTAGCTTTTTGTTTCCCTTGATAAAATCACCAACTGTTTTTGGCTTTCTATCTATTTGCAGTCCCATATTCCTTACAAAATCTTCGCTTGGATTTGCTTCATGTATTTTAATTAAATCATCTAAAAGTTTAGTAAATCTTTCCGGCTGATCCAAAAGTTTATCTAGCTGACAAATAATTTGATTACTCTCAGAAACTGCTGAACTACGAGCAACAGTTATTCCGTATTTTTCCGGATGCTGACTGGTTTCTGCTACTAAATTAGAAATAACCCAAAAAGAAATTCCCATACCCTGAGACTGATAGGGACTTAAATTGCTAACCTCTGCCGGAAACATATTTAAGATGTGGCTAAAAGAATATATTCTGTTGGAGCTTTCTCTTAATTGCACTAAATAAGCACTAATTTCTTTGTAAATACCAAAGTTTGTTTCTTTATTATAGTAGTCAACTGCATTTCTAAATCTTTCAGTTCCAACTTTTGGATTATGTTTAACATCTCTAATGTGAACTGATTCATGAATTGTTGTATCATGCAAAACATCTTTTTCTGAAACTCTTTTTTTTGCAACTCTAAGCGCTGTTTCGATTTGTGCGACTACTACTGCTGCTGACAACTGATCTGGTTGACTTGAAATAAAGCTTAATTTGTCATCAAGAGTTTTGGATGAATTACTATTAACTTGTTCTGCTATCTCATCGGCCCTTTTTAAAAAATCTTCAATCTCTGGTTTAATCATGTCTTCGTGAATAAAAACATTTTGAAACATCATTTGAGCAACAACCTTAGCTTTTCTATCATTTTGACCAATCTTTTTACTCTGAAACTCAAGTGGATTTATGAAATATACTTTTTTCTTTTCCGATGAGCCTTTAACCATTAAATCGGTTTTCTCTGATTTTATAATTTGATAAAAGAATATTTTTGGTTCTTGATAATAATATGTAGCAAATTGAAAATCTTTAAATATATCAACATCTGGATCAATTGCTATGCCATATTGGGCAAAATGTCTTGGAACATCAACCAAAAGAGTTCTATAATAATTTTCCAATGAATATTCGCCATATTTACCAAAAATTTCTGGATTTTGGTCCCAGAATATTTTTCGCATTGATTGGATTTGCTTTATAATATCTTCAACCTTTTTACTTCCAAGTTTCTCGTTCGCACACTGATCAATAACTTCGGCCTTTCTCGTCTCAAAATCCATAAGTGCACCCAAAAGCTTTGCATCTTTACCTTCAGGAATTTTAAAACTATCCGGAAAATCAATTGGGTTATTGATGCTTTCGGCTTTTAAAGAAGCAACGATATTTTCCGTATGTTCGATTGTTTCAGCCGAAGATTCAGTTGACAAAACCGCTTCGCCAATTACTGCGCCTGCCAATGCCAAACCAGCGGTTTTCAAAAAATCTCTCCTGCCTTGATCAAAACCCTCAGGCCATTTCGGCATATAACTCCTTTTTTATTGTATTGTTTATATCTTATCATTTTAAAATAAATACTTAAATATTAGATTTTAAGGTACTATTTTGATATAATTGTTTCATACGGAAGGTTGGCGCCGCATTCGTCTGATGACGAAGCAGGCGTCCCTGCTCCCGCATTCCACGATAGTGGAAGCAGGGATGCGGGACAGAGGTTAATATGTATTATACATATATTTTGAAAAGCACAAAGGATAAGAAATATTATTACGGCTCAACATCAAATGTTAAAAGACGATTAGATGAGCATAATAATGGTCGGGTAGAGGCGACAAAATTTCGACGCCCACTTCTAATTCATTATTATGAACAATTCAAAATTAGAAAAAAAGCGATTAGAAGAGAAATGTTTTTTAAAAAAGAAGTGGATATAAATGGTTAAAAGAAAATAATATTATTTAAATTTTGGAAGGTTGGCCGAGTGGCTTAAGGCGAAGGTTTGCTAAACCTTTGGTGGGGTAATACCCGCCGCGAGGGTTCGAATCCCTCACCTTCCGCCA
>CAYPSR010000047.1:0-6340 GCA_964413595.1 uncultured Candidatus Saccharibacteria bacterium
TCGGAGGTATCCCTGTGATAAAGGCAACTACCTACGCGTTACTCACCCGTCCGCCGCTGCCCCGAAGGATCGCTCGACTTGCATATTTTAGGCACACCGCCAGCGTTCATCCTGAGCCAGGATCAAACTCTCGTGTAAAACCTTGGTCTAAAACCAAGGTATATAGAGCGTTTAAAGACTCATTAAATTGACGATATCAAGAACGATATCGAAAACCTTAAATGGCATTTACATACCACAAAAGGATTTTCATCGTCCTTGTCTTATATAATTGTTAAATTATATTATGCTGGTTACTCTGTAAAGAATAAATTGTATTTATACAGAGTTCGTCATGTTAGATTCTCTCAATAGCTCGATTAGTTCTGGATTAACATGACTAATTTTTAAAGTGCAAACACAAGTCCTATTGTTGTCATTCCGGACTCGATCCGGAATCTCAGTTTTAATAACTTCTGAGATCCTGAATCTAACGCGGGATGACATCATTTTTGGATATTGCATTTTAATTCTGTATTCTAAACAAAAACTTGCCAACAAAGAATGACTTAAAGTGTCATTTCTTGACAAGTCTTTGTTATCTAATTAGTTTTAAAAAGATACAATAAGGTGCTTTTTCCTCCTAACTACAACTCCATTATATTGAATAAACCTTTTTTTGTCAAGGGAGCTTACACCCTGGGCCTAAAATACAAACAATAAATATCAGATAATTTTACTGCCACTGCTGGCACTCTAAGATTTGTAGCATCTTCTCCGTTTAATTCATAAAACAAACGAATATTATATGGCGGGACTCCTCTTAGAGTTTGTCCAACAGCAGTTTGGGAATATCTTCTATCGACGGCTACCTGAAGCAATTTACCGAAAAGAGGTTTTTCAAATATTCTCATTCTCCTATCGTATCGTAATTGATCACCAATCTCAAAACCCAAACCATGACTCCCTTTACTTATATCATGAAATACCGATTCGCCACAAAACATAAATAATCTGAGCTGATCCTCGCGAATACGAAATCCCATTTCAAAAAGTTCCGGATTAACCATCTTCTGCCAATCATAATCCCACTCTGGGTGGCTTGTAATTGAACCACTCCTAGAAGTATGAGATAACATTTCAGCATTATGGCCATGATCTCTTATAATTTTCTCAACACCTTCCGCCAATTCTGGAATTGTTCTTAAAACTTCTATGTTCGAACCAGATTGTTCTTGCGATAAAACTTCATTCATTTCCTTTATTCGTTATTTATGATTATTCTTAATTTAGATGATTTATATTCATTTGTCAAATAATTTTATCAATATCAAACCCAATATATTACTTCCATACTTGCAAGTACGCAAGTACTAATTTCGTTCTTTACTACTCTACTGCGAAGTATAGAAGTTAGATCTTGCAATTTTTAATTTAAGTTTTTGATTTATAAGATATAATTTCTAACTTACCCGAGATCCTCACATCGTGAAGTTTACCCCGTTGAAAAACGGGACTCCTCAGGATAATTAAATTACTTTATCACCTTATCCACAATCCCATACTTTTTAGCCTGTTCGGCATCAAGATAAAAATCGCGATCCAGGTCTTTTTCAATCTTTTTCTCTGGCTGACCAGTATTTTTTGCCATTATTTTAACTAAGTTTTTCTTGGTTTTTAAAATATGTTCTGCTGTAATTGCAATGTCTGATGCTTGGCCTTTTGTTCCGCCAAGTGGTTGGTGAATCATAATCTCTGCATTTGGAAGCGCAAATCTTTTACCCTTTTTCCCAGAAGACAAAACCCATGCTCCGCCAGAGGCAGCCATGCCAACACAAACCGTAGAAACATCGGATTTAACATGATTCATTGTATCAATTATTGCAAGTGTTGAAGTTACTGACCCACCAGGAGAATTAATATACATGCTAATATCTGCTTTTGGATCTTCTGATTCCAAAAACAAAAGCTGGGCAATAACTAAATTGGCGCTACTGTCGTCTATCGGACCACCAATAAAAATAATTCTTTCCTTTAAAAGTCTTGAAAAGATATCATAGGCACGTTCGCCAAAATTTGATTTTTCAACAACCGTCGGCACTAAGTGCTGAAGGTGATTTGGAATATTTTTTTTGTTCATATAATCCTCTCTTTTGTCATTTCGAGTGAACACGAGAAATCGCTGAGATTTCTCAGCCGTTGCCACTTCTTCGAAATGACAATTTATTTTTTTATTAATTCTTTTAATTTTTTTATTTTATCTTGTTTTTTCTTTATTTTCTTTTGTATTATTGAAATATTATTTTCAGCAAAATGAATGCTGTTTTTATAGAATTCCAAATGCTTTTCCGCGGATAGTTCTCTGAATTTTATTCCATTTATTTTAGTTATTTTTGTTTTATTAATCTTTAATTTCAATTCTCTTTCAGTATCGTTTATCGGAGAAAATCCTACAAAATTTTTTCCTTTAAAAAATTCATGAGGGAATACAGGATCTTGCTTATAATCAATTTTATACATTATGTTTTTAAGTTTTTCAATATTGTTATTATCATTTGTTAACCATTTATCTGAAATTAAAATATCTATATCATCCACATCTCTGACTTCGACTAATTGAGAAACACCAAGAGAGCCATATAAAATTGGAATTATTTTATGGCGATTTAATTCTTTTGCAATTTCTAAAAACTGTTTAAATTTTTTCTTATTATTAGAATTCATTTATTTTTCAGATTTTGTTTTTGAAATTGATTTACCCAAACATAATTCTCTCAGTTTCTCGAGTGTTTTTCGATTCCCCAAAACATGACCAAAATATCTTTTTGTGTTTTCATCATCAGTAATCTGTTGGCCAAGTTTTTTCATATTTTCAATTTCTTCGCTTATTTCAGAATCTGTTACTTTTATTTTCATATCAGCCTTAATTTTTCCAAGTATCAAAGACATTTTAACCGTTTTTTCCGCCTGAGGTTTTAAACCTTCAAAAAATTCCTTTTCAGTTTTTTTAATAGATTTTAAATACTCAGGAAATGGCAAACCGCGCTGGCTTACATCAGCTGCAATTTGCTGAGCCATTCTATTAGTTTCCTCAGCTATTAATCCTTGAGGTAATTTAATATTAACTTGTTTGGCAATTTTTTCCATGATCTCATTTTCTGCTTTTCGCAAACCTTCTACTTCTTTCCGCTTAATTAATGATTTTCTGATATCTTCTTTCAATTCCTTTAAAGTTTTAAATTTTGAAATCTTTTTCGCCAATACATCATCAATTTCTGGCAAAATTACCCTTTGCAAAGATAAAACTTTAACTTTAAATTTAGCTTTTTTTCCCGCAATCATTTTGTCACCAACCTTATCTGGCAATTCCAATTCAAATTCTTTTTCATCACCCTGATTTAATCCTAAAAGATTGTCTTCAAAGCCTGGAATAAATCCACTTTTTCCCAAAACTATTGGATGATTTTTGCTTGTTAAAGAATCAATTTTTATATTTTCAATATATCCTTCAAAATCAATTTCCATTCTATCACCAATCGCAGATGGCTCTAGTTTTGGACGAGTTTCTCCGTATGCATTTTGAAGTTCTTTCAAGGTTTCTTGAATTTCTTTATCACTGGTAGTTGATTCTTTGATTTGAATTTTAATATTTTTGTAATCTGGTAATTTAAAATCTGGCAAAACATCAACTTCTGCATTAATTACAAGTGGCTTTCCTTTCTCATATTTTCCAATATCTATTTTTGGAGAACCAACAGTCATAATTTTTTCACTTAATATTGCTTTGTAAAAAAATTCTGGAAGCGCCTTGTCTAAAGCCTCAGAAAAAACTTGGTCATCGCTTATTTTTTCTTTTAAAATTTTAGCCGGAACTTTTCCAGCGCGAAAACCCTTTATTTTTAGGTTTTGGCTTAGATTTTTGAATGCTTGTTCTTCGTAAGGCTTAAATTCACTGGGCTCAATTTTGATAATTAATTTTACAGCGCTATTTTCTAGATCTTTTTTTTCAACCTGCATAGTATTCTCCTATTATCATTTACGATTTATTTTAGTTATTCTATTCTAGCATTAATAATTATTATTTTCAAGTATTAATTTAATCAAAACTTAGAAGTAAAAACTCAAAATCATAATTATAAATAAAATATTTATGAGTTCTAAGATATTAATTATGTGATGCTACTATTGGTGTTTTCTAGTTGCCTTAGCAATTATTCTTGATATTTTTGCTTTTGGATCAAATATTAAGGCAATATTTTGGATAGCTTCTCTTTTTTGAAATTTCTTGTATTGATCTGATTTTTGATAATCTAAAATCATTTTTAACAATCTTTTTTCTTGGTGCGAATCAAGCAAGCGTCTGCTTTCAGCTTTTTCAAGTTTTGATTTTAGATATTCCTCGGCGCCCATCCCATCTACAGCCTCAAATCCGTAGTTTTTAAACAATCTAGTTGCTCTTTTTAAGTGTGGGGTTGATGTAATTAAAAAAGCTAAACCATTTTCACCAATTTTTTCCTTAACAAATTCTGCTTCTTCCGCAGTACTCTCCGGCCTCTCTTCTAACTTAATCCTGTTTTCATCTATTTGAGGAAATTTTTTAAGTAAGTAATCTTTTAAATCCTGTGCCTAAGATGGCTTCCCAGAATCAAAATCAGATCCAGTTAAAATAATCTCTGATATTTGGTCTTGATTTGCAAGATAAAATTCACCTGCAGCTAATACGCGTAATTTTGCGTCCATATCTAATCTTCCCCTGTCGTCTGGTGAAATTTCTGATGATCCTTTACCCCAGCCAGATCCTAAAACCACCAGGGGAATTCCTCGGGATTCAATTATTGGCTCTAATTCCAAATTCATATCTGACGTTGACGTTAAAAAAGGTTCCATAATTACTTTTGTGAATTTAAAATATTTAAAATTGGCATTTTTTGACCGGCTAAATAGGCAAGTGTTGCCCCACCGCCGACCGAAACAAAATCAAACTTATCAATCATATTGTGCTGCTGTAAATATGAAACCGTATCACCGCCAGCAACAACCTTTTTGGCATTTGATGACATTATAGCTTGCGCGATTTCTAAGGTTCCATTTTCGAAATCTTTAATCTCTGATATTCCCATGTTCCCATTCCAAAATATAGTTTTAGCATTAGCAATTTGCTTTACAAACATTGAGATTGTAAGTGGACCAATATCTACAATATAATCATCCATTAAAATTGTTTGACGATTCTTGATATTTACATCATTTGGTTTTTCCAAATCTTTTGAAGTTACAAAATCTGCTGGCAAAAACATATCTTTTCTATCTGATTTTAAGATTTTATCTGCAATTAACATTGCATTTTCCAACATATCCATTTCTGCAAACGATTTTCCAATTTCTTTGTCTTTGGCAGCCAAAAAGGTATTGGCAATCGCTCCGCCTATCAAAAAAACCTCAGTTCTATTAATTAGATTTTTAATTACCGGCAATTTATCTTTAACTTTTGCGCCACCCAAAATCACACAAAAAGGTTTTTCGTGATTTGTCATAATCTCATTAAGTTCATCAATTTCTTTTTTTACTCGAAGTCCTAAATATGTTGGCAAGATTTTAGAAATTCCTGTAACCGATGCCGCATCATCATTTATTACTCCAAATGCCTCAAAAATAAATAGATCCCCAAGTTTTGATAACTTATGTGAAAATATTTCGTCATTGTCTTCTTCTTCTGGATAAAAACGAATATTCTCTAAAAGTTTAATTTTATCTGTGATTTGATAACCATCAAAATCCCCAATCTTTGTCATCCGAGGAAGCGAAACAACTCGAAAATTATCATCTTTGTCATTCCGAGCTTGACCCGGAATCTCAGTTTCTCCTTTTAAAATCTCTGATAATTTTGTTGCGATATTTTTTAAAGATACTTTTGTATCAATTTTTCCTTCCGGACGTCCAAGATGCGATATTAAAATAATTTCCTCTGCACCATTTTTTAATAGAAATTCTATAGTTGGAATTACAGACCTGATTCTAAAATCCGAAAGAACTTTATCGTCTTTTTTAGGCTCATTAAAATCAACCCGCATAACTACTTTTTTGCCAGTAATTTCCTTTGAATCAAGATTTTCTAAATAAATACTCATAGTTTTAATATACCAAAATTTGCTATCTCGGACAAGAACAAATAATCCGCCCTGAGTTCGTCAAACAGGCGAATTTTAAATTTCGCATAACGTTTCGGCATATCTGATGTTTGCCGTAGCGTAGCGGAGGCAAATATGGGTGGAGGCTTTTGTAAAAAGCCGTAACCAGATATGCCGTGTTATGTGATGTGCATGTTTTACTTTAATCCCGATAGCAATCGGGATTGCTCTAA
>CAYPSR010000048.1:0-2499 GCA_964413595.1 uncultured Candidatus Saccharibacteria bacterium
GAGTTTGCGATACAAAAATTGGCGCTAAAAGTCCACCCGGATAAGCAGTTTATAAAGGCTGTCTCATGCGGAGTTGATTTTGTTGGATATATCGTTAGGCCGGAATATGTTTTGGTTAGGAAGAGGATTATTGCCGATTGCAAATTCAAGCTCGGACAAGTTGAGCCCGACTCAGAAAAGCATCAAGAGATTGTCAATTCCTATCGCGCCCATTTTATGTGGGGGAACACCATTTCTCTCTCAAAATCCATTTTTCATTATTTTTTTATTCTAGCAAGTAAACAACGATCCAACCTTGTAGGTCGGATTATTGAGGTTAAATAGCAATCGCTATTTATACCCATCCAGTCCCTAATTTTTAGGGATTTTTTATTTACCCCAAGAAACTAAAAAGCGAAGGTTGGGTTTGTAAATTTTTTAATATAGGAATATAATGAAGCCGACGTTACTCTACGGAAAGGTAGGTTAATGCTATGCGCTGGTTGCTTTTTGTTGCTGTAGCGCTGAGTGTTTCTCCTGCTTTTTCTGAGGAGGAACTTCGGGTTAGGGTAATTGGTGAAGTTCAGCCCGATCGCAAGTGGGGGGAGTATCAGGACAACATGTTCCGGGTTCGGATGACCCGAATCCCGGAGTCGGATGGCGATGTCTGGTTGACAGACATGTTCTGGACAGCATTTGTCATCAACGATGATTTACCTAGGTTTGACAGCCAAATTAGGCTTGGCCTGCATGTTTGGGCCAAGGAGTGTCTGCCACTTGAGAAAGGCTTGGCAGGCTGGACGCCAGACCAAAGGATGTATGCATCATTAAGATTCGATGGCCACATCGGCCGTGCAGAACTTATTGCACAAGTCTGTGGTGGTGGTGCGCTAAAGCCATCACAGACCGGCCAAGGTGCCCCTGTATTCGGCATCGAGATAGATGATCTGCAGTATCCGCTACTGGATAATCATCTTTTTCTCAAAGCTCGCGCCAGCTTTTGGCAACACGAGGAGTTCCACTATTCTTGTGGTCTCAGTTGGCACGCGGGCGACCTGCAAGTGTATTATCTGTTTGGTGATTCCCCGACTTGGGGACTTCGCTTTACAGCTACGCTTGCTGGTACCTCGTTCTAAGCACCTCGTCCAAGCGCCTCTGCGAAATCTTTGCCTTCGGGCAACAATCGTGGAGGCGTGTCTTTTTTTACATTTGTATTATTTTGATTTAATGATATTATTTACCTAATATCATTTTTTTATTTTTTATGATCCAAAAACATATTCATTGGCTAATGACTGATAATTGCAATTTAGATTGTGGATATTGTTTTAGGCCTGAAATTCATGGTTCCCAAAATAATGTTTTACAACTTGCAGAGTCGTTAGTAAATTCTGATATTACAAAAGTAACAATTGGCGGAGGTGAACCGACTCTGGTTCGTGAGTTGCCGGAAGCGATTAAAATATTAAGGACCGGGGGTAAGTATGTTTCTTTACATACAAACGGAATGTTATTGTCAGAAGAAATTTTAAGAGATGGCCCAAATGATATTGCTTTGCCGATTGATTCTACAAACCTAGAAACATTGATAATTTTAAGAGGTAAGCTGTTTGCTGACTTTTTTCCTAATTATCCACAGCTAATCCATGATATTAATCAGGCCGGAATTGGCCTCGGGATTCATACAGTTTTTACTCAGGCTAATAAAGGTGATTTGATGGGTGTTTACGCATTAATTCGTAGACAGTGTGATTATGGCTATTGGAATATTTATGAGTTTAATCATGCTTTGGCTTTGGGATCGGCAAGAGGATATTTTTCTGATGATCCAGAGACATATTTAAGAAAAAGAATGTTAATAGATAAACTTAGGGGTTTTGGAACGCCGGAGAAAGGTTATGCAGATGATTTAATGGCTGATTTTTTACTTGCAGAACAAGAATTTAAGAAAGTTCCAGATGTAAGAAAAAAATTTGTGGTAGTTTGTGATACGCAAATACCGTATGTTTTTGTTGATTCAAATGGAGAGTTAAGCGTTTATAATTATTACTCTTATCAAGAAAGAAGAGGGGTTGGAAACATATTTGTCGAAGGCTTGAATGTGGTTGGGGAAAAAGTTTTTGAAATGCATGAACAGGGACCATGTTACGATGAGGGTCAAGAAGATGATTTTGTTGAATCTTATCAGTGTTTGCCTTTATGGGCAAGATTATATGACGGGAGTTATTGGGATGAAGAAATTGATGCTATAAAACCAGAATATATTGCTACTGTTCAAAACTTATCAGTTATTTGGGAAGAAAGAATCAAAGAAAAATCAGGAAACTTAAAGATTTCCTAAAATTCATTGTGTATTTTTTAATTGAAATAATCATTAAAATATGATACTTTAGAGGTATCGGTGGTTAGCCATCGATAGTTTTCTTTCTATTTGCCTAGGTAGCTCAGTGGTAGAGCACAGGTCTGAAAAACCTGGTGTCGCGAGTCCGATTCTCGCCCTAGGCACCATAATAATTATAA
>CAYPSR010000048.1:2599-6339 GCA_964413595.1 uncultured Candidatus Saccharibacteria bacterium
GAAAAACCTGGTGTCGCGAGTCCGATTCTCGCCCTAGGCACCATAATAATTATAAATATCAATGTCTTTAGAAACTATTAAATTATCACCAGAAGATACTCAGGAGTTTAGAAAGCCCGTAATTTTGGCATTAGAGCTATCTCGTCCGGAGTTGGAATTAGTCGCAAGACATGACATGTTAACTGCTACTTATCCCGGGATATTTGATGAAGAAGTGCAACGAGTTTATGCTGAACTAGTATCTGCAATGGATGAGCGAGATTCATAAAATAATTTTCCAGAGTTTTCTAGAATTAATAAACCTATATGAATCAAACATTTTCTACATTTTGGCAATCTATAAAACAATTCTCTTTTGAGAATTTTTTAAATAGAGATTTTTACTTTTCTTCAGCCGATATATCCAATCATTGGCAAGTTTTGTTTTTGATTTGTATTTTAATTTTGATAATTTCAATTTTAGTTAAAATGATACTTAAAAATAAACTGCAAAATAATTTGATTTCTAGCAAATTAATTGGTAAAATATACTGGTGGCTCACAAGCGCCGGAATTTTGTATATACTGTTAATTGCCTTTACATACTATAAAATTGAATTTTTAGGTTATCGAATATTTGGTCTTATCATTACACTTGTATTAATTGTTTGGATGATATTGGTATTAAAATGGATAATTAAAGATTTCCCAGGAGAATATATAGAAAATCTAAAAAATGTTAGGATTAATAAATACCTTAAGAAGTAATTTTAAATAACAAATTTTAAATTTTAATTAAATATTAAATGTTAAATTTATCAATTATAAATTAGAATTCATTTAAAACTTAAAACTTAAAATTTAGAATTTAATAAATATAATTAATTTAAAAAACATGGTAACAAAAATTGAAGGTAAACAACTTCGAGATTCAAACCCAATTCAAACTGGTGATACTGTTGAAGCAATTGTTATTGCTAAGGCTGGTAAAAAATTAGTATTAGACATTGATGGTTATGCGCTTGGCATGGTTCCACCAAAAGAAATGTCAGCAGAAGCTGATGATTTGAAAGTTGGCGATAAAACAATGGCTTATGTATTAAAGCTTGAAAATGATGAGGGCGAGATGATTCTGTCTCTTAGACGAACAGATCGTGAAAAGATTTGGGAAACATTGAACGCTAGGTTTTCAGACGACGAAGCACTTTTGGTTAAGGCTGTTGAAGCAAACAAAGGCGGTCTTTTGGTTGAAACTGGTGGGGTTAGAGGTTTTTTGCCAGTATCTCAACTTAGTCAAGAAAATTATCCAAGGGTTGAGGGTGGAGATAAGAATAAAATTTTAGAAATTTTGAAAAGCTATATTGGAAAGAATTTTACTGTTAAAGTATTAACACTTGAACCAGAAAATAATAAGCTTATTTTTTCTGAGAAAAAAGCAACAGAAATTCAACAAGCTCAAGCGATTTCCAAAGTTAAAGTTGGAAATAAAGTTAAAGCTACGGTAACTGGAATTGCAGATTTTGGAATTTTTGTTCGTTTCAATGTTACGGGATCAGACGAGGCAATAGATGGACTAGTTCATATTTCTGAAATTTCTTGGGATAAAGTTACAAATTTGAGAAAAATGTTTAAAACAGGCCAAGAGGTTGATGCACAAATTATTTCTACAGAAAACAATCGAGTGTCGCTTAGCATTAAAAAGCTAGCGCCAGATCCTTGGGCTAAAGAATTTGAAAAATATGAGGAAGGTCAAATTGTTAAAGGAAAAATTTCTAAAATTACTCCCTTTGGTGCATTTGTTAAAATCAACGATAAAATAGAAGGTTTGCTTCATATTTCTGAGATTACCGATAAAAAAGCAGCTGATCCTAACAAACTGATTAAAGAAGGTAAAGAGTATGACCTGCGAATAATTTCTATTGAACCACTTAACCACAGGTTAGCTTTGAGTTTAAAGAGAACTAAGGAAGAAAAGAAAAAATTGTCAGATTCTAATATTCCAAAAAAAATCTTAGATAAGCTTAAATTAGCCGGTTATAAAAAATTAGAAGATGTTCTCTTGATGAATCAAGAAGATTTAGCAAAAGCTAAATTAACAAAGAAAGAAACAGAATTATTAATTAAAAAAATTCAAACGTAGAATTTACAAATTTAATACTACTAATAATACAAATTGATACAAACAATACAAATATATAAAATAAAAAGAATGATTTGTATATTTGTAAAATATTCGTCCCGATATAAAGTCGGGGTCCCGATGACTTTAATAAAAATATATAGAAGGATATCGGGATAGATTTGTAGGATTAAGGTGGTTGTTAGAAATCATCAATCAAAATATAAGTATTATATTAACTTGACTAAGAAACAGAAAGGAATTATTCTAATGGAAATTAAATATTATGGTCATTCATGTTTTTTAATAAAATCTAAAAATGCAAGTATAGTAGTTGATCCTTATGAAGAAAAAATTGGATTAGGCAAATTAAAGATTAAGGCCGATATCGCTCTTTCAACCCATGACCATTATGATCACAATAGTCTTACATCTATATTGTCAGACAAAAGAGAAACATTTAAAATATTTGGATCAGGAGAATATGAGGTTAATGGCGTTATTTTTGAAGGAATTTCGTCTTACCATGACAAGCAAAAAGGAGACGATAGGGGAAAAAACACGATTTATACAATCTTAGCAGAAGGTGTAAAAATATGTCATTTGGGAGATCTGGGACATTTGCTTTCAGATAGTCAACTAGATAAAATTGGGGAAGTTGATATTTTAATGATTCCAGTCGGAGGGAAGTTTACAATTGACGCAAGTGATGCAAGCAAGGTTATTAATCAAATAGAACCAAAAATTGTAATCCCAATGCACTACAAGCAAGAAGGTACTAGCGTTGATATTGCATCTTTAGATGAATTTTTGAAACAAGAAAGTATGAATGTAGAAAAGCTAGATGTTTTAAAGATTGATAAAAAATCTCTTCCACAAGAAGAAGAGAGTAAAATTGTGGTGTTGGAAAAATAAAATAATTAAATTGCAAAGTTTTAAAATCCTAATTGTTCCAAACAAAAATTCAAATTTCTAATATCAAATTTAGATTTTGACATTTTGTTTGATATTAGGATTTAGGAGTTAGGATTTTATTAGCTATGCCCAGGTGGCGGAATCGGTATACGCGCGACACTTAAAATGTCGTCCGCCTTGCGGATGCGGGTTCGAGTCCCGCCCTGGGCAATGAATATAGTAATGAGTAGTGTGGAATGAGTAATGAGAAATGGGTAAAAAATAAATTAAAATATCAAAATTATAGAAAAACTATTATAGAAGAAATAAAAAGTATATAATAAAAGTAGATTAACTAAATATTTTTCGACTTCTGTGGAGAAGATAATTAGTTCTCGACTTCGCTCGAACGATAAATTTTATTTACTTAATATTTTTTATATTCTCAATCAATTGAATATTCTAATATATAGATTCCGGATATTTTTTCAAAATTCCGGAATGACAACAAGGTAGAATCTTAAATTTTCTTTGACTTTTTTATAGAAAACTTTTAAAATAGAGTTAAGTAGTTTGGGGGGAAAATTGAAAGAGCCTGTTATTAAAACTTATTTTGATAACAACCATAAAAGTGAAAGATCAAAAGAGACAAATCAGGTTAAAAAAACAGTTGATCTTCCCCAAAAACAGAATTTTTCTTCAAGTATTGATGAGAAAAAAGCTTTTATCGTTGGTCTGATTACTATCA
>CAYPSR010000049.1:0-6306 GCA_964413595.1 uncultured Candidatus Saccharibacteria bacterium
GTACAGAAAACTAAAAATTGCAAAATTCTAACAATTCCAAATAATGGTACTTCTGGTATTGTAATTTTGGCATTAATCAGAACTGGCTCTAGAAACGAGACAAATAAAATATCTGGTATTGCTCATTTTTTAGAACATATGCTTTTTGACGGCACTAAAAAAAGACCAAGCTCAACATTGCTTTCAAATGCGATTGACTCCTTGGGCGGATCTTTAAATGGTTTTACTTCAAAAGAATATACTGGATATTATGCCAGAATATTACCTGAAAATTTAAGTACCGGATTAGACATTATTTCTGATATGATTTTCAATTCTAAAATCTCTGATGCTGATATCTTAAAAGAAAAATCAGTAATTTCTGAGGAAATAAAAATGGTTCAAGACATACCTCCAGAAGATATTCTTGATATTATTGAAGAGGTCTTATGGCCAAATACTAATTTAGGAAGAACTATTACTGGAACCATTAAATCAGTTAACACAATTTCCAAATCCGATATTATGAAATTTTTAGGTTTTTATAATTATCAAAATTCTTGTGTGGTTGTTTCTGGCAATCCTAAATATTTACAAAGCATAAAAAAACAAATAGAAAAATATTTCAGGTTTAATAAAACCAATATGCCTGAAGACAAATTAATTCCTATCATACAAAAAAAACCAAATATCAAAATAATTAACAAAAAAACCGAGCAAACCCATATAGCAATAGCATTTCCGACTATCGGGACAAACAACGAAGATAAATATCCTTTAAGTCTTCTTTCTAATATTATCGGCGGTACTATGTCTAGTCGATTGTTTGACAAAATTAGATCTCAGTTAGCGTTAGCATATTATATTAAATCCCACAGTGAGCAATATCAGGACGCTGGATTCTTCCAAATTAATGCCGGAATTGCTCATAATAATAGCCAAAAAGTTATTAATGAAATATTAAAAGAACTTGAAAAAATAAAAAAAAGCGGACCAACCGAAATCGAAATAAATAATGCAAAACAAAATATCAAGGGCAACTTAAAACTTTCATTAGATGACCCGTTAAACTGTGCACATTTTTATGGTTTTCAAGCAATGTTTGAAAAAGAAATTTTAACCCCAAAACAAATTATTGAAAAATTTAATAAACTTTCACGGAAGGATGTTCAAAAAACCGCCCAAAAATATTTTGACTTTAACAAGCTTAATATTGCTTTGATTGGAAAAGGAAAAATTAAGATATAACAACTAAATGTCATTCCTGCGAAGGCAGGAATCCAAGATAGATTTCTATCATATAGATCCCGCATCAAGTGCGGGATGACAAAATCATAGAGGAACAATTATGAATAAATCACAAAAAGCTATTAACGAAAAAGTTTTAGAGAAAACTTTCGTAATGGTAAAACCAGACGGAGTTTTGCGTGGACTTGTTGGCGAAGTAGTATCACGATTTGAAAAAAGAGGGTTAAAAATCGTTGCTATGAAAATGGTTAAACCAACTTTAGAACAAATTGACAATCATTATCCAAAAGATAAAGAATGGATTAAAAGACTGGGAGGAAAAGGCTTTGCAGTTTTTCAAGAATACGGGCTGAATCCTTTGGAACTTATGGGTACAGATGACCAAATGGAGGCAGGAGAAAATGTAAGAAAATGGCTAGTAGAATATTTAGACTTGGCTCCAGTTATAGCAATGGTAATAGAAGGATTTCATGCAATTGACGCAGTAAGAAAAATTGCCGGGCCAACACTTCCTGGCAAAGCCGAAGTTGGCACAATTAGAGGCGACTTTTCAATTGATACACCATCTGCTGCTAATATTGCTGGTAGAGCAGTTAAAAATATTGTTCATTGTTCAGAGACTAAAGAAGAAGCAAAACACGAAATAGCGCATTGGTTTTCTGACGATGAGCTTTATACATATGATTTGCCAAGTCATTCGGCTATGTTCTAACCATCATCCCTTACTTTAATCTAAATTAAATTACATTATTTCGTCTTATCCTACTAATTTACTAATCAATACTAATATTACTAATAAAACAATAATTGTTACCATGAACTAACTTCAGGATCTTTTTTTTTATTTATTATATAATAAATGGATTTTTTTGTATACTAAAACTTGATTCTCGATAGCTGATTAGTTATGATAAACATGAATTATATATTTTTGTTTTTTTAATATTGAATCATTGAAAATTATGATTTGATTTAAAATTTCAAATTTAAAATTTAAAATTATTATGAATCTTTGGTATTATCTTTTAATTATTGTCTCAACAACACTTTTGGCCATTGGTCTAACTCTTTTGACCCGCAAACTAGCCACTCATTTTAAAGTCCTAGATATTCCAGGCGGCCGCCATATTCACAAATCTCCAACTCCAAAATGGGGCGGAATTGCAATTTTTACTGTTATAATTTTGGCAATATTATTTTTACTGATCTTTTTCCCCTATTTAACTAGATTTTCAGGATTTTTAATCGGCGGATTTATTGATAAGCGCTTATTAGCAGTGGTAGTTGGCGGGTTTATTTTGGTTGCCATTGGCGCTATTGATGATAAAATCACACTACCACCAATAATAAAACTATTCTGGCAAGTAATTGCAGCCTTAATTATTATTGCATCTGGAATTGGAATAGATTTTATTAGAAACCCCTTTGGCGCCGACATTCAATTAAACACGATAAATATCTCTATTAACTTTTTTGGCAACCAAATACATTACATATCTTTATGGGGAGATTTGATTGTTTTAATCTGGATTGTTGGCATGATAAATGTTATGAATTTTTTAGATGGTCTTGATGGCTTAGCTGGTGGCGTTACATTTATTGCACTTATAACCTTGTTTATATTGAGTTTGAGAACAGATGTAAATCAGGTCGTAACAGCAGTATTTTGCCTTATTTCTGCAGGCGCGGTTTTGGGCTTTTTAACTCAAAATTTTAATCCAGCCAAGATTTTTATGGGTGATTCAGGCTCAATGCTTTTAGGATACTTGCTAGCAGTTTTAGCAATTATCTCTGGAGGAAAAGTAGCCACAGCATTTTTAGCGCTTGGTTTTCCAATTTTAGATGGTTTGTGGGTATTTTTCAGACGTATTATTGAGGGACATTCGCCTTTTATTGCAGACAAAAAACACCTACATCACAGGCTTTTGGCTTTAGGCTTATCTCAAAAATCAACAGTTGTAATTATTTATATTTTGACTGCTTTGTTTGGCGCAATTGCACTTTTAACAACAACACAGGAAAAAATGATAGCTTTAGTTTGGTTATTAGTTTTAATGGTAGTTTTGGCTGTGACTTTGGTAGTTTTGGAACATAAAAAAGAAGTTAAAAGCTAATAGTTAGAAGAAATGGTGATATCTAAATATCTGTACAAAATATTAAATAATATAATGTTTTAAAGATTGCCATTCCGGAATTTCAAAAAAATATCCGAAATCTATACAGATAGTCTATCTTGGATCCCCGCCTTCGCGGGGATGACATAATTTGGTGACTTGAATAAATGCACCAAATATAAATCTCTTATAAATGTTGATACATTATCCTAGCTTATAACTAATAGCTAATATCTTATGAAGGCAAATACAAAACTTCAATTAAAAAGAATACTATTTATCATTATCATTTTAATGTTTATTATTGGAATGATTATTCCGTTTTTTGCATAGGTAATTAAGGGGGCAAAAGGATATAAAAATGTCTGAGACTCAATTCGGCTTGGAATATTTAGCAGAAAGCCCTGTAAAAATCACCAAATTAGAAAACCTTGAAAAAGGTTTAGTTGTAAATGGCGAAGGTTTAGTTATGATTTCAGGCCAGCAAAGAGAAGCTTTTAGAGATGCTGTTCATCCAGCAATTTTACAAGCCGAGATCCAAGATTTTGGCGCAAAGGTTTCTATGATTTCATTTCCAAAAAATCCGCATGAATATAATCAAGACGTTCTGCCACAAGACAGCCTCGGATTTTGTTATAAAAATGGGCAGTTGATTTTAGCAATCGCCGATGGAGTAACTGATCCTTTTAACCAGTTTCATTATCAAAACGAAAGCGGAATTTATGCAGATTCAATGGTAGCAAAAATAACACAAACCAATCCTAGAATGCCTCTATTTCAAGAAATGCAAAAAGTGGGTCTTGAAGTAGAAAATGAAAAAACAGGATTACAGACCGGCGCAACAACAGCCCAATGGCTTAGACTGTCTAGTAATGGTTTTGGCAAAATACGGGCTGAATTATGCAATGTGGGTTATCAAAGCGAAGTTTGCGATTTAGTAGTTGAAAAAGGCCGACAAGGAATTCAGCCAGCACAAATATTGAATGATGGGATGTTTATCGGTTACAAAGACCAATGGAAAGTAACAGGCAATGTTTTTGACGCTAAAAAACCTGCAAGGTTTTTTTTACGAACAGATGGTTTTAAAATCCCTCACAATGACCAGGCGAGTTTTTTTATGAATTATAAATATAACTTAGGCTTAAAATTTATGCTTGGTTTTGATGAACTAGATAATTATACAAGATATCTTTCTCATCACTTAACCAAAGATGACGCCAGCATGATTATTGTTGAACTTGGCTTAAAACCAGAAACAATTAGACAAAAAGATCAACTGACAGCGGGTCGACTATGCCCAGCTTAAAATAAATATTTATCAGTTCTTTTGTCTAACTAATATCTTTTAGCTTTTAGCTTCTCCCGAAGGGACCCCTTAGGGGTAGCTAATATTCTTTATTTTAACGAGTTCCAGATTCGATAAAAATCAAACCGTTCTATTTCAACAAGATCTTTTGATTCTATTACAATCATATTTGTGGCATTCTCGCGCATAGTCAAATAACAAACTTGATCTTTCCAGATCCATTTTTCAGCATTAGTTCTCCACCATTTTTTTAAATATTTGAATTTTGAATTTTTAAATATTGCTTGCCCCCAAATTTCTTTTTTATTCTCTGTTATGTCGGGTGTAATGACTAGGTTTTTCATTTTCAAACTATCTTTGAACTTAATCCATTTTTGGTAAAATCTAAGGTCTAAATTATACCAATTTCGTCCTCCTGACCACACCAAAAGCTCGTCTTCTTTTTTTGCTTCTTTAATAAACTGCTTATACCAATCACGCATAGCTATTGGATTTTCATAAACTGTTACAAGCGGAATAGCAGAAGAAGTGGCCTGACGCGATTTAAGCTCAGGCACGAGCTCTTTTATCTTTATAGATAAATTACCAACTATTGAACTTAGGTTTTCAATATCTGTAGGCTCATAAGCTGTTTTTGAGCCTGTTTTTGATTCTTTAATTAACCCCATCTCGTGCAGTTTAGGCAAAATAGTATAAACCATTTGCCTGGTTAATCCTGCTTTCTGAGCAATTTTTATAACAGAACTTGGTCCTAACAAAATATTGGCTAAATAGGTTCTAGCCTCTGCATCTGATAGTCCGATACCTTTTAAAACACTTAAATAGCCTTGATGCATGTATTTATGTAAAATATTATTTGACATTATTGTATCGCAGTTATATATAAAACGCAAGTTCTTGTTGCATTTTACTTGACATAATGTCTTGTATATGCTATAATTTGATTACACTAAAAGGAAATTAGATTCTTCGGAATCTTTAGATAACGCCCTTGTGGGTGCTTGGACAAATAAGGCCTTTAGGATTGATTCCGTTGGCAAAAGGGTCCTGCTGAAATCCCAGTGCGGGTATGCACAGGTATAAAGCAGACAAACTCTTAGCTCAAGGAATGATCGGCACAAAGTTGTGCCTGCCTAGAGTGCGCGAAAACTCCATATCCAGTTGTAAAGAGGAGAGAAAAATGAGAAAGCTTCTGCTATGCCTCGCTCTTCTCACCTCAGTCGCTGTGTTCGCTGACGGTGCCCTGGTTCGCCAGGACGGCCGCGAAGGTGGCACGAGCAGTACCACGCTCAGCTACTTCAGCGACTGGGAAGGCCTCGAGTTCTGGGGTTTTGGGATAGATGGTCCCGCTCCAAGCTACGAGGTAGGTAAGCTTTGGCCGGTGAAGGCAGACGATGCTTGTCTGCTTCTGGGCGGATATTTCGCCTACTGGCCTGAGCAAAAACAGGTATTCTTGGAGCCCTTCGGGGTCTTCGAGAAGAATATCGGAGGAATCCGGTTTTCAACCTGCCAGGGGATTTACCTCCCCCTGAATGGTGGACCAGTTTGCTGGTTTTCCGGCGACACCTCGGCGCAAGTCGAAGTTGCTAAGAACCTCAAGCTGGGGCTCGGTTCCCACTGGTGGGAACAAAACGGTGAAATTGACTTCCATTTCGGACC
>CAYPSR010000050.1:0-5930 GCA_964413595.1 uncultured Candidatus Saccharibacteria bacterium
ATTTTACAACTTCTTTTAAACCTAATTCTCTTTTTACATCTTCAATTGGCTTACCCGGGATATAAGGACTTAAATCTACGACACCTTTTCTCGCTAAGATCTTTTTATTTTTCATTTCTTTTATACCTTTCTGTCTATATAAAATAGAACATTAATTTACTTTTTTGCAAACTAAATATTTTATATTTAAGTTCTATGCTATTTTTTTCATCCCATACTTTTTTAAATATATTTACTTTTCCTTATATTTTTATCACTACAACAATTTTTTTAATATTTGGGTACTATTTTTTAATTGATTATTTACACGATAGTATTCAACCCTATAGTTTTGAAAATTAACCATACACAAACAGCTATAATCATTTTTCATGATAGTATCTAAAATACAAATGAAATGCAAAATTGTTGTTATTCTACGTTTCTATAATAGGCATCACGCTAAACTCAAATCTCTTTTTTGTGAGATAATTACAAATATAAATACAATTAAACCCATCAAATTAACCATTATATTTGGAGAGTAAAAAGCAATCACGGATAAAAGCAAGAAAATTCTTTCAAACCATTTTGTTTTCTTAAGAAAATAGTTTTCACAAAAAGCAGCAAAGGCAATTAATCCTAATAAAATTGATAAAATTGTCTCCAATGATAAAAAAAATGAATTTTGCCATAATATGCCCGGTCGATAATAAAACATAAATGGAAGTATAAACAAACCATTTGCCAGAATAGAAGCAGTGAACATGGTCTTTACTGGATTTGAACCTGCTATACCGGCAGCAACAATAGCAGATATTCCAACGGGAGGACTAACGTTTGCAATGACAGAAAACCAGATAAATATTAAATGAGCAGTGATAACTGGAAATCCCATATTAATCAAAGTGGGTCCGGCAATAATCGCAATAATGATATAAGACGCACTGCTGGGTAAGCCCATTCCCAATACTACAGCAATCAATCCAATCACTACTATAGCGAGAAAAGCCTTTTCCATGGAGAAGCCAGTAAGAATCCAGGAAAGTTTAAGACCAAGTCCGGTCATTCCAACCACTGCTATAATAATTCCAATACATCCGACAATACTTCCTATCCCGATTACACTTTTACCTCCTTCAATGAAAGCCTCATAATAGAGTTTGAAATTTATATTTTTTCGCCTTATACTATCCACTGTAATAAGTACTGCAATTCCGCCCAAAGCAGCTATATTTGGAGGATAGCCATATAACATAATTATAATAATGATAATAATGGAGAAAAAATAAAACCAACCCTTTTTTAAAATATCTTTTACCGGTTCAACTTTTTTTTCTTGATCGATACCGATATTTTGTTTTTTGGCTCTAATATGAATAAATGAATATAAAGATATGTAGTATAAAATTGCAGGAATTGCTGCAACTGCAATAATGGTTAAATAAGGTATTTGGGTAAATTCGACCATTAAAAAGGCGGTTACCCCCATAACTGGAGGCATAATTGATCCTCCAGTGGAAGCTGCCGCTTCAACTGCTCCGGCCATATAAGGTTGATATCCTGTTTTTTTCATAAGGGGAATGGTTAATACTCCTGTTGAAGTCACATTGGCGACGGCAATTCCAGAAATTGAGCCAAAAAGAGCACTACCGATTATCGCAGCTTTCGCAGGTCCACCAATCGATTTTTTTGTTACAGAAAAAGCCAGGTTCATAAAGAAATTTAAACCGCCTGTTTTGTCTAAAAAGGTTCCCAATAGAATAAATGGAACAACATAGAGGATCATTACCCTGCTTGCCATACCATAAAAACCTTCAAGCCCGGCATAAACTTGGCTTACGATTGAATTTAAATCGAAACCGGGATTCCCAAAATGCCCTGGTATAAAATTACCAAAAAAGGCATATAAAAGAACTGTTAAGGCAACTAAAGTAAGTGTCCACCCAATAATTCTCCTACCAATATCAAGGGCAATAATGATCAAAATGGTACCAAAAATAATGTCGTAACGGTTAAGCATGCTTAATCGTATAAAACGGCTATATGGATCAATTAAAACATAGATCGAACAGATAATAGTAAGGATAATAATGAGAAGATCGATAAAAAAAGATATTTTTTCGTACTTTTTGGATTTGCTAAATGGATAAATAATTGCACACATTGAAAAAACAAGCATCAAATAAATCGAACGTTTAAAAACAATATCTACTATTGAATTAATAGTCCAGTAAACGACTAATATTGAAATCATTGCTAGTGCAAAATTAACGCCGTGCTTCTGAAAAGCTGTAAAATTTCTTGTTACTTTATTACTTTCCACCTTTACTCCTTTTTAGATGATTTCGAGATATTACACATGAAACTACGATTAGATGTTGTACTTGTGATTGGGCTTTTTTCAGAATCATCAGTTAAATTATTGGCATTGTATGTTAAATTAGATTCACCCCACCCCCAAGGAATTCTTATGATACCAGGAGAAATGATATTGGATACATTTGCTTTCATTTCAATGCTACCATTTGGTGTGAATATCTTTATCAAGTCACCATTTTCAATCTTTCTTTCTTTAGCATCTAGGGAATGAATATCGACCAGGGGTTCAGGTTCGTATTTTAATAAGGATTCAATATTTCTAAATTGGCTATGAACAAAATAATTGGGTCTGGCACCACTAATGGCTAAAAGAGGGTATTCCTCTTTTAGTTTATAGTAACTGTAATTTTCAATGGATAGCTTAAAAGAAGGCAACCCACTAAAACCATATCGCTGTAATTTTTCAGATAAGATTTCAACTTTTTTAGATGGTGTGTGAAATCCGTCTTCTAAATATTTTAAATAGCTTTTTTTGTGTTGAAAATCAATCCCCTCAGGTTTTGAGCGTAATTGTTTTACAGTGATTCCTGTTGGTTCTAACTGATAATCAATAGCTTGTTCGACATTTTTCCACGGAAATTCTTTTTCAAAATTCATTCTACGAGCTAACTCAAAAGTTATTTTCCAATCAGGCCAACTATTACCTAAAGAATTTATAATTTTATCTTGCAAAACAACTTGATTTGAATAAAGCGCTGGAAAGTTTATTCTCGTCGTTTCAAAAGATGTGGTAGTGGGTAGCACAATATCCGCATATTTGGCAGTTTGAGTCATAAATAAATCAATGACAATAATTAGATCCAGGGAATCTAACGCTTTTAAGAAACGCTTGGTATTGGCAACCGTTACCACCGGATTAGTACCTTGGATGATTAACACTTTTATTGGATAGGGTTTTTTATTAATAATTGCACCAGTTACAGGCCCTAAAGCAGGATTTCCTCTGGTTGGTCGAAAATGATCAAAAAGAGGATATTCATATGTGATGGGTTTGACATCTTTTGGGAGCAATTCAGATAATTCAATATTTCTAAAGGGAATGGGTAAAGGAATTTTATCACCACCTTTTTTATCAATATTCCCTGTCAATGCTCTTAAGATACAAATCGCTCTAGTGGTTTGAAAGACTTCTAAATTCATATCGAGTCCATTACCCTCTCCAATGCAGGCCGGCTTTGTAGTGGCATATAATCTAGCTATTGTTCTAATGACATCTGAATCAATATTTATAATCTTAGAAATGATTTTTGGAGAGTATGCATCAATACTTTGAGATAATTGATCAAATCCAAGTGTCCATTTGTCAACAAATTCCTGATCATATAATTTTTCCTTTATAATAACATTCATCATTGCCATAGCAAAAAGACCATCTCCGCCCGGTTTAATTTGAAGCCATGAATCAGCTATTTGGGCAAGTTCCGTTTTAACGGGATCGATGACAATTAGTTTTGCTCCCCGTTCCTTAGCGTATAATATATTTTCAAAAAGTCTCGGTTTGGAATTATGGTCATTTCTTCCCCAAACAATAATGTATTTTGAGTTTTTATAATCAGGAGAGCTCATTTCTCCATAGGTCATGATGTGGGCAAATTCTCGGGCAGCATGGCATATCGCACCATTTCCGATAATATTTGGAGAGCCAAGTAGATTCATAAACCTCATAGCATAATGCCAGGTTGAACTCCAATCCGGAGCTTGCCCTCTAATCCAGCAAATGGACTCTGCACCATAATTTTTCTTATAATATTGAAGTTTTGATGCAATCATATCTAGAATTATTTCCCAAGATTGTTTTTCCCATGTAGGTTTATTGGCTTTCTTTATTTTTAATAAAGGATCTGTTAAACGATCAGGCGAATATATAATTTCGTTCACTGCTTGTAATTTTGGACAGGAAATAATTTTTTTCAGATAAGGAGATTTGATTCTTTCAGCAAAAATATTATTATTTTGATCTATGTTTGCTTCAATTAAACAATTAGCAGAACATAGTCGGCAAACTGTTATCCTTTTCATTTTGTTATCACTCCCTTAGAGTCAATTTAGTAATATGGCGTATTGGAAAACATCAATACGCCATATTACAACGAAAAACAATTATTTTATTTCATTAAACCAATTTCTTTATAATATTTTTCAGCACCAGGGTGCAGTGGAATTGGGGTCCATTCAATGGCACGTTCCACAGTAATACTTTTTGCTGCTGAATGCACTTTTGCTAAATAATCTAATCCCTCAGGGCAATAAATAGCCTTTACGGCTTGATAGACAATCTCTTCGGATAAATCTTTGCTACAAATCCAAACCACAGCCATTCCAACAGTCTCTATATCCTCATCCACACCACGATAGGTTCCGCCTGGAAGGATGATGGGTGAATATTTCGGTTTTTCTTTCAATAATTTTTCGCGATAACCCGGGGCGAATCTAACAATATCAATATCATGAGTAAGAGATAATTCTACCATAGCAGCAGTTGGAATACCAGAGATTTCCATGACTGCATCAACCTGCCCCACTTTTAAAGCTTCCATTGCCTCATGCCCGGGAAGATAAACTACTTTTTTAAAGTCTTTTTCCGGATCTATACCGTGAATACTTACCCAGTCAAAAAATGACTTATGCATGGATCCTCCAGGGCTTCCGGCACATACAGTTTTCCCTTTGAGATCTAAAAAAGTTTTAATTCCAGTTTTTTTCAAAGTGTATGTTTCTCCCCATTGAGGCCACAAAATTCCCAATTGTCTCATATTACTATATTCTTGTTGATAGGGAGGCATTCCTCTAAAAGCCAGATATCCATCCCCCGTATTAGCCAAACCGAAATCTGTTTTACCGGATTGTATACGATTCATATTCTCATCAACGCCACCGGAAGTAACAGCAGTAAAGGAAGCATTTTCAATGTTTTTTGATAAGTAATCAGAAATTCCTCCCCCTATTGGATAGAAAGAACCCCCTAAGGAACCTGTTGAAAAAGAGAATTGGGTTTTCTCAGAAGATGCAAATATACTCACTTGAAAAACAACCAGCAAACAAATGATACTGAAGAATAATACTGAATTTATTTTTACTTTTTTCATTAATTTTCCCTCCATTTTTAAAATATTTATTGTAGAGAATATTTTTCTTGCAAATCAAGCATCACTTTATTCTCTACCATTACAAATTAAGAAGTTCCCATTAAATTCAAACCTCACCTTCTTTCCGGGGAAGAGACATAGTAATTCTGCAAATTTCAGTTCTCCTAATTTTAATTAATATGATATTCAGAAATTTCAAAATTAGATAAATATTCTACTTATATCTTTGTTCAATCTTATTAAAAAATAATTAACTTGCTAGCAATTAATTTTGTATACATTAGCCACAAAAACTATTAATCTTAAAATCAACAATACATTTCAAAAATGATGATAATTATTGTGTTTTTAAATATTTAAAACTTTGATTGTGTTCCATTTCAAGAAATGCCTACCAGCTTAAATAGAATTTATATTTACTACTTTTTTTATAATTACACAACTAAAACTATATGAAATATTTAGCTAATTTCTCTTTTATTA
>CAYPSR010000051.1:0-1379 GCA_964413595.1 uncultured Candidatus Saccharibacteria bacterium
CTGCCAAAATCCACAAATACTTGTGGATTTTTAATTTAGATAATATTATTTTGTTTACAATCCGTTTACAATAACAATTATTTTGTTTACAATTACTTGACAATAACAATTATTTTGTTTACAATAGTAATTAATAAGTTGAATTGAGGTAAAAATGAAAGAAAAAATATTAAAATTTGCTAAAGAAAAAACTACTTTTAAAACAAGCGACCTTGTTGGTTTTTTTAGTAATACGTTTTCCAGACAATATGTCGCAAGAATTTTAAATGAACTTGTAAATGAACAGAGATTATTAAAAGACGGTTCGACAAGATCATCAACTTATTCTTTGCCAAAAAATTCAAAATTTCTAGGTGATAGAGTTGTTGAAAGGTTTGTTAGGGCAGGAACGGAAGAACATGCTGTCTTGGCTGAAATTGATAAAAATTTCAATAAACTAAAAACCTTAAAAGAGAACCTTAAGAGCATTTTTGATTATGCTTTTTCTGAAATGGTCAATAACGCTGTAGAGCATTCTAAAACAAAACATTTTGATGTAGGAGTGCAAATAAATAATAAAAATCTAATATTTACTGTGAGAGATTTTGGTATTGGAGTTTTTAAAAATATTATGAGCAAACGAAAATTAAAACTCGAAACCGAGGCTATCCAGGATCTTTTAAAAGGTAAGACATCAACAGCTCCAAAAGCCCATTCTGGAGAAGGAATTTTTTTCACTTCAAAAATTGCAGATATTTTTGAATTAGAAAGCCTTGGTTGGAAAATGGTAGTCGATAACACGATAAATGATATTTTTATTTTTAGTGATTTAAGAAGTAAAAAAGGTACATTGGTAAAATTTACAATAAATCTTAATAGTAAAAAACATTTAATTGATATGTTTCAGGAATATCAATCTTCTAAAGAAACTTATGCTTTTGACAAAACAAAAATTAGAATAAAACTGTATACTTTAGGAACAATATATATTTCTAGATCTCAGGCAAGAAGAGTTATGGTTAATTTAGATAAATTCAAGGAAATTGTTTTAGATTTTGATAAAGTTCCGACTATTGGGCAGGCTTTTGCTGATGAGGTTTTTAGAGTTTTCAAAAACCAACATTCCGATATCACAATTAAAGCAATAAATATGAATAAAGCTATAGATTTTATGATTGGAAGAGTTGCAGACGAATCAAAGAAAAGAAATTGAAACAAAATTAAAGAGGGGAAAAGTCATCAAAAATATTTTAAGCTATTTTTATAGCTCTGGTATAAAAATCTCATTGTCTTGAAATCAATTTCTTAGTTTATCAATAAGTTTAGCGTGTTTATTAGCGCTGGGGCTGTAAAAATCCATTTATGAAAGTTGATTTTTCATTGACAATAATTATATTAAG
>CAYPSR010000051.1:1479-5412 GCA_964413595.1 uncultured Candidatus Saccharibacteria bacterium
TTAAAATATCTAATATTTAAAAATCCGGAGAAAATATCATCCGGATTTTTCAATCTCGAGGATTTTTATATCATATAGATTCCCGCTGGAGTTTACCCCATTCTGCGAAACGGGGCGGGAATGACAAATGTATTTGTGGATTTTTTGATTGTAAGGTAGTTCTCGACTTCACATCGTTTTGCTCGAACAATATTTTTTGATGTTTCTCAGCCATTTCATTCCTTCGAAATGACACATCCTTCGCCAAGTCCTTCGTTAAACCTCGGACTTCAAGAAGGCTTCCCCCGTCGCTAAGGCTTTGGAGGACAGGTCGGAGTGCAGGCATTTTTATAATTTATACCCTCTACCAAATGCCACTTTTTTGTATTACAATAAAATTGTGGAAGAAAAGCAAAATAATATGATCCTACAATTTAGCTGGAAAAAGCTAGTGGTTTTATTAGTTATTACCTTGGCTTTGTATTTGGCTGCAACTAAAATGATCGGGCTCAAAGATTCAATAATGCTTTTAAAAGGTATTTCGCGTCGTTGGATTTTAGCCGCGCTTATTTTTGAATTTGGAAGTTATTTAGGTGGCAGTTTAATGTTAAAGTTTGTCTTAAATAGACTATATTATAAAATTAGATTTCGAGATTTATTTAGAATTGCTACAATTGGAAACTTCGCCATACATTTTTTTCCAATTGCCGGAGCTGGAGAAATGGCACTTTTACTTTATCTTTTTAAAGAAAAAGGCTTAACAGCCGGGGATACATTATTTATGTTTATGATCCGTAGCATTTTTATGTACACAGCGTTAATAATACTTTTTGTAATTAGTCTATTTTTTATTCAATCTTTGCCACATATTTCGCCGATTATTAGAATTTTGCTAATAGTGGTAATATTATTAATACTTTATGTTGTTTATTTTGCTATTAATAGGATAAGGCATAAAAAAAGATTTTATAAATCTGGTCGTAATTTTTTTAGATTTATTAATTTTTTTGGAAGGTTATTTACAAAAAAATCTTTTGTAAAGCACCTGGCAGTTGAAAGCCTAGTAACTGAAATATATTTAGGATTTCAGATGTTTAGGAAAGATCCCAAAAGCGCTTGGAAAGTAATTGGCGGAGGACTAATTTATTGGATAGGTGATATGTTGTGCTTGTTTTTTATATTAAAAGGTTTCGGGTATCAAATCCACATAGCTCCTTTGGTTTTTACTTATACTGCCACAACCTTTGCTTCAATAATCAGTTTTATTCCAGGTGGCTTGGGAGTAAATGAAAGTGTTTCATCTTTGCTTTTAATTAGTTTTGGAGCGCCAGCGTCGGTAGCGGTTTTTTCAGTATTAGTTTATAGATTGATATCTTTTTGGCTCATTATGCCGATTGGTTTTCTTTCTTTTATTGGACTTCGATCAGCCAGACAACATATTAAAAAAAGTAAAAATACAGAGGAAAGAAATCGATTGCTTGATAAGTAAGTAGCTTCAACTATTTTTAAATTGACTTTAAAGAAGAAAAATTGTAAAATATGGGTGTAATAACATTAATCGCATGAGTGGGTTTGAATAAAGATTTTAATATTAATTAATTTAATGCATAATCAGATAAGATAATTAAGAATTACAAAACACAAATGACGAATAAATTCTTAAATACCAAATATCCAAATTCGTCATTATTAATTTAGATTTTGACATTTTTTCTTAATTCTTTATTCTTAATTAGTCATTTTTATTAATATTGATCTAAAATAACTCGCTCTGCTTAGATAGAGGTTTACATGAACAGTTTATACTTAGGACTGCTGATCGGCTTGCCGATTATATTTGGTGTAACGGGTTATTTTTTGAGAAGTGTTTTAACTAACAAATTAATTTCAGACCATGTTCAAAAAACTAAAAAGTTAATTGAAAATGCGGAAAAAGAAAAACAGAATTTGTTAATTGAAGCGAAAGGTGAAGCTTTAAAAATTAAAGAAGAGGCGAAAAGAGATCTTGAAAAACGAGAAACACGTCTAAATGATATTGAAAAAGATATCAGGAGAAAAGAAGGTTTTTTGGATCAAAAAAGTGCGAGAATTGAAGGTGAAAAAGATAAAGTTAATTCAAAAATTTCTGAGATTGAAAATGCAAAGCAAAAGATTAAGACTATTAAACTTGAACAATCAAAAGTTTTAGAAAAGCTTTCTAAATTAACCAAAGAGCAGGCTAAGCAAGAATTGATTAAAAGCATTGAAAAAGAATATTCTGACGATGTTTCTAAAAGGATTAAAGAAATTCAAGAAACTTCTCAGGAAGAACTTGATCAAAAAGCTAGAGAAGTTTTAACTTTATCAATTCAAAAACTGGCATCAGAGACTGCAACAGAATCAACTGTATCAACTGTTAATTTGCCATCTGAGGAAATGAAAGGTAGAATTATTGGTCGTGAAGGAAGAAATATTCAAACTTTTGAAAAAATGGCTGGAGTTGATGTAATAATTGATGATACTCCAGAGGCGGTTGTTATATCTTGTTTTGATCCTGTAAGAAGGCAAATTGCGAGAATAGCGCTTCAGCAATTGGTATCAGATGGTAGAATTCATCCAGCAAGAATTGAAGAAACTTTAGAAAAAGCTAAAGAAGAAATTTCTGCTGAAATTAAAAAAGCAGGTGAAGCAGCGGTTTATGAGGTTGGTGTTGCTGGACTTGATCCAGATTTAATAAAAATATTAGGTCGGTTAAAATATAGAACCAGTTATGGACAAAATGTTTTGCAGCACTCAATTGAATCAGCATATTTGGCGTCAACAATGGCTTCAGAGCTTGGATTTGATGTAAATATTGTTAAAAAAGCAGCTTTACTTCACGATATTGGAAAAGCAGTAGATCACGAAATTCCAGGGTCTCATGCTATAATTGGCATGGATATTGCTAAAAAATATGGCATATCTACTGAAATAATAAATGCAATTGGCGCTCATCACGAGGAAATTGATCAAAATACGCTTGCTAAAATTATTCAGGCTGCAGATGCGATTTCAGCATCTCGTCCAGGAGCCAGAAGAGAAAGCGTAGACTCGTATATTAAGAGATTGACTGATTTGGAAAATATTGCCAATGATTTTGAGGGAGTTGAAAAATCTTATGCTATTCAAGCAGGCCGTGAAGTTAGAATATTTGTAAAACCAGAAGATATAGATGATTTGGGGTCTGAGAAATTAGCAAAAAATATAGCAGGGAAAATAGAAAAAGAACTCAAGTACCCAGGGCAGATCAAGGTCCATGTGATTCGTGAAACTAGGGCAGTAGAATATGCAACTTAGGTTTTAATTCTTAAAACCTAAGTGATATTGTATAAAAATACAATTGTATTGTCTTATTCTCTAAAATCCTTGCTTTTTACCTAAAATATTGATATATTATATTTAGTGTTTTTTGTATTCTTTTAAATTTAATTGAACATATTAAATATATATGTTCATCTATGTCTAAATGAAGAAACAAAATGTTGTACCCTAAGGAGGGCAAGGTAGATGTCGCTTGAGATCCTCGATCTGACGCCGATTGTCTTGCCGCAGGTTTGCCGCTGGCAGGAAGAGGATGAGCTTTCAAGGCTCATCAACCCATTCCCCAGTGCCATTGACTTGGCACTCAGTCGGTTCCCAGACCACGACAAGTGGCCTGAGTTCGACCCCAACCTGTTGCTTCGCCTGAAGATCGCCTGGTACAAGGGCGAGACCTTCTTGAACTTCGACGCGGTCAGTAAGCAACTGACCCAAGACGGCTACTCCCTGGCCATCCGCACCTTGCCGTTCCACCTATGTCAGGTCATCGCCCACTGCGATGAGCTCTGGCAGAGATATCAGCAGAGCCAGGTGCCCGCATGGGTCTACTGTTCCCACCCCTACTCCTACTGGCGCGACGGTGATGGCAGTCTGTGTCTTTCGTATGTCTTTCTCAGC
>CAYPSR010000052.1:0-5323 GCA_964413595.1 uncultured Candidatus Saccharibacteria bacterium
ACCAGAATGTCTTAAATGAAAATTACGGGGGAGATGCTTTTATTTCCCGTTTACGTAAATACAGTTCACCCTGTATCGAGATTTCAGATTTTGAGACCGGTGCATAACAATCCAGGAATCGCGAAAAAGATTTCTCTTACCAGGGAGGGATGGTGGTTCATCAGGCTTTAGAACACTTAGGTTTGCCAAATGTTGAAATGTTAAGCAACTGGCAGTTGTTGTATTGTATTTACTCCCGAGATCCGAGAAGAAATGCATGGAATCCGTCGTTAGAGCCTCATTGCTTTAGCAATGGAAAGCATCTCAGGAAAAAACTTTAAGATAACAATCGCAAGGAACGCTTTTAGTGTTATCATACAGATCTAGATGAAACGGATTTAAATAATTCTTAAACTCTTTTTGCATAGGAGAATAATCATCCCATGTAAAATCCTTTTTTAAAACAAGCTCATGAAATTCTTCACCCGCCATGAGGATTTCCTCTTCTTTCATATCTTCATATTTCAAATCCATTTCACTAAAAATATATTTATCAACATGGAAAAAACAACCATCTGTCAAAATTACTTTCCATGATAAAGCTCTGCCCGTTCTTATATTTATAATCTGCTTAGGAAAAAATCGCGACTTGTTATGCGGCGCAACAGAATTCCATTCAGTGAAATCAAGGCTCAGGATAGGTAAATTACAAATCATAGCAAAATTCTCGGGACCCGTTTTATTGACTACAGCAAATTTTGCTCCCGAAAAAAGAGCTAAATCATTAGCAGGCGAGCACAGACAGCTTTTAGAATAATCAATTAAGCCTTTGCGTCTTTTAAAAATTGGCTGTTCGCTTCTCCCTTGAATTACGACATTATAGCCCTTTGAAATGAAATAATCGATTAAAACATTATATCTATCGGGGTAATTAATTTTCCGATTATTAGCCTCAACACAATAACGATTTTTACTATTTACATTAAAAACGATATATGGGTTCTGAATTTGAAGCTTTATCAGCAATTCACTCCGCAATTTCTCTAGTTTGGAAATACAATTGAATGAATTATTTTCCACATTCAATTTCCCCGCATCCTTTAAGAGATAATAATGATACTCCATAATACTACGATATTTTTTGTATGCCTCTAAAAACGCAGGGGTAACGAGATGTTGATAAGTAACAATATTTTCATCAAAATAGAAGTTATAGCTTGCTTTAACTTTATCAAGCGGCGTAGCTGAATCAAAAATACAAATTGAGTTTAATCTATCTTTAACCAACAACGAAAGTGTTTTCTTATTTAATACTTCCACCAAACTTACATCAAAGACTTTTTTTAAAAAATTATTAAATAAATAATTTCTTAAATAGATGACTTTTAATTTAGGGCAAACATATGGTGCTAGCATTTTGGTTATCAGGGGATTATACGAAATATCTAAAACAGCCACATCTCCTCTTAAATTTCGCCAACAACGAGCATAATTCAAAAGGGTTAATATGGGCCCTAAATCAGACCTAGTATTAATCATTAATTGCGTGTTTTTGGAAAGCTTAAACACTTTTAAAAAAAGATAAAAATAACCTAAAAACCAGCAACTGAAAATTATGGGGGTCAATAGAATAAACGGCATAGATAGTAATGCAATTTTCGCGATGGTTTTTTTTTTCAAAAGTATCTCCTTAACCTAAAACATTTTAACGATCTGATGCTATGTTAACAAAAATTATAAGCAACCGCCAACCTCAAAGCCATCGTTTGCCACCCTCGGCAGAACAACGAGGCCAAAAGTTTTAAAATAAAGATATCATAAGAAATTAAAGATTTCAACAAGTGAAACCTTTTTATGATCCTGATGATAAATGGTTGCAATTGCAAGAAATAATTTTGACAGGGAATTGGTTGAAATATATGATTTTAGTCAAATCAATGCGAAAAATATGATGATTTCCATTCTGTTAGCAAATTTTAATCATGGGTGCTATATTTCCGAAGCTATTGAAGCTATAATAAAGGAACAACTTCCAGATTTCGAATTCTTAATATGCGATGATGCATCAATAGACAATAGTGTTACCATTATTCAGGCATATCAAGCCAAACATCCCCAAATCCATTTATTTTGCAATCAGAAAAATTTAGGAGTAATAGCTTCAATCAATAGTCTGTTGCCTAAAGCTAAAGGAGACTATCTGACTTTTGTGGCGAGCGATGATTTCTGCCTGCCAGGATTTATGACTGTTGCAATTGGTCTATTAAATAAAAACCCTTCCATTGGTCTATGCTGTGGCAATCCATGTTTTTTCGAAAATGAGAAACCCTATGTAATTGAAGAACGCCCCCTTCTGACGCAGAAAACTATGGAAATTTTTTCTCCCGATGAACTGGTTTTGCTTTTAAAAAAAACAAATTTTTGGATTCCTTCACACGCTTGCATTTATCGAAAAGAAGCCTTTTTGCAAATTGCAAAACAATATGAAGAAAATTTGCATTGGTTAACTGACTGGTATCCGAATTACAAAATAGCATTCAACACGGGCATTGGCTATATTCCAATGGCTGGTGCAGCAATGAGGATTCGAAAAGATTCATATAGTGCAAGTCCCTCAACTCAGCAATCAATGATTATTCTCGCAAAATTATTCGATTTACTGAAAAACCAAAAATATTTACTTACTAAATTTAAGAAAAGCGGGCTCCTGAATCAACTTAGCCCTCAATCTATCTACTATTTGCTAAAACGACCTCGATTCTGGTCGTTTCTGACGCCAATTTTTAAAAAGAAGTTTGCTAATTGCATCAAGAGAGCGTAATTAGCCAACTCATTACCCCTTGTTAAATCAATGGATTTGTGTTGCCTATATCATATATTTCTTTGGACTCTCGGGGAGCATGTCAATTAACAAAACCTTAGACCTTACTTTGTGAATCTCGAGCATGATGAATCAAATTATCCAGATTCTGATATGAATGTTGATCTCTTTTATCTTGGGTTTGCATCTTCCAAAATGCAGCATACTGGCCCTGCAAGCTTAATAATTCAAGATGGGACCCGCTTTCGATTAGCCTCCCCTTCTCCAAAACCAATATTTGATCAGCTTCTATAATGGTCGATAAGCGATGCGCAGCAATTACCATAGTTTTCTGTCCGCGAAAATTTCTTAGAGCTTCTTGAATAATGAATTCCGAATAACTATCCAAGTTACTGGTTGCCTCATCCAAAATAAGTAACTGCGGATTTTTGATAAGAGCTCTGGCCAGAGCCAATCGTTGTTTTTCACCGCCGGAAAGACGGTAACCGCTTTCACCAATCACGGTATTATAGCCTTGAGGCAATAGCTCAATATAATTATGAATGCCGGCTAATTTAGCCACTCGGACAATATCTTCCATAGAAGCATTCAAATAGCCAAATTTAAGATTATCCAAAATCGTTTCGTTATATAAAAAGATGTCCTGACTGACGACTCCAATTAAATTACGCCAATCCGACAAAGAATATTGGTTAAGATCAACATTATCCAATTTGATCTGCCCTTCAGTCGGCTCATATAGACGAATCAATAAATCTATCAGTGATGATTTGCCTGCGCCTGATGAGCCGATTAACGCATAGGTTTTACCCTTTTGAAACCGGTATGAAAAATCCTGAATTGAAAATCCATCACTACTTGGATATTTCAAAAAAACACGCTCAAAGGTGACATCATTTAGAAAGCCCCGGCATTCCAAACCAGATTTCTTGGCTAATTCATGGATTTCATCATCAAAAATATGATTAATCCGTTTAAAAAATCCTAAATTAGTCGCTAAACTACCCACATGGCTGATCACCCCCTGCACTTGCAGAGCAATCCGACGAATCAGGACTAAAAAGAGCATTAATAAAGCGACTGAAAAAGAGCCGGTAAACTTAGTTAAATAGGCAGCGAGAAAAACAATAATACCGACGAGCACCATCGAAAAAAACTCGTTCAAAAAAGGGGTAGACTTACTTAAAAGCTGGCATTTGAATGTATGCGTAGCAACATGTTTCAAGTTTTCTTGCACTTTTTTCAAAGTCATTTTTTGCCTATCAAAAGTATGTACTAGGCGAATATTATGCAAATTCTGCACGATACTATTATTAAAATCGCTTAAATGTTCTACAAGTTTTAGTGAAACTTGACCAATTTTTCGCACAATTTTTTTTTGAAATAGACCTACGATTCCCAAAAGCCCAAAACCAATCAGCGTTAATACCGGCATCAAATAGAACGACATGGCCACCAAGACAATGGTCATCAAACTATCAATAATCAAACAATTGAAGGCCTCAACTGAAATAATAATGCATTTAGCCGGAGTCTGTGCATATTCGGCCAGATCCCCAACGCTATAACGGTTAACGCAAGAAAAGCTAAAGCTCAAAATTCGCTGATAAATTTTCTTTTGCACATCGGTCTGAATTTTCAGCGCAACTTGATATAAACACACTATGGCAAAAAAACCACAGATGCTCTTGAGCAACTGCAGAATAATCCCTGCTGCTATTAGAAGTCCGAATAATTGATTCTTAGAGAATTGTTCAAAAGCTATTACCCCTGAAAAGCGTGAAAAAACAGAGTTTTCAGCTAGTGAAAATGCACCGCTATTGCTAAAAATATTAAGGGCTAAATAGATACAGCCAAAAGTTGCACCCTCCAAAAGCGAAGCTATCAAATTCAGCATACAGGTAACAGAAAAAATTAGGCCATTTCGGCCACTGCGAAATGAGCTTAATAACTCCCTGCGAAAGCCCTTTTTTAATAAAAAACGAATAATCACATTGTCTTTTTTTTCCATTTCACCTGCAAGCGGTTAGCTTTGGGGTCGCACTCTTTTGACTATGCTATTTTTCCGGCCCCCAGAGACCATAAATAATGACACATTGCTCCATAGCCGGTATGTAACACCTCATCATTCATGCCAAACATAAAAACATGTTTAAAATATTGACGAGTCATATTTTTCAATTCAGCATGAGTCTTTAAATTAATATGCTGGATTTCGCTGCGCTCAGTAGCATACTCCGCAGCTGTTTTATTCGGAGTGCCCGTAATTAACACAGACTCCTGCTTGAGCGTTTTGCAAACATTCTTCATGAAATTCGCTTCCTTGACAGGTTCTAGATGCTCAATGACATCAATGGAAAAAGCTGCATCGGCCTTTATTGCCAATGATTTCTCATTCAAATCCACTTTTTCATATACCACATTTTTTAGATGTTTGAGCCGCTTACTGCAACCTTCCAGATTGCGTTCATCCCAATCCAGACAATAGACGCGGTTTACGGCCTGAGCGATAATTGGCAACCC
>CAYPSR010000053.1:0-3538 GCA_964413595.1 uncultured Candidatus Saccharibacteria bacterium
TTTTATGCCATACCTTAGAATAAATCTAAGGGTTAGGCAACAAATTGATAACGTACAATTGACCCTATTGTAGCATAAATATCCATAAAGTAAAACTTTTTATGACTAAATATTGACAGATTGCAAATAATATAATAATGTAAGATTAGGTAATAATAAATTACGAAATTGCACATTTAATTTTTCTTATTATTCAAAGAAGCACCTGAATAAGGGCTTTCTAGATACTCTTAAATAATTTAGCTTTAGGTAAAATTGCCAGAGCAAAATTAAGGTCGTAGAGCGTAATAGTGCTCACGACAAATCGTCGAAAGATGATCTTAATTTTGTATTCTGACAAAATTAATGACACATCTTCGGATGTGTTTTTTCGTATTTAAGCTAATTTTGACAGGAGGTAAAAATGTCACAAAAAGAAAAAAAAGAAGCCCTCGAACTTCTTGATTCAATTCGAGGACAAGCTCTGGTCGGATACGCATTAGAGACGGCTATTAACAAGTTTTCAAAAGACAAAGGAAGGTACAGACAAGTAACAGTGATTGCTGATATGCAATTAATGCTTGATCACATCTTCTTCATTGGAAAGGCACAAAAATGAAAAAAGAAAATCTGAAAATTGTAAATGTTCCGATTGATCAAATTAGACTTTCGGAATATAATCCAAGGGTTTGGAGTGAAAAAGCAATCAATGACCTAACGCAAAGTATTAAAAAATACGGAATCGTGGATCCAATTATTCTGAATTCTGCACCAAATAGAAAAAATATATGCATAGGAGGTCATTTTAGATACAAAATTTGTCAAAGCTTACATTATTCTGTAATTCCCGTGGTTTATGTAAATATTCCGGATCTTAAAACTGAACAAGAACTCAATATCCGACTCAACAAAAATACTGGCGAGTTCGATTTTTCAATCTTAAAAGATTTTGATGAATCATTTCTCTCTACAATCGGGTTCGATAGCGAGGAATTAGATCAGATTTTTGATATCGATATAACTCCGGAATTATTTGATTTACAAAAAGAATTGAAAAAACTAAACATTAACAAAATCGAATTAGAAGAAGGAGATATTGTAGAAATGGACGGCTCAAGACTTTTAGTTGGCGATTCAACTAAAGAAATTGATGTGTTAAAACTATTTGGTAATGAAAAGGCGGACATGGTCATGACGGACCCTCCATATATTTTAAATTATCTTCAGGGCAAGCGTCACGGAAATCCAACAGAGGGCTTTGGCGCAAAGAAAAATAGAAAGTATATTGGCACAGATACTCTCCCTGAAAATTTTACTCAGTTGTGGATGGATAATGTTGTTAAAATCCAAAAGCCAGACTTTTCAATAATAGTATATGAAAATTGGAAAAACACTAAGGTTATTTGGGAAGAAATGGAAAAGCATTGGACAATTAGAAATATGATAATTTGGGAGACTCCAAATAGAAATCAGGGATATGCCGCAAAGCATAAATTTTTCTCAAAATATGATATTGCTATGCTTGGATCATCTGACAACAAAGAATTAAATCTTGGAAAGGAAGAAGAACTGCTCCAAAACGAACATGAAAATGCTCTTTATGCCACATCAGGTGATGCTCATTGGGAAGGATACAAAAAGAATAATAAGTATTGTCCAACCGACATAATTAGATTCAATACTGCAGATGAAAAATCGTCAGGTCAAGGCATAATTTTTGGGGTCAAGCCAATTGAAATCCTTATTCCTTACATTAAAGTCCTTACAAAGCGTGATGATCTGATATTTGAACCTTTTGGAGGGAGCGGATCAACTTTAATAGCAGCAAACAAGATGAAACGACGTTGCTATATTTTGGAAAAGTGCCCAATTTACGCTGAGGTGATCAAAAATCGTTGGGAAAAAGCGTTTAACAAGAAGGCTAAGTTAATTAAAGGCGGTAAAAATGCAAAAAAGTAATGCGATAAAATTACGACAAGGAAAATTACAAAAACAAATGATTGAGCAATTAGGTAAAATTCCAATTGTTCAAGTTGCTTGTGAAAGAATAGGCATTGGTCGCCAGACGTATTATCGCTGACGAAAACAAAGTAAGTCGTTTGCCAAAAAATGCGATAGGTCAATTGAGCACGGTTGCCAATTGATCAACGATTTAGCAGAAAGCCAATTAATTTCAGCCATGAAGGATCAAAACCTCACGGCTGTTATGTATTGGTTAAACCATCGTCATAATATCTACCGAAACAAATTGGAGATATCAGGTGATGTAAATGTCAAAAACAAAAAGTTATCTAGGGAAGAAGAAAAAGAAATAATGAGAGCTTTAAAATTAGCCTCATTAATTACTAATAATAATGGAATTGGAGGTAAAAATGAAATTAAATCAACAGACAATAAAGAAGCTGATCAGAAATCAACAATTGAGAAGTGAGATAACAAGAAAAAGCCATTTGTGGTTTTTCCATGTATATCTTCATAAGCATGTCGATTGCCCGATTGCTCCTTTTCAAAAAGAAATGTTTAAGATAAGCGAAGATGAAAAGATTGATTTTGCTGCAATTTGCAGTTTTAGAGAATCTGCAAAAAGCACCATATTTTCTTTAAGTTATCCGATATGGTCAATATTAGGAAAGCCAGGTAAAAAATTCGTAGTGCTTGTATCTCAAACAGCAGAGCAAGCAAAACAGCACTTTAAAAATATTAAAGATGAGCTGGAGTCAAATGAGCTTTTAAAACAAGACCTTGGGCCGTTTGAACAACAGGACGAATGGAATAATTGCAGTTTAATTATTCCAAAATATAATGCAAAAATAGTTGCAGTTTCGAGAGATCAATCATTTAGAGGATTAAAGTTTCACGAACATAGACCCGACCTTTTGGTAATTGATGACGTTGAGGACATTAAAAGCGTTAAGACAAAAGAATCACGAGAAAATACAAGGCGCTGGTTTACTAGTGAAGTGCTTCCACTTGGCAGTAGAAACGCAAAGGTAATTGTAGTTGGTAATCTTTTACATCGTGACTCTTTACTGATGAATCTTAAAGAAAATATTTTAGAAGGAAGAAGAAGCGGAGTTTACAGACAATACCCACTAGTAGATGGATATAACAATATTGCTTGGCCAGGAATGTATCCTGATATGGAAGCAATTGAAAAGAAAAGATTAGGTATTGGCAATCCTTATGCATGGGCTAGAGAATATATGTTAAAGATTGTTGATGAGGGTGAACCAATAATATCAAGAAAAATGATCCATTATTATGACAAGCTACCAGAAGAATTAAGAGATCAAAGCTTGTCATATATAGTTGGAGTTGATTTAGCAATTTCTGAAAAGGATCATGCTGATTATACTGCTTTAGTTTCTGCCAAAGTTTATGGAACTGGCAAAGATCAAAAGATATATATCTTGCCAGGACCAATAAATGAAAGGATGAGGCTGCATCAAAGCATTGAAAAGATTAAAGGATTAATAAGTAGCTATGGATCAATTCAATCTACAAAAATAGTTGTAGAAAAAGCAATGCTTGAAATGGCTTTTAAAGAACAACTTGAAGA
>CAYPSR010000053.1:3638-5187 GCA_964413595.1 uncultured Candidatus Saccharibacteria bacterium
AAGAAGAAAACGGAAGACCAATTGATGCTGTTGAAGTTAAAGCACCAAGGGTAAATTACTGTCTTTACGCTCGAAAATCTACTGAAGATGACGAACGGCAGGCTCTTTCAATTGATTCCCAAATCAAAGAAATGGCTGCTTCTGCTCAATTACAAGGAATTTACGTTACAGAAATACGAAAAGAGAGCCATTCGGCTAAGAATTCAGGGCAAAGACCAGTGTTTAACAAACTAATTGATGATATTAGAGAAGGGTTGTTTCAAGGAATAATTGCTTGGGCGCCGGACAGATTAAGCAGAAATGCCGGCGACCTCGGCACCTTGGTTGATTTAATGGACTCAGGATATTTAAAAGAAATTAGAACTCACGGACAATCCTTCACTAATAGCCCAAATGACAAGTTTTTGTTAATGATTTTATGTTCTCAGGCAAAATTAGAAAATGATAACAGAGGTATAAATGTAAAACGAGGATTTAGAGCTAAGTGCGAGATGGGGTTTAGACCAAATATGACACCTTTAGGCTATGAAAATGATCATTATTCGGGAAAAGGACAGAAAAAGGTCTTTATCGACGAAAAACGAGCACCGATCATCAAGAAGATATTTGAAAAAGTAGCATCTGGTGATAGCGGTCGTGATATATTTGATTGGTTAAAAAATGACACTAGTTTTAGAACCAGATCAGATAAAATCGTACCACTTAGTATGGTTTATCGAATGTTAAACAATCCATACTATTGTGGATTATTTGAATTTCCAAAAGCAAGTGGTAAATGGTATAAAGGTGCATATGAGTCAATAATAACAAAAGAACTATTTGACAAAGTGCAAACTAAAATGAAAGTTGCTCCTAAATCCAAACCCGGGACTAAACAATTTAATTTTACTAAATTACTTCAGTGTGGAGCTTGTGGATCTGGAATAACTGCTCAGATTGTAACAAAGAAATTTAAAAATGGTACTTCTAGACAATATACATATTATCATTGTACTCAATCAAAAAACTATGATTGTCATCAACAATACATTAGAGAAGAAAAGATGGTTGAGGATTTTGTTAGTCTGCTTAATGAAATACCAATTGAAAAGATTAAAAACAACAAACTATTAGAGCAAGAAGTTGGCAGAGTTCAGAGATTATCTTCTGCTGTCTTGGGGATAAATGACGAAGATCAAGAACAACCAGCAATTGATATTAGAAGCTTTGGACAATACATCTTTAACCAAGGATCAAAGGAAGAAAAAAGAGCTTTGGTGAGTTGTATTGGGAAAACACTTTATTTGAGAGATAGTAGAATAACTGCGAAAATTTAGAACAAAAAAACGGCTTTGCACGACTGAGCCGTTTTTATCTTAGTGATTTTTTGCCAAAAGGTTCCAGAATGTTGATGGTTTCGAGAGTAAATAGCAGGTTCGAATCCCAACCATATCATCAAAATTTAGGGGTTTTAAGGGGTTGTTAAGGGACCATTCAAACCATTTTCCACTTCTGTTCTCCTTTGTATACTTTAAAAAACAAACAAAGGTTCCAGATTTTTATACACCGG
>CAYPSR010000054.1:0-5118 GCA_964413595.1 uncultured Candidatus Saccharibacteria bacterium
GCATGGCGAGAAAATGCAAAGAACCTTTTCGGGCAAGATATTGACGCTGAGGAAGAACTCCAAGAGTTTAATCGAATACAAAAAGAAGGCATAGCAGAAGAGGATAAGATTGAGCATATTGAAAAAACTATACCGATAAAGACAGGATGCTACTTGTATCTTTCCGGTACTCCTTTTAGGGCAATAGCGTCGGGTGAATTTATTGAGGAACAGATATATAACTGGACTTATTCAGACGAACAAAAAGCAAAAAATTCTTGGAACGACAAAAAGGGCTCTAACCCGTATGCCCCACTTCCGCGTATGGTGATGATGACATACCAGCTTCCAGATTCAATTCGAGATATAGCAATGCAGGGTGAATTCAACGAATTTGATCTAAATTTATTTTTTTCGGCGAAAGGTGATGGTAAAAGTGCAAAATTTGCTTATGAGGATGAGGTTCAAAAATGGCTTGATTTGATTCGGGGTTCGTTTTTAGAAACGACAATCGACAATTTAAAATTAGGTGCAAAAAAGCCACCGATGCCGTTTTCGCACGCAGAGCTTTTGAGCATACTTAATCACACACTTTGGTTTTTGCCATCTGTTGCCTCGTGTCACGCAATGTATAATCTACTTAAGAAAAAACAAAATACTTTTTATCATGATTATGAAATTGTTGTAACCGCTGGCAAGGATGCGGGTATTGGGATAAGGGCACTTCCGCCGGTACTAGAGGCAATGGAATATCCATTGGAATCAAAAACTATTACTTTAACCTGTGGAAAGCTTTTGACTGGCATAACAGTTAAACCTTGGACAGGCATTTTTATGCTTCGTAATTGCTCAACTCCGGAAACATATTTTCAAGCCGCCTTTCGTGTTCAGTCTCCGTGGACCGTTAAGAACCCAGATAACAAATCTCCGAATAAAGAAGAAGTTATAAAACAAGAATGCTATGTTTTTGATTTTGCGCCCAATAGAGCATTGAGACAAATCGCTGAATATAGCTGTCGTCTCAATGTAAATGAATCCAACCCAGAAGTAAAAGTGGCTGAGTTTATTAGTTTTCTTCCAGTGCTTGCATATGATGGGAGTGCCATGAAGCAAATTGATGCAGCGGGAATTTTAGACATGGCAATGAGCGGTACTACAGCAACACTGCTTGCGCGGCGGTGGGAAAGTGCCCTACTTGTAAATGTCGATAATAATACATTAAGCCGGTTGATGGATAACAAAGCAGCAATGGACGCTCTTATGAGTATTGAAGGGTTTAGGAACTTGAATCAAGATATTGAGACAATTATTAACAAATCCGAATCTGTTAAAAAAATAAAAAAAGAGACAAATGACAGTGAGTTATCTAAAAAAGAGAAGAAGGAGCTTACTGCAGAGGAAAAAGAATATAAGAGTCTCCGTAAGCAGGTGCAAGATAAGCTCATTAAGTTTGCTACTCGTATTCCTGTCTTTATGTATCTTACAGATTACCGCGAAAGAACATTAATAGATGTGATCACTAAACTTGAGCCGGGATTATTTAAGAAAGTTACAGGGTTAACTCAAAAAGATTTTCAATTGCTTGTTAGTCTTGGGGTTTTTAACAGCGCGTTGATGAACGATGCGGTTTATAAGTTTAAGCGGTACGAAGATGCTAGTCTTGTTTATACTGGAATAGATAAACACGAAGGTGAAAAAATAGGTCTTTACGATACTGTAATATCTCAAAAGGAACATCGAAACGAGCCTGAAAAGATACTTGTAAATAATCCAGTTAAATAAAATAAAAGCGATGGTACGCCAATGGAATTGACACGTTTTCCAAACCTCCCGACTATTTCCAAAACGAAACCAAACAGCAAAAGGTAAAAGAATACGAACACCAAATCGACCAAATGGTTTATAAACTTTATGGCCTCACCAATGAAGAAATTGCAACAATCGAATAAGGATAGAAAAAGTAATCAAAAGACAGTGAGTATCAAGTTATTGCCCGATGATTTTTGGCTTTATTCAAACCCGATAATCCTTATGATGAATTTCAAGGGTGGCAAAAGAGCCGAAGCCGGACAATGGACTTTGGAAATTCAAAAAATGCTTCGTGGAATAGTTGAAAGCGTTATTGGTTTGGAAAATATAATGAACTACACAGCAACCGACAAAAAATTGTATCTTGAAAATCAAGAGATAGCTATTTCTCAAGAAAAGAAATACTGGCTGATGATTTATCTGATCGACAATGCAATTTTGAGAATTTATGCCTGTTTGGATAAAATCGCTCAAATGTGTCGTTGCTATTTTGAACACAAAGACAACGATGGAGCATTGGAAGTTATTCGAAAGTGTGGATGTAAAGAAGTTATGAGTGAGGACAATTGCAATTTTGGTAGCTTAGTGACCTATCTTAATTCTGGCAACAACAAGGAAAATAGAAATCAAAAGGTGATAGGCGCTCTAAATAAATTGAATACTGACAAAGCCGTTTCTAATTTAAGAACATACCGTAATACCTTCACGCATCGTAAACATACAACTGACCAAACAGTTGGACTTGATCCAAGGGTTCATTCGGAATATAAGTCCGACGGAATAGTTGAAACACAGTTTAATTTTGGTGAGCAGCTTCCGTCGCTGAATTGGTTTAGGGTTGAGATTGTAAATGCAAACAATGCAATCGTGGATTGCGTTGAAGAAATTGGAGAAATCATTTTCCCTAGAGATTTTAAGATGAAAATTAAAATAAATTTATGACTAATAAGACGGCGGTGGTGGGGATTGTGCCACGAAAAAATCTTTGGAGTGTGATTCAAAATGAGAGGTGGTATCACATTCCGGTTGAGTCAGCGCCTAAAAACGCAAAACTTGCCGATTATTTGGGCTTTTATTTCCCAGCTGTTTTTGGCGAGGAAATGCAGTATAAAGTAAATTTTTACACTAAAGTTAAAAAAGTAGACATCGTTAAAAGGATCCAGCTTTTTCCAGAGGAATTGGAGCATAAAAGAGCTAATGATTATTATTTTAAATTCTATTTGGGCCAGATTAAAAAATTGCCAAAACCTATTCCAAGTATTGGCTGGCGAAGAATAGTGCATATTCCCACAAGCTACGAAAAATTATTTTCAGCAAAAGAGATTAACGATTTATACGACACCAGTCCATTGGAGGAAAAGATGTATTTAGAAATGAAAAAACGCAAAATTTGGGCTGAAAGGCAATTATATGTGCAAGCCGGAGGGCAGAATTTTTGTTTAGACTTTGGTATATCATGTAATAGTGGCAAAATTGATGTTGAATGCGATGGTGAGGCATACCATACTTTACCTGAGGCATTGGCAAGGGATAGGCAGAGAAATAACCAATTAAATAGTTTGGGCTGGAATGTTTTAAGATTTACTGGAAAAGAAATTCACCGTGCCCTACAAGATTGCTTTAGAACAATTGAAAGAACTATCAGGACTTTGGGCGGAGTTTCGGAGGTCAAGTTTTTAAGTTGGGAACAATTTAAAAATATAAAATAAAAATAAATTTATGAGTATTATAATTTCTGAAAATGGCAAAAATGCTAAAAAAATTGATAAATCCGATTTTGACAAAGAAGGATATTTACAAGAGTATATTCATCAAAATCCTGAATCAATTCCAGTGTATGAAATAGAAGAAGACAAGAAGCTTTTTGTGGTAGCCAGAGAATTTTCAACTGAATCTGGGCCAATTGATGCACTGGCTATAGATAAAGACGGAGATATCTATGTGGTGGAAACAAAGCTATATAAAAATTCAGACAAAAGAACTGTGGTTGCTCAAGCCCTTGATTACGGGGCTTCCCTTTGGCGACATAGCGATTACGGAGAATTTAAAAGCAAAATTGACAATGAGGTTAATAAAAAATTTCAAATCAGTTTTGAAGAAAAAGTAAAAGATTTTTTTAATATTAACGATGAACAAGTGGAAACAATACTTGGGTCAATAAAAATAAATCTTCAACAAGGAAATATTAAATTTGTAATATTGATGGACGCAATAGACGATAGGCTAAAGGATTTGATTGTTTATATCAACCAAAATAGCCAATTTGATATTTATGCGGTTCAAATGGAATATTATAAATTTGAAAGTTATGAGATTATGATTCCCAAATTGTTTGGCGTTGAGGTCAAAAAGAATTTTTTGACCGGTTCAACGGGTAGCCCAAGGAAAAAATGGACTAGAGAAGATTTTTTACCAGTGGCACAAAAAGAATTAAACGAAACGCAGTACAAGGCAGTAGAAAAGATATTTAGATTTTGCGAACAGTATGCTGATGATATAATTATGGGAACAGGCACAGAAACTGTCTCTGTAAATGTTAAATTCAATAAGTTTAGTAAAGAAAGAGGAATATTTTGTTTAAAATCAAACGGCCGATTAGGTTTTAGTCTTAATTGGGTTGCCAAAAAAGGCGTCAATGATCAGCAAAGAAATTTATTGGAAAAATTAAAAGAAGAATTAAAAGTAATAGAAATTAACATAGCTGACGATTATGATAAGTATGGCTCAACTTGGTTATCGGTAGAAGAAACAACGAAGAAAGTCGATGTTATTATAAAGATAATAACAGATTTAATTGTTTAATTGTATGGCTAGCTTAATTCCTATTGATAGTATTTTCAACGCATCTTCATCGGAAATATTTTTTAGTTGGGCTTGGGGATTTTTTTGGTTTATTATGAAGTATATTTGGCCTGTTTTTTTGATTTTAATTTTAATTAGAGTTATACCGTGGTTTATCTCAACTAAAATCAGAAAGAGGAAAAATGCAAAAAGATTTAAAGCTGGAGAATCTTGGCGATCTGACAGAGATTTAATTTATTGGTTGAGAGGAATGAGTCCAGCGGAGTTTGAACAATATATTGCAGATTTATTTTCAAAATTAGGATACAAAACAGAAGTTACAGGCGGTTCGCATGATGGGGGAGTAGATGTAATAGCCGAAAAAGACGGCATAGCGCACTATATCCAATGTAAAAAATACTTTTCAAAACACGAGGTCGGCTCACCAGAGGTCCGTAATTTCTATGGCGCTGTTGCTGATCATTTGGCCAAAGGCAAAGGTTATTTCATAACCACAAATAAATTTACGCTTGAAGCCGAGCAGTTTGC
>CAYPSR010000055.1:0-4837 GCA_964413595.1 uncultured Candidatus Saccharibacteria bacterium
GCAATTTTCAATAACGCCAGCAATGTCGGTTACGACTCCACCAGAAATATCAGTCAGTTTTTGCCGCGCTTTCCCATACCCAACAATTTCAATTTGATTTTCATCATTAACAGAAAAAATAGAGGATTTGACAAATTCAGTCCCAATGTCAAGTGCAATTCCTCTTTGATTAGTCTTAGATTTTAGAAAACTAAAAACTCCCATATTATTAAATCAAAAATTAAATATCAAAAATCAAAATGATAATTTAAAATTTAAATTTATCGTTCGAGCCCCGAAGGGGACCTTTTAGGTCAAATCGAGAACTAACATTTTGTCATCCTGGATTTATTGCAGGATCTCCTCCTTTAACTCTTATTTCTAATATAACATATTTGAAAAAAAAATTCTGTTATTTGTGCTGGCTGACCACGTTGGTAACACATTTAACAAAAAATCATGAATGAATTTGCTAAACAATTTAAAAAAAGATTAATAATTGCAAACCATGCAACTAATGATGAAATTCGACAAATTGTAGCCAATAATACAAAAAAGAAAGAAAAGATTGAAAATAAAGTAGAGAAACGTATAATTAAATTGCAGCCAGCACATACATATAAACAAATTAACAAAGTGTAACCAACGTATCTCAGCCTAGACAGATTGCTGGATAAGTTAGCCATTTATATTTTGGAAAAATTTCTTTTAATATTCCTGGGGTAAACCTCTCACAAAGTTTGTTTTTAATTTTTATCTGTCGTTTTTTGCCTTTTAAATTTCCAAACATATAAAACGATAGATCTTCTTTGAGCCCCATTTCATCCAATTCTGGTAAAACAACTAATGACCAATAAAGCTTGGCTGGCAAACCGCGCAAAAAATGATCTTCGCAATATGGTAATCCAATTTTTCTAAATACTTGTTCTACATAATAATCTGTAGCACTTTCCCTAATTGGTAAAGGCGATTTGTATTGTAAGGTATGAATTTTATCGTGAAGTAAAATTTGGGCAAGTTCAATTGTTCGATCAAAAAATGCCCATTCGTGCCTTTTTTTTAATTCTTTAACTAATAAGGAACAATTTTCTGCTACTCGGTCGGCGGTCGTAAGATAATCTAAATCTAAATTCCGAATACTCGGTTGATAAAAATCTTTTATCTGTTTCAAAACAACCAAATTGCCACTGCCAAAATGATTACTAATAAAGGCCTCATCATCTTTCTGATCTGATGACCATTTTTCGTCTGTTCTTAACACCTCATAATTATAATATACTAATCCATTTAACGAATGATCCTTGTCATCGGAGTGGTAATTAGCACTTTCCCAATTTCTAAAAAGAAAAGTTATGCCACCGTTTTCTATAATGAGCGGTGACGTTAAAAAATAATCAATTTGCTCACCTGACAAATATCTGCCATATGTCCATAAAAAACCACTACCCAGGGCTTGCCAAAGCTCGTCATATTTAGCTTGCTCCTTTGGCGGAATCGGTTGAAAATCTAATCTTAATGCATCTAACATTTCTTGGTCAATTTGAAACTGGCTATTATTTTCTGGTCCATTCCCAAACTCATCGGCCCGACGAAGTCTCTGAACTTTTTCTAATGTCCTTTTAGACATTGAAGCAAATGGCATGGGCATCAATTCTTCTGATTGTTGTTCTTGTTTTTCTGCCAAAATCTCTCCCTTTGCCCCTTTTTATAATTAAAATAGTCGTGATATAATTTTACCACGACTATTTTCTCAGAGTCAAATTTTTTTAGAATGGTTATTGCTACAATTCTATAGAATACCAGAATGCTAGTCTCGCATTCTTTTAATTTTATTCCAATACCGCTTTTATTCGACGGATGCCGGAAGAGCTAGATTCTTCTTTTATGATTTTAAAATGTCCGAGTTCAGATGTATTTTTTACATGCGGACCGCCACAAATCTCTTTACTAAAGAAAGCTTGATTTCTATCTTGCCTGCCTGTCCGGTAGGCAGGGATTCCTGCCTCCGCAGGAATGACATCTCGAGAAAGTTTATCCCGAGCGTCAGTCGAGGGACCAATTGTATATACCTTAACTTTATCTCCATATCTGTCTAAAAATGTTCCATGAGCGCCGTATTTTTTGGCGTCTTCCAAACTCATTTCTTCCATTTTAACATCAAGCTTTTGATCAATTGCAGAATTTACTAAATCCTCTACTTTTTTAATTTGCTCATCATTTAATTTCTCTGGCCAATTAAAATCAAACCTTAATCTTTGTTCCGTTATATTTGCGCCCTTTTGCTCAACATCTTTTGATAATATTTGACGCAAGCTCGCCAAAAGTAAGTGCGCAGCCGTATGAAGTTTTGTGGTTTGTTCTTTATTATCTGCTAAACCGCCTTTAAATTTCTTTTCCGCACCTTTTCTTGAAAGTTCTTGATGTCGTGCAAGCGCTGATTGAAATTCAATATCGAAATTTTTACTTAAGGGAATTTTTCTTTTTTCTGCCTCATCCCTCAAGTTCTCAATTGGAACACCAGAGTCTTGATATATCTCGAAAGCTTTTCCTCCGGTCAAAATCATTTTTTTCATATCTTCACCCTTCCGCCCAGATGAAATTCTAGAAATTATATCTAATTGTAGCAAAGCTCTATGAAACTTTTCTTCTTCCTCATCTAAAATTTTTGTGATGTCATCCTGAACTTGTTTCAGGATCTCAGCAGTTTTTGGATCAAGTCCGGAATGACAAAGGGGATCGTATAGTTTTGATAAAAACTTTTCAATTCCTAAAATTTTACCATAGCGGATTGCCCGTCTTAGTAATCTTCTTACGATATATCCTCTATCCTTATTAGACGGCAAGGCGCCATCAGAGATTGCAAAAACAGACGCACGAAAATGATCAGCAATTATTCTAAATGCAACCCTGTTGTCATCAACTTCAATGTCATTCCCGCGAAAGCGGGAATCCAAGATAGATTTTTTTAATTGTATAGATTCCGGATCAAGTCCGGAATGACAATTTTGAGTATCATATCTTTTTTCAGATAGTTCTTCGATTTTTTTTATTAAAGGTTCAAAAAGTTCGGTTTGATAAACGTCATTTTTATTTTCAGTAAACATTAGGAGTCTTTCAAAACCAAGCCCAACATCAACATTTTTTTGCTTCAAAGCCTCAATCTTTCCATCGACGGTTTTGTTATATTCCATAAAAACATTATTTCCAATCTCAACATATTTTCCACAATTACAATTGGGCTCGCAACCATTAGAACACTTTTCAATTCCTGTATCAATAAACATTTCCGTATCCGGCCCGCATGGACCAGTGGCACCAACAGGACCCCACCAGTTTTCTTTTCTGCCGTATTTATAAATCCGATCTTCTGGAATTCCAATTTCGTCTTTCCATGTATTGTAAGATTCTTCGTCAAACAGAGCATCTTCGTCGCCTTTAAAAACCGTTACTGAAATTTTATCCTTATCAAATCCTAAAACTTTAGTATAAAATTCATATGTGTATTTAATAGAATCACGCTTGAAATAATCACCCATTGACCAATATCCAAGCATTTCAAAAAAAGTATTATGAACTGGATCGCCAACTTCTTCTATATCATCTGTTCTAATACATTTTTGAATATTAACAAGCCTTTTCCCCTCTGGATGAAATTCTCCTAAAAGATATGGAACTAAAGGATGCATTCCAGCGGTTGTAAAAAGTACTGATGGGTCGTTTTCTGGAACCAAAGAAGCAGAAGGGATCACCTTGTGACCCCGTTTTTCAAAGAATTCAATGAACTTTTTTCTGAGCTCCTGAGCTTTCATCACCATCATCCCATTAGGCATTTCAAAGAAATATCTTTGTGCCGTCTGGTCCTACTAATGTACAAATACGTACAAATATTACTAATAATTAAAATGTTTGAAAATTAGAATTTGATATTTGATTGGCTGTTGGAAATTGAGCATTGGAATTTTCTATATATTATGTTCCTGATTTCCTGCCCAAAAGCCAAGCAAAAATTACATCAACAATAGTTGGTTTTTTAGGTTCTTCTTTTTTAACAGCAGAAGGCGCAACACTTTGTTTTACCTGAGCTACAATTCCCGCAACTCCGCCAGGAGTTTGTTCATCAATCGGCCTATTCCACCAATCTCCATATAAAGCATCATAAGACGCTTTAGCACTTGGAACTTTAGTTCGATAATATACTGTTTCAGTTGCAATTCCTGAGCCATAAGTTGCATATCTATCCGCAGCCGCAACACCACCATTATAAGCAATTAAACCAAGCTCAATATTCCCGTGATATTTATTTATTAATTGTGCAATATAATACGTACCTAAACGAACATTTGTATCGGGATCATACAAGTTCGGACTTGATTCTCCAAGCTGTCTTGCTAGCCCGGCGCCAGTTGCTGGCATTATTTGCATTAACCCACGAGCACCAACTGGCGAACCAGCACTTGGATTAAAATGACTTTCTGTATAAATTAAAGCAGCAACTAAGTTTGGATTCATACCATATTGATCTGAATACCTTTTAATTAGGTCTTTGTATTTTAAAGGATAGGCAGAATCAGCAATTATTGGCCCTAAATAAAAATAGACTACAATAATGAGTATAATGGAAATGATAAGTCCGATGTAAAATTTCAATTTACTTTTCATAAGTTTACGAATATAATACTACGAATTTTACTAATTGATACAAACCATACAAATTATTTGTATATTTTGTACTAATTTGTATATATGTAGTAATTATTTTGTACTATAAAACCATCCATAAAATAATAATCAAGACAATCACAGTGATAGTAATCAGACCAACGATAAAAGCTTTTTTCTCATCAATACTTGAAGAAAA
>CAYPSR010000056.1:0-2364 GCA_964413595.1 uncultured Candidatus Saccharibacteria bacterium
AAATCTTTTCATTCCAATAATTCCGTTTGTATTCCAAATCGCAGTTTTTCTAAATGGCCCTAAAAACATCTCAGTTAATCTAAAAGCATCTGAGCCATATTTTTTCACCAAACCATCTGGATTGATTGTTTTGCCCTCAGACTTAGACATTTTTCCACCATCAGGCATTAATATTAATCCAACATTAATGAGTTTATGAAATGGTTCTTGCGTGGATACTTTTTTAATATCAAACAAAAACTTATGCCAAAATCGAGCATACAGTAAATGAAGCACTGCGTGTTCTGCGCCACCAACATATAAATCAACACCTTTCGGTTGCATCCAATATTTTTCTTTTTCAGGGTCAACCAACTCCTTATTATTTTTTGGGTCAATATATCTCAAATAATACCAACTTGATCCAGCCCAGTTTGGCATTGTATCGGTTTCTCTTATTGCATTACCACCGCATTTAGGACATTTGGTATTTAGCCATTCTTTAATTATTGGGTCTGATTCATTGGCAAGTGGTGATTCTCCAGTATTTGTTGGTTTATAGTTTTTAACCTTTGGAAGCTCAAGTGGTAGATCTTTTTCATTAAGTGGTACAATTCCGCATTTTTTACAATGAATAATAGGGATTGGCTCACCCCAATAATGCTGACGCGAAAATATCCAATCTCGAAGTTTATAATTTGTTTCAAAATCTCCCTTACCCATTTCTTTTAATTTTTCCGTGATTTTTTTAATGGCAGTTTTTGAATCAAGGCCATTAAATTCTTTGGAATTAATCAACTCGCCAAAATCGATAAACGAAGCTTCACCATTTTCAAGTCGCTCTAACCAATGCGGTAAAGCAGCGCATGCCATTTTTTCGTAAGTAATTTCATCTTTAGATAACCAATTTATATCGTATGAATCTTTTTCGTCTTTTGATATTTCATTTCGTTCGTCATTAACTAATTCAAATAATATTCCATTAAAATATGTTTTTCGATCTTCATTTTTATGTGCTGCAAAAAACTTTGAAATAACAGGGCTTCCAAGCTTTTTGATAAATTTAATATTTTTAAAACCAGTTTCTTCAATTACTTCTCTTTTTGCCGCCTCAATTATATCCTCACCTTTTTCAATACCACCAGTAATAAAAGTTGTCCATGGTTGCCTTTTCCATTCTAAAACAAGATATTTATCTTTTTTGGGATCATAAATAATTGCCTCGATACAATTTCTAACGATAAATTTATCATTATTTTTTGGTGGATTTTTATCATAAGTAATATCAGGGATGATCACATCAATTATCTCTATTCCATATTTTTTTGCAAATTCAAAATCTCGTTCATCATGAGCCGGAACTGCCATTACTGCGCCGGTGCCATAATTTGCCAATACATAGTCAGCAACCCAAACATCAACTTCTTTACCATTGATTGGATTAATTGCTTTTATTCCTTCAAGCTTAATGCCGGTTTTTTCTTTTTGCAGTTCGGTTCTTTCTAAATCTGATTTATTTTGAGCATTAACTAGGTATTTTTCAACCTTATCCCAATTTTTGATTTGGGGTTTTAATTGTTGAACTAATTCATGCTCAGGAGCTAAAATTACATAAGTGCATCCAAAAAGCGTATCAACACGAGTGGTAAAAACATTGATTGATAAATTGTCATCCTCGGGCTTGACCCGGGGATCCCTGCCTACCGTCGAGGCGGGCAAGACAGAATTACTATTTTTATAGATTTCCGCCTTCGCGGGAATGACAGGGGTAGAATTAGTAATGACATCAAAGTAAATATTTGTTCCCTTGCTCTTCCCAATCCAGTTTTTTTGCATTTCAATGATTGGTTTTGGCCAATCAAGGTCTTTTAATCCATCAAGTAATCTGTCTGCATATTCTGTAATTTTTAACATCCACTGACTCAATTTTTTCCGCTCAACCTTGGTTTTGCATCTTTCGCATTTGCCGTTTACAACCTCTTCGTTAGCAAGCCCTATTTTGCAAGATGGGCAAAAATTAATCGGAATTTCTTGTTTATAAGCAAGACCATGTTTGAAAAGTTGTAAAAATATCCATTGAGTCCATTTATAATAATCTGGATCCGTAGTATTAACTTCTCTGTCCCAATCATATTCTAAATCAATCATCTTCAGCTGATTTTTGAATCTTTCAATATTTTTCTCAACTGCAACGCTTGGATGAATATTATTTTTAATAGCATGGTTTTCTGCTGGCAAGCCAAACGCATCCCATCCAAAAGGATGAAGTACATTAAAACCCTTCATTTTTTTATAACGAGTATAAATATCTGTTGCAACATAACCCTTTGGATGACCAACATGCAAAGCATTCCCAGAAGGATATGGAAACATATCAAGGCAGTA
>CAYPSR010000056.1:2464-4762 GCA_964413595.1 uncultured Candidatus Saccharibacteria bacterium
TTAAATTTTAGAACTGGGGTAATATTAACATTTGAAAATTCAATATGTACTTTGTGAATTTTGTCTTTTTCTAAAGAAATAGAGTTTTGGGAAATAGTTGTGGTTTTATATTTATTTGAATCTTCAAGCAATGTTTTTCCATCTATTGTAATTTTTACAGAATTTGTAAAGCTTGTTTCAAAGAAATAGTTTTTGGTGCTTGCAACAATCAATTCACCATCTATTGATGAAGAAAAAGCATCGTCAAGTTGTGAGTTAAAGATATTAATTTCTTGGTTGTTTAAAGATTCAACTTTATTAAATGCTAGGTTTTTCAAATAAGGGTCTGAAAAATTTGCAGATTTAAAATTGAACAAGAGATCAGAATTATACTCATAAGATAAGTCTGTTGGTTTTATTAAGCCATTTATAGTTAGGTATTTAGTAAAACACGCTAAATTATATGGCCCAAACCAAGTATTTACATTCTTTAGCTCAGAAGTGATTTTTGGATATATTTTTTCACTAAAATTTGGATAATATTCATCAATTGATTTGTAAATAAATTCACCAGGTTTTAAAACAATTCTTCCGTCTACGAGTTTAATTTTTTTTTGATAATCAGTCCCCTGTCTCCAAACAATTGTTGGATTTTTAAGATTAATTGTTTCATCTGTAGGATTTCCGAGATAAAATGTTGTTTTTGTGTTCCCACCTAAATTTGTTGATTTAATGACTTTTGTATTAACAATAAAAGATAATTCATTTGGGTTTTGATTTTTTGCATTTTTTAGTATTGAAACATTGTCATAAACAACAGGAGTTAAAACATATTCTTGTGAATTATTGCCATATGTATATTTTGCATTAGTAGATAAGTTGTGATGCTTGGTTGTTGTTTCAATTTTAGAACAATAGTTGTTATAATTATTCACATCAGCTGTAGCTGAATTTCTATAAATTAAAACAGATAGTCCAGCAATAATAACAAGACCAATTATGATTAGCAAAAAATATGATTTTTTCAAATCAACCTCCTCTGCCCCGACTTGTCCCGAGTATTATCGAGGAATCTTTGTCGAGGGGTTTTATTTTTTATTTTCTCTAATTCTATTTAATCTAAAAAATGATAAATTGTCAATTTTAGACCTAGGTATCACATATAAGCGCGACCGCTGTTACATGTGTCTGATCTTGTATCTAATAAATAGTATTACTTGAGTGAGATTAACATGTAGTGTGAATTAAAGCATTAATTCTTTGAGTTTTTGAAAGAGAGCCGTAGAGCTTAACTGCTTTTTTTGATCGTTCTTGAATCAACTTGATTTTTTTGGATTTGATATTTTCGATAAACTCTGGAAATAGTTTTAATGCGCCACTCATCCCGGTTCCAATTAAAATTATTTTAGGATTGTTAGATAACAATTGCTTCTGTTCATATTTTGATAAGTGATGTGTTGTTCCAAACTCTTTTCTTAAAGCTTTTTCATCGCGCTGCTCGACTTTTCCATCAATTATCAAAACCTGGGTATATTTTTTACCATCAATTGTTATCGACCCAAATTTTATGTCATCAATTCTTTTCATGCATCCATTGATTAAAACATGTTTGTATGATAATATATTTTTATTATGAACACAATAGAATTTGTACAATATGCCGCTGAAAATTTTGATGAAGATTCATTTTTAAGAGATGGCTTGCTTGCCGTGGTTAATTATCCTAGACCAGCACATATGGCAAAATTAGATGGCGATATTTTAAGTATAGATGAAGTATCTAAAACATATGGAACTATGCGATTGAACGATTTCAAAACTCCTTATAGGACTCGCGAGACAAATATAGTAATTCTAGCAAGCTTATTGGATTCAGTTGATCGAATAACAGGAAACTCACAAAATCCTAGCGGAGACGGTTTTCGTGCTACTGAGCATTCTGTTAATGTATGGTTAAGAAATCCTAAATATCGTGAAATCAATCAAAATTTAATAACAGCGATTGATAAAGCAACTTTACAATCCAACCGGGCACTTATGGCAGACTGGATATTGTCTTTAAGTGAATTTCAGGCCGAATATCTAGAGGGGGCAGGAGGTATTCATCTTGATTCACAACACGGGTTAATTAATTATTTTAATTATCAAATGGACTCATCTGTAGAAACAGCGATTGTCGCAATTTCGACATACTATCAAGAAGTTTTTAGATTTAATGTATGTTCTCAAGACAGGGTTGAGAGTTTGTTGCCAACTGAGCAGAAAGTCAGAAGAATGGCAGAAAAAAGAATGAAAAGCTGTGGAATCATAATTCCTGAA
>CAYPSR010000057.1:0-4633 GCA_964413595.1 uncultured Candidatus Saccharibacteria bacterium
AAAGGACCCATCCTTCGTCTCGCCTTCGGCGGACTACGGAGGGCAAGCAAACCATGGCATATCAGAACAAAATGGAAGATGAATTTGACTCAATTAAGCTTGCAATATCTTCGCCAGAAGATATTGAAAAGCAATCTTACGGAGAAGTCACAAAGCCAGAAACAATTAACTACAGAACTCAAAAACCGGAAAAAGACGGTCTTTTTGACGAACGAATTTTTGGCCCAGCCAAAGACTACGAATGTTATTGTGGAAAATATAAAAAAATTCGTTATAAAGGCGTTGTTTGTGATAAATGTGGAGTTGAAGTAACTCGATCTTCTGTTAGGCGTGAAAGAATGGGTCATATCAAATTATCTGTTCCCATTACTCATATTTGGTATTTTAAAGGAAATCCGTCTCCAATTGGAATGGTACTTGACCTTACAACCAGAGAATTAGAAAGAGTAATTTATTTTGGTTCTTATGTTGTTTTGGAGGTTGATGAAAATGTTAGAAAGGCTGCGCTTGATAGTTTGAATAAAGAGTTAGAAAATTCTAAAAAAGATGATAAATTAGACAAACAAAGCCGAAAAGGTAATCCTGATATGAATTTTAATTTTCAAATTGCAAAGAGCGAACTTGCTAGTTTAAAATCTAACTCAGTAATCTCTGAAACAAAATACTTAGAATTATCAATGAAATATGGCCAAATAGTTAAGGTTGGTATTGGTGCTGAAGCTGTTTTTGAACTTTTAAAACTAGTTGATTTAGACAAAGAAATCAAAATATTAGAAGAAGAAACAAAAAGCTTGGCAAATCAAGAAAACAAAAAACTACTTCGAAGATTAAAATTCTTAACAGGGCTTAAAAATTCAGGAATTAAACCAGAATGGATGGTTTTAAATATTTTACCAGTTTTACCTCCAGATCTAAGACCTATGGTTCAACTTGACGGTGGAAGATTTGCAGCCTCTGATTTAAATGATCTTTACAGACGCGTAATAAACAGAAACAATCGTTTGAAAAGATTAATAGATCAAGGTGCACCAGAAGTAATTTGTAGAAATGAAAAAAGAATGTTGCAAGAAGCAGTAGATGCTTTAATTGACAACAGTGCTAAAAAGGAAAAAGCAGTTACAACAACAACTGGCCGAAGACAATTAAAGTCTTTGTCAGATATGCTTAGGGGAAAACAAGGTCGTTTTAGACAAAACTTACTTGGAAAACGTGTTGATTATTCGGGTCGAAGTGTTATTGTTGTTGGCCCTCAGCTTAAATTAAACGAATGCGGTTTGCCAAAAACTATGGCTTTAGAACTTTTCAAACCTTTTGTAATTTCAAAATTAATTGGTGAAGGTTATGCCCACAATGTTAAAAATGCATCAAGGTTGATTGAAAAGAATGCGCCAGAAATTTGGGATATATTAGAAAAAATTATTTTAGATTCATATGTGCTTTTAAATCGCGCCCCAACTTTACACAGATTGGGTATTCAAGCTTTTAAGCCAGTTTTGATTGAAGGAAAATCAATTGAAATACATCCATTTGTTTGCTCTGCTTATAATGCCGATTTTGACGGAGATCAGATGGCAGTATTTTTACCGTTATCTGAACAAGCAAAATATGAAAGTGCAAACCTAATGTATTCTTCAACTAACTTACTAAAACCCGCATCTGGTGATCCAATTGTTACTCCAAATAGAGATGTTGTTTTGGGTTTACATTACCTAACAATGATTAAAAATGAAGAAGGCGAAAAATCTGTTAAATATTTTTCTTCAACTTATGAAGCAATCAGAAGTTGGAATGAAGGGGCGATTAAATTAAAAACTAAAATAAGCATTAAAATTGATGATGAAATTATAGAAACTAGTGTTGGGCGTGTTATATTTAACCAGGCCTTGCCAAGCAACAGAAAGTTTATAAATAAAGTTATTGATGCTGGCTCTTTAAAGCAAATCCTTTCTGGCTATATATCTGCTGGTGATAATGTTTCTGCAGTATATGTAGTTGATTCATTAAAGGATCTTGGTTTTTATTGGGCAACTAAAGCTGGAATTACTTTTTCGGCTGATGATATTCGCGTACCTAAAGAAAAAGCCGCACTTTTAGCCGAAGCAAAAAAAGAACTTGCTAAAATATATGAACAATTTGCAAAAGGTTTAATTTCAGAATCAGAACGATATATGATGGTAGTTGACTTGTGGACAAAATATAAGTCAATTATTGAAAAGAAAATGCTTGAAAGCTTTGAACCGGATAACCCAATTTTTGAAATGGTTCAATCAAAAGCAAGAGGAACAGTATCACAGTTAACTCAAATTGCTGGCATGAAAGGTTTAGTTACTAATCCAGCTGGTCGAGTTATTGAACTTCCGGTTGAGTCAAATTATAAAGAAGGTTTAACGGAGTTTGAATATTTTACCTCGTCTCATGGTGCAAGAAAAGGTAGAGCAGATACAGCCCTTAGAACATCTGATTCAGGGTACTTAACTAGAAGATTGGTTGATGTGTCTCAAGACGTTGTTGTAATGAACGATGATTGTAAAACAAAAGAATTTATAACACTAACCAAAATTGATTCTGTTGAAATGGATGTGCCATTTGCAAAAAGAATTTTAGGTCGAAATGCGGCCAATGATATAATTGATCCAAAAACCAAGAGTGTTATTGTTAAAAAAGGTAAAGAAATTGACGAAGAATCCTCACAGAAAATTGAAAGTACAGATATTGAAAGCGTCAATGTTTTCTCAGTTTTAACTTGTTCAAATACTCGCGGAGTGTGTCAAAAATGTTATGGTCGAGACCTATCAAAGAATAAAATAGTTGATTTAGGAACTGCGGTTGGTATTATTGCTGCCCAAGCGATTGGTGAACCAGGAACTCAGCTTACTATGAGAGTTTTCCATCTTGGTGGTATTGCCGGAGTTGATATTACTCAAGGCCTTCCTCGGGTTGCCGAGCTTTTTGAAGCAAGAACTCCAAAGTCTCCAGCAATTATTTCTGATATTGGCGGTAGAGTTATTATTAATAAATCAAAAGATACGCGAGTTGTAAGCATCATTTCTAAAGAAAAAAGAAATGAAGTTTATGATTTAAAAGAAGGTTTTAAGCCAACGATTAAAAATAACGAAAATGTTAAAGAAAAGCAAGTTATTGCAATTTCAAATACTCGAAGACCAATTAGAGCAAACTTTGATGGAATAGCAAAAATAAAAGGAAATATTATTGATTTAAGATCAAAGAATTTTATTTCTCGTGAATGGGAAATTGCTGATTCTGTTCAACTTAGAGTTGAAGATGGCGAAGAGGTTGAAAAAGGAGTTCAAGTTACAGAAGGCCATTGGAATCTTGGTGAAGCGCTTAGACTTCTTTCTGAAAATGCGGTTCAAAGATATATATTGACTGAGGTTTTAAGCATCTATTCATCTCAGGGACAAGGAATTAATGAAAAGCATGTTGAATTAATTATTAGACAAATGTTTTCAAGGGTTAAAATCGTCAATCCGGGTGATAGTATATATTTGCCAGGAGAAATAATCTCACGCGCAGAAGCAGTTGAAGAATGCGCAAGATTAAAATCAGAGAAGAAAAAAGAACTAACTTATATGGATATTTTACTTGGAATTTCAACAGTTGCGTTAAATACTGAAAGCTTTTTATCTGCTGCATCATTTCAAGAAACAACAAATGTTTTAATTAAAGCAGCAACCCAAGGAAAAATTGATAAACTAAAAGGACTTAAAGAAAATGTAATAATTGGTCGCGCAATTCCTGCTGGAACTGGTTTTAAAAACAGTATTTATAAAGCTGAAATGGAAGAGCATTTGAAAGTAAAGACTAAAGAAAGAGAAAAAGAATTAGCTGCAAGAATCAAGCGTCTGGAATCAGAAGCCAATGATATTGATGAAGAATCTTGATAAAAACATAAATTTGAGATAAAATATAGTATAGTCAATTATAAATTTTAAATAACAAATTTTACTTTCCCGATGTTCAACTATCAGATTATATAGTTATCGGGATCCCGATCCTTTAAGGCATCGGGACAATATCAAATTATCAATTGCTAAATTATAATTAAAAATTCATTTAAAACTTTAAAACTTAAAAATTAAAATTAAAGTAAATGCCTACAATTTCGCAATTAGTCCGAAAAGGACGAAAAAAATCAATTACTAAAACTAAGGTGCCTGCGCTTCATAGAAATTTGAATACAAAAAAAAGAAAAACAACATGGTTAAGAAATGGTGCACCTCAGCGTAGAGGGATTTGCTTAAAAGTTACAACAGTTACTCCAAAAAAACCTAATTCAGCACTCCGAAAAATTGCCAGAGTTAGATTAACAAACGGAGCAGAAGTTACAGCATATATTCCAGGAGTTGGCCATAACTTACAAGAACATTCAATTGTTTTACTTCGAGGTGGAAGAACAAAAGATTTGCCAGGTGTTCGTTATAGAATTGTTAGAGGAAAACTTGATACTGCAGGAGTTGAAGGAAGAATGCAAGGAAGAAGTAAATATGGGGCAAAAAGTGTGAAGAAATAATTTTCAATTGTCATTCCGCACTTGATGCGGAATCTATACGATAGATATCTATCTTGCCTGCCTCGCTCCTCGAGTCTGAGTCTCGGAGTCGAAGACCGGTAG
>CAYPSR010000058.1:0-4531 GCA_964413595.1 uncultured Candidatus Saccharibacteria bacterium
AGGCATCTGCGATCATGTGTCGGCTGTGACTAAAAACTAAATTATCTTCTTTTTAAATTCCCTCATTTTTTTTCTTTCCGCATACTCCTTAAATGCTGTCTGTTGGTCTTTGTCTTGTTTATTTGTTTCTTTAGTCTCAACTTCGCCAATAATTTCTTTTTGACCTTTTTTTGCTATTAAATCCGGGATAAATCCCCCTATGGTTTTTGGTTTTTCCCAATTTGGTAAATCAGCTTTTACGTTATATCCTTGACTTTTATACCACTCAGCACTCCGTAATACTGCCTGATCGTGTTGTTTTTGACCTGTTTTAGTTCTTTTTTGCATAATTTTATTTTTTAATTAATTTTTGACCCTCTATGGATTTAAGTTTCAATAATTTCAATTATATTAATTGTTCTTGTTTTTTGCTATCCTTGATTAATTTCATATCATCAAATTTCCATTCTTCTTTTTCAATCCAGGCATCACTAAGTGTAAAAGCATTAAAATATCTACTATTTTTCATCCTTTTATAAATAAATTCTTTTTCTAACAGGTTCTGAAGTGGTTTACATGCATATATTCTTGCAGGAAAATTTATTAACTGCATTTTTGTAGTACGTATTCCACCTACTGTAATATCTGCTAATTGCATAAAATCAGAAATCATACAGTTTTGTTTATAATCATTTTTGCTAAATGGAATAATTTGTGAATCTTTTGTAAAAAATATATTTTCATTTGATTCGTTTTTAAATCGTTCAAGCATATTTTCACTATTAAACTTTTTAATCAAAACGTCTTTATTATAATCGATATAAATATTGCCAATAGTTATATTTCTCCGGAAGAAAAAATGTGCTCCTCCTTTTAGCCCCATACGAAAAGTCGTTTCGATCTTCTTTGTAGAAGACATGCCCCCATACATGTCTTCATGGTTTTGTGGAAGATGTAATGCTGCAAAACACATACCTATTTTATCGTATTTCATTTCATATTTACATCCGAGGTAAATATCTGCTTTTATCTTTTGCTGTTGGATAGCATACATAAGTACAGAAATCCATGATTTTACTATCTGAACCTTGGTAGAACTTGTTTTTATTTTTTTATGAATTTTTACAAAATGAATTGGATAAAAATAATCCAAATTCTTTCTTGTTTGTTCTAATAATTGAAAAATTTGTTTTTGTTTACTTCGTGGTATAAATAAAAATACATGCCAATATCCATTTTCCTTACACTCATCATGAAAAATATCATAAATATCCATATAATTATTTATTAACTGTCTTTTTCCAATAATCTTATTTTTAATTAATTTTTCGACTTTTTGGTTGTATTTTCCGTCGTTGAATTTCGTGCAAGTGAAACTGGCGCACTGCCTGATTTTATTTTCCAGATTTAGTCCTATTACACTGTTTACATAACATTTGGCAATTTTTATACTCAGTTTTACCACCCTTGCTCCATGGTATTATATGATCCGCTTCCATTTCATCATATTCAAAATGAGCATTTCCACAAGTTGGATTTTTCGCCACACAAAATCCTTTCTGTTCTTCGAATTTTTTAACCTTCGTTTTTTCATCAAATTCCCGTAAATTTAATGTGCGCTCATCACCTGTCAATAAATACTCATAAATACCTCTTTTATTTTCAACTTCATCATCGTTAATTAGTTTTACTATTTGTTTTTCTAAGTCTTGCACATTTAACTTGTCATTTTTGTGTTCATTATAAAACTTACCCCATCCTAATCCTTTCATCAATTTTACTCGTGCGCTGTCCTGATTTGGAAATACACGTTTAACCCAATCAAATACTGTCTGCCAATATTGCCACAATTCCTGAGCATCATCATCGTCTTTATGATGGTTCATATAATTCTCAATGTTACCTTTTGAAATCCATTCAAGTGCAGTTTCTAAAACTTCCTGACGTATTGGTGATCCGGTTACCAATTTATCACGACCATCCTGCACGGCGGGTGCAGCCGACTTTGAAAACCATCGCTTCGCATCAGTAAGCCATAGACCAGTATGCATTGCATTCAAAAGCTCCTGATCAGTAAGTGGTTTGCCTGCTATATTTATAGTTCTAAACCAAGCTAACTTTTCACTTGGGGTTCCATCACAAATGTAGACAGATAACTCATAATCTAAAATCTGATCTTGTTGATCAATAGTTAAGCTAGTAAATGCAAGCTCATGTCCATCATCAAAACGAATAGGAATGATCTCTGTGACATACTGACAGAAAGAAACAGTACGCTGTTGTCCATCCATGAGCTCATAGTTTCCGTCTGGATCAATAGACCAATACATAGTATTAAGGGGAAATCCTTGTCGTAAAGTTTTAATTACTGCATCTCTTTCTTTTTCACCATAAATAAACTCACGCTGAAATGCTGGACGAATATTTAATTTTCCACCATAACCAACCACACCATTCTCCCCATCATCTTTGTAACCATTTATTACTTCACGTACTTTGATATTTTTTAATTTTATTTTCATAATTTTATTTTTGTGGCTTTTTATTTTTAATAATAATACGAGCATATTTTGGAACACCATTAATTTTTGTAAGATATGTCCCTCTTGTCTTTTCTGTTGGTCCGTCCAACATACTATATCTACCTATACCATCTAAAATTTCAAATTGATCTGGATTATATCCACTATTTAAAAAAGTTATTGGCACACCCATTAGACCGTCATAATTCGACGGAATATTTTTTGATCTACTTACTTCAATCGCGTTATAGTTATCATACTTTGGATATTCTTCTGGTGTGTATTTTTTGTATAAAGTCATTGGTTCATGATTAAACGGAGTATCAAGAGTTGTAAACCACAACGCTCCACCAATAAAAATTTTTCCGTCTTTTATTCTTGTCGCAAAATCAATGTTAACGCTATCCGGAATAGTAAAAAACATACCAATTCCTCTATTTCTATGGCTAGACCCAAGCCAGACTATATTTTTTTTAATTAACTTAAAAATTTCTTTATATGTAATAGCATTTACATTTCCAATAATAAGAAAATCCTTATTATGTTTTACGATTAGTGCTACAAATTCACGAAAAAAAGAAAAAGGAGGATTGGTAACTATAATATCTGCTTGTTTTAAAAGTTCAACACATTCTTTACTTCTGAAATCTCCTGCACTATATTCTTCGTCACCATGTAAATGACGAGAAACATTTTTGTTATGTTTTAAAAGATATTCGACATCATCTAAAGATACTGCTCCATCATTATTAAGATCAGGCACCTCATTTATCTCAACTACATATGGCTCTTTTCCTTCAGGTTTAAGTCCTTCAATTTCAAAAAGTGGTAATTGTCCTCCAACTATTGGACTTTTTACATAACTTGTTGCGATAAGTCTTTTGATTTTTAATGCATTGAAATTAGCTGCAAAATATTTAAAAAAATTACTCTCAAACGGGTCATCACAATTACAAAAAATGATCTTATCTTCAAGTTGACTACGATAATGTTTTAATTCATTCGCAATATCATTTAATTGAGTATAAAACTCGTCTTGCTTAACTTTGTTTGCATTACGTAAATTTTTATTTGAAGATTTCTTTTTCATATTCATAAAATTATTCTTCACCTTCAATTCTTCGCCTGCGTTCGTCTAATGTTTCACCCTCATACATCCAATAATCCGTGCCTGCTATGCCGTAATTATATCCGAGTATTTTTTGAGCAGACGTTGAAAGACTTGTTATCTCACCATTAAATTCAATCGATTTGGCGGAGTGAAGATCCACAACTTTTGCTTTCTTATTTTCATCCCGCCCGAAATAAATCTCTGTACCCAACGGAATACCAGCTGTTTCAAAATTAAATCGCCCGCGCCTTTCTAACGCTTCTTTGTGCGCTTCTTTGTCCTCCTGTGTTTCTATTAAGTCACTCTTTGGAGTTAGATTTTCAATCTCCGCCAGCTTTAATGCGGCGACTACACGCTCGGGCGCAATTTGAAAAAATTCTCGCCTCGGGTTTACTCGATTGTTATCAAAAGCGTCGTGGAGCTGATGCTCAACAAAGTTCGCATCTTTAACTTTGCAAGCATAAAAAACAGTAAATGGCAATGGAACACTCGTTGAAGCACTTAAGTCGCGCACTCGTTGCGCGAGATTATTGCCAGTCTTCCCGATTTTGACATATCCGAGCATTGCTTCGTTTACTAATATATAAATTATTTCGTCCATATTTTTATTTTATTAAATTATTTCAATTACAATCTCTACCGTTCTTAATATTCTAATTAAATAAAAAGCCACCTTAATACGGTAGGCTTTTTAAACTAAAATATCCCCCACCGTTTTTTTTATTAAATTTTTAATTTAACATCCAAATTGCATAATTTAAGATTGAAGCAAAACTAACCCAAACAAGATAAGGAATGAAAAGCAATCCAGCAATTTTATTAATTTTATAAAATTTAATTAAGGTAATAAGAATAAATAACCATAAAATTATAATCTCCAGAAAAGCTAAACCTGGATTATGCATTCCAAAAAAGATTA
>CAYPSR010000059.1:0-3063 GCA_964413595.1 uncultured Candidatus Saccharibacteria bacterium
TCATTTTCCCCAGTTAAAGTCATAAAGCCTAAGGCGAGCATGCCGATAATTGCAGCAATTAAAATCGCTCCGCAACAGCAACCATAGGCGACAAAATTTAAAGTATGATTTTTGGTTGGTTCTGTAGAAGACATATATTTAAATTAAGAATTAAGAAATCCGAATGAGTAAAAAATGAGTAATTAAGAAATCCGAATGAAGAATCAATTAAGAATTAATAAATGACAAGTATTAAGGTTTCTTTCTGATAATTGATGCAAAGATTAAGTTTAATTCTTGTGCTTCTTTCCAAAGTATTTTTGCATCTTCTTTAAATTCTGGAAATGTTTTTGCAATGATTCTTAACCAATACTTGGATTCTCTTGATTCCTTTTTGCATAAAGAAATTTTGTGATTAAAATCCTTTTTTGAATGAGCATCATCTGCCTCGCAATAATTAGCACCAACTGATGTTGCCGCTCTAACTAATTGGCTGATAATTGGCATAAATCTAATATCTTTTGGTAGTTTTTTAATAAACTCAATCACATTTTCAGCAAATATGCTTGTTCTTTCCTCTAAATCAAATTTGGGTTTTTTAGGTTCTATTTGCATTTTCCCTTTCGTCATTCATAATTTGGATTTCTTAATTGATTCCTCATTCTTCATTATGGTTTTGTCATTTGGACAATTTATTGTCCCTGTTTCATCATCAAAAGCTGTCTTGGGTCAGAGGTAATAATTTGGTCTTCGATATAAGAGGCGATTACTTTAATTGCCACATGATTTAAACCAGCAAAAAACAGGCCTTCGCCAATTTTTGCTTCAAGAAGCGTCATTTTCTCTCCTTCTGTTAAACCAAAAACATCTGCAACTTTTTCTATCGAGGTCGGGGATTGCTTGAGTAATAACTGTAGTGAGGCGTTTGAAACAATAACTTTTCCATAATCATTAGATAAAAAGTCTTCAACATCTTGAGAAATCACAGTAATTCCTAAATAGTATTTTCTAGCACGGCGGGCAAGTGAGGTTAAAAACTTTGCGCTGTCCTCGTGTTGCATCATCCACCACGCCTCATCAACAATCATCATTCTTCTTCTTAGATCATTTCTAATTTTGGTCCAGATAAAGTTTAAAATCATATACATTCCAATTGGTCGTAGCTGTTCTTCTAAATCACGAATGGAAAAATCAATGAAACCTCGGCCAAGATCAATATTGGTTGGTTTGTTAAATAATCCTGCAAAACTTCCCTCAGTATACTTTGCAAGTTTAAATACCAGATTTTCAGCGCCACGCATATTATGCATAACATTATACAGGTCTCCCATAAGTGGCGGAGGATTTTTATGCGTTGACGGGTCGCTTGTTATATCGCGAAGCGCATAAGTTTCTATAATTGCCCGGTCTAAAATTGCATCTTCTTCTGGATTTAATCCGCCAACCATTAGATTGATTAAGCCATGAACGCCAACAACAGCGCCTCGAAGAACATCTTCGCCAGTTTCGTCTTCAGACACCGGAGGCAGGTCAAATGGATTAATTCGCTGTTCTGACTTAACTGATAATCGCATATATGTTCCGCCAACTGCTTCTGCCAATTTTTTGTATTCATCTTCAGGATCAATAACAATAACATCTGTTCCCCACATTAAGGATCTGATTGCTTCAAGTTTTACAGCATAAGATTTTCCAGAACCAGACTTTCCAAAAACTACCATATTGGCATTTTCAAGCGTATACCTGTCAAAAAGAATCAAAGAATCGTTGTGCCTGTTTAAACCATATAGTATTCCTTCGTTTGATGTAAGTTCGGTCGAGGTAAATGGAAAGGTGGAGGATACACTGCCAGTATCTAAATTGTAGGTTACCATTAAGTCGTCTGTTGCCATTGGCGCGGTAGAAGAAAATCCATCTTCCATTTGTAAATATGCTTGTTTGGTATAAATTAATCGTCCAGACAAATAAGATTCAAGCTGTTTTGAAATAGTTTCCAGCTCATTTAGGGTTTTTGCATAAATTGTAAAATACAAGCCATATTGAAATAATTTTAGTTCACCTTTTTGGAGTGCATAGCGGAGTGATTCAACATCGCGCATTGCAGTTTCAAGTTCTGGGTCAGATACAAGTCCTTTTTCGCGTTGCATTCTCCATGCTGATTCCATCTGCCCAATTTTTTTACGCAAATCATCCATTGCTTTTTTAGATTCAACTGGGTAAATGAACATTCCCAAATCCATAGTTATATCATAGGTTACAACAGGAGAAAGCCAATTGGTATTTAAATATCTTGGATAAGTATAAACAAACATTGTTTTTAAATAATATTCGTTTAATTGAAAATAGCTAGGATTAAGTTGGACTGAAGCAGGGGAGATTAGGTCCAATACCGAAGCTAAGCCTTCTTTAAAGACTTGGTGTTCTTGGCTAATGGATTGTTGTTTTGGTTTATTGAATAGAGGCATTGTTTGAAAACTTTTTAGTTGTTAAATCTGGATTATATGTTTGATAATAAAGTTCAATTAATTCCTTTGTTGAAAGCTGGGCAGCTCGAAGTCCTACGCCGGATAAACCCGAGGCACAGACAGAGGCGCGTTGCTCAAGTTCGTGCTTGTATTTTTCAAAATTGGTAACATCAACAACAGTTTCAGAGGTTTTTACTTTATTTTGAAATCTTTGCCAAAAACCTCCTTTTTGCATTACTGGTGGGAATAATGGGATTACTATATAAAATCTTTTATTCATAATATTGGCAAAATTTAAAAGTCGCTCAATAAAATGAATATAGTCTTGGATTTGAATTCGAAGTAGTTCGCTTTCAGTTTCTGGAATTTTCCCAGAAAGTGTTGCTAAATATCCAGTTAGGTCAAGTTTTCTAGATTGCATCACGATTTGAATTGGAAATGTAAGGGAATTTAAAAACCCTTGATAAGAATAAATTATGGCATTTTGTTCTTTTTGGCTTTTCAAATCAAAATTGATGGAAGTTGTAAGCATCACAAGACGCAAGCTCCCATCTTTTAAAACCACAACGCCTTCGCGAATATCAGCAATTGGTAGGTATTGCTGTGTTGGCGCAGGCTT
>CAYPSR010000059.1:3163-4524 GCA_964413595.1 uncultured Candidatus Saccharibacteria bacterium
TTATTTTTTCCCTTCCAAATTCAACTCCGGCTTAGCTTCATTAGACGACAATACTCTATTGGCAAGTTTTTTTTCTGTATCTTTTTTGTCCCAACCTCTATTATCTAGCATTTGGGCGATTTTTTCCAGTTCTCCTCTTGGCAATGTTTTTGGCTCAAGTGCTGGTTCTTTGGGTTTTTGAATTTTTCTAGATATTAATCTTACTGGTTTACTCTCTTTACTCCAAATTCTAGCCTTTGGAACAAAAAGAAAGATTATTAGGTTTTGTAAAAACTTTGGAAAAGGTTGATCTTGAACTTTGGCAAATGCCATTGCAACAAAAAATGCAGTTATAGGAAGTGCTAAAATTACAAATGCGCTAACATCAAAAATCATAAAGCATGCGTAATCTAACATTCCGCCAGCCAAAATATATAGAAATTGCTTCAAGGTCATTGGCCCGATTATCTTGTCTTCTAAATCTATGTTTTGCGGAACTTGAAACTGCACTAGTCTCCTTAATTTGTTTTCTCTACTTTTTTTGTCATTCCTGATTTAATCAGGAATCCAAGATAGATTAATTATTACTATTGTATAGATCCCTGATCAAGTCAGGGATGACACCATCGGTGGAATTTGAAATTGCATAACCTTCATTCCATTAGGCATATCAAAGAATATACTTTGTGCCGTCTGGTCCTACCAATTTATCCCGATTCCTTCGAAATCGAGGATCCCGATAACTATATTATAATAGTTGGATATCGGGACGAATTTATACCCCGGTAAAATATTCGCTTCTCCCGTGGTCGGAGTTTATCCCGTATTTAATATCGGGATCCACGCGTCGAAGTGTCATATTTACGGGGCAGGCGAATATACGAATGGGAAATTTTTTTACACTCCATAGCTCGAAGAGCGAAGGAAGTGTCATTGCGAGGAACCGAAGGCGACGTGGCAATCTCAGTTTTTAAATGAAGCGAAGGATCTTATTTTATAATTGATAAATGAGATTCTTCGTCTCAGAATGACAACAACAGCGGAACTTGAATCTGCATAAGAATTAGGTAGTTATTAAACGAAACACTTTACCTTTCATTATTGCATTTGTCTGTCAATATAACTATCAAGGATTTGATCAGGGGTGCCTCGAGAATTGATTCCGGGCGTATCTAGGGCCGAAGCGGCCGTATTAACCTTTTGTAATTCATCGGTAAGCTGTTGGTGAGATAAACCAGCGGCAGAATATCCAGCGCCTCGAACTTGCTGAAGGGCTTTTTCTGCTTGACCCCTGATTGCTGGATCCATTACTGCTGGATCAGAACTTAAAACTGCCTGAGTTGCGCTAGCAATACTTTGTTTAACAAAGGGCTTATCTTTTA
>CAYPSR010000060.1:0-4429 GCA_964413595.1 uncultured Candidatus Saccharibacteria bacterium
CGTAAGCGACAAATTAACCACCTCCTTTTAACCTTTGCTTAATTGATGCATATTCCACTTTTCAATCGGTGGAGCAGCTTATGCATTCAGAATCAGAAAATATTTTACTCGCTAAAAATCAGCCTTTGGATATGCAAGAATGGCGTAACTTAATAAAAGAATGGGATTCTTCTAAAGAGACTCAAAAAGAATATTGCCAACGCTTAAGAATAAATTTAAATACATTTTCTTATGCGCGGGGAAAATTAAACAAGAAAGAAAAAATTAAACCCAAATTTATTCCACTTATTTTAAATCAGAATGATAGTGCAAGAATTTCAGATCAACATTTACTAACAATAGAAAACCCACGTGGGTTTAAGCTACATATTTCCCCATCGCTATCATTTGATCTGCTAAACAAAATATTTAAATTATCCGGATGGTAAAATGATTAAATTGCATGATGAGATAAAAATTTATGTAAGCATGCATGCAATTGATGCCAGAAAAAGCATTGATGGGTTGTGCGCTTTAATATCCGAGTGTTTTAATGACAATCCACAATGTGGTAATTTATTTATCTTTTTTAATAAATCTCGGGATAAAGTTAAAATAATTTGGTGGGATGCTAATGGCTTCATCCTACATTACAAACGCCTCGAGAAACGACGTTTTGTGATACCTAAATTAAGTGGGATTGATAAGCTTGAAATTTCACAAACCCAACTACATGGGCTGCTCGCAGGTTTGGATTTTTCTTTAATGAGGCATTTTCCCGAAATTAGTTATTATCAATATGCATAAAATATTAGGTATTATTCTGTATTTTAGTATAATACTGCCATGCAAACACATCATGACTTTAACAATATAAGCAAAGAAGAATTAATTAATCTTGTTAACCAACAAGCAAAGCAAATCCAATTTTTGGAAGAGCAAGTCTTGGCATATCAGCTTCGTCAATTTGCCAATAAATCTGAAAAATTGAATCACAATCAAGTTTCGTTATTTGATGAGGCGCAATCACCAAAGTTAGAAGAAAAAATTTTAGCCCAAGAAGAAGAGATTACAGTTGCCGCCTATACACGCAACAAAAAGCCAGGCAGAAAACCATTGCCTGCTGAATTACCTCGCGTATCTCGCATTTATGATTTAGCAGAAACTGAAAAAATGTGTGGTTGCGGTTGTGAATTAACCCATATTAAAGATGAAAAAAGTGAACAATTAGAAATTATTCCTGCAAAAATTTATGTGATTGAGCATGTCAGAAAAAAATATGCTTGCAGGCAATGCGAAGAAACAATTAAGTTGGCCAAACAACCTATAGCACCCATTCCAAGAAGCATTGCTGCAAGTGGACTTTTAAGCCATGTACTTGTTTCAAAATTCCAAGACCATCTTCCGTTGTTCCGGCAAGAACAAATCTTAAAAAGAATTGGCGTTGATATACCTCGTGCCACATTAAGTTTATGGGTTATTAAATGCGCTCAGCTAATGGTTCCTTTGCTAAAACTAATGCACGATCGAATTTTAACTTATGATATTGCTTATGCCGATGAAACTACTGTTCAAGTTATCAAAGAACCCAGCAAAGGAATTACGAGTAAAAAATACATGTGGTTATTTGCTGGTGGTCCAATCGAGCAATTTGTTTACTACTATCAATACAACCCATCACGTTCTCATGAGGTTGCTACCCATTTTTTAACTGATTATGCTGGTTATTTACATTGTGATGGATTTACTGGCTACGACTCCCTCGCAACAAAAAATCAAATGATTAAATTAGTAGGATGTTTGTATCATTCGCGACGTAAATTTGTTGAAGTAGCAAAGCTGATGCCAAATACAGAAGGCGTTGCTGCTCATGTCATTAAGCTTATTGCAAAACTGGCCTATATCGAAGAAGAAATAAAAAATTTAGATCCCGCTGAAAAATTTATTACACGTCAAAGCAAATCAAAAATTATTTTAGATGATTTGCATCACTATTTAATTGAGAACCAACCAAGCATTCCACCAAAAAGCTTACTAGGACAAGCAGTCAATTATACTCTTAATCAATGGCCTAAATTGTTGGTTTATCTTAACGATGGCCGACTTGATATAAGCAATAATCTTTCTGAGCGTGCAATCAAACCGTTTGTCATAGGACGAAAAGGCTGGCTATTTGCTAACAGCGTTGCCGGAGCTAACGCTGCAGCAGCTATTTATAGCGTTATTGAGACTTGCAAATATCATAAGGTTGAACCATACGATTATCTACGCTATGTGCTACAAGCTCTTCCTCAGTGCCAAACCATAGATGATTATGAAGCGTTATTACCATATAACATCGATAGAAAATTATTGATTAGTCATATTGGCTAAGTTGCAATAGGTGGAAGATTTACCGGATACATTGCTGCGGGCTTTTTAGCAGTAAGTAAATCCCCCTCAATTTCGCTCACTCTCGCATCTGCCTGACCGGGCATCGTTTGCCCTGCCTGCTTGAGTTCTGCGGCTTCAGTAGCAATCAATTTTTTTAATGCTCCTAAAGCATCCTTGATCTCTTGATCTGTAGCCAGTGATTTATCAACTCTCTTTATTCGCTTTTCTTCAGGTAAAGATAATTGGTATTCTAGTGAATTTTCTATATAAACATTAACTGGGATTGCAGCCGCGTTACAGAATGCACTATCATGTGCATTTTGTAAGTAAGCAATCTTTGGAAATTTTGAATAAGCCCCGCCTTTTAGATTCTCTATAAACTTTAAATCTTTTAAAGAAGAGCAATCTTTATGAATCTTCAGATCACCAAATTCTGCCCCAGACAAGGTATAACCACTAGTCAGACCGCTATAAGTACAGAACAAATCATTATACGTACCATCATCATAGGGATGAAATGGAACGTTTTGAAATGAAAATGCTTCACCACGAGCGCCGACGGCACCTATTTGTATTGGGTTATTTTGTTCAAAATTATAATAATTTATTAGTTGCTCCGTTACTGCAGCATTTGCAGTACATTGAAGATATCCTTGCGTAACCAACTCATTTGGATTGTGATTATTTTCATTTTTATAATGGTAACTTTTCACTAATAACAAATTATTATTATTACGTAAAATAGGCTCTGTTCTCCAAACGTCCTTTGCTTGTATTTCACTTAAATAAGGAATTTTCAGGGATGCCTCTTTTTCTATATACTGAAGGAGAGCGCTGGTTGATAATTTTCTTATGGTTATACTATCTCCAATGCCATTTTTTTCCTGGTCATTTAACACAGCATCTTTCTCTGGGACTGTTAAAGCACTTAAAGAACTAAACGTTTCTAAGACTGTGAAAAAATTAGGGTCATTTGCACATAAATAGATTTCTATTGGTCTATTCCCTTCTTCATCTCGATCAACGTATATGCCAACAAAGTGGTTATTACCTTTTGCTATTTCTTCGTCATTTTTAGCATCTATATTACTAGAGTCATCGCTAGCATTATTAGCTGCTACTGTGAGCATTTTTTGCAGACCCTCTAGACTCAACTCCTGACCATTCTTCGATTCTTTGTTATCAGCTGATGGACTGTCTTTTTTGAATTCTGATGAGCTCATATAGAACATCCTCTACTATTGATGAATAATTAATAACCTTTATTTCAGTATAGCAAAGAAATTTATTTTAATTATTCATATAAATCAATGTGTTACAGTTAATTCTGTAATTAGCAATTGCTTTTTTTCAGACCACAGTCTAATATGTATTTAATTTAGTCACTGATTCAAGGTTTGATATTTATGAGCTCACCTAATGACCGTTCCAATAATGCTAAAAATAAAAATTTAAGTACTAATCCAGAATCAACTATGGCTAATTTAACCCTAGATGAATTTCTTACTTCATTTGATATAGGGGAACAAAAAGTTGAGGCTTTAATGGAAGAAGCTGCAAAAGGAGCAACAGAAAATGTTGCCTCTCTTGCCGAAGAAAAAAAGCGTTTTGTTAAAATCCTCTTTTTAAATAACAAGTATTATTTAACTTCAAATAATTTAGAAATATTTAAAATCTTAAACACTTATAATGAGTTGAATTTCCCAGAAAAACCTAAAGATGTCCCTACTATTGCGGGCGTGAAAATGGTGGAGATATCACCTGACATTATTGGTAATTATGCGACAGCAAGTGCTGTTGCGCATGTTCCAGGTTTTCAAAATGCTTTTGCCACAACTTCATGGATGAAGGAATCTATCCTGATTCAGAAAGATGGAATTCCTATGTTGGTATTCCGGGGTTGCTTCAACGATGATACTAATTCTACTCCAGCCTATCTTCACTGTGAGGCAAACTTTATTATCAGTCAGCAATTAATAAATTACAGATTTAGCAATACTAAATTTCCTCTTCCTGTTGAATTTCCAGAAGTAAATGCTAATAAAGAAGTGTTTTCAATCTATAAGGTTCCTTTTCA
>CAYPSR010000061.1:0-1932 GCA_964413595.1 uncultured Candidatus Saccharibacteria bacterium
CTGTCTGTTTCAATATGACCATCTTCGGTAAGTTTTACATCTAATTTTTTAGCAAGCTCAACATTTGGCTCAGAACCAATTTCTACAAAAACTCCGTCAACTTTCAAATCTTGCCCTGTATCTAATTTAATACTTTCAATTTTACCTTCACCAATTAGCTCAACAACATTTGCATTAAAAACTTTTTCTATTTTTTCGTTTTGATTTACTTTATCAACCCAAACAGGCTCTGATTTTGCAAAATCACTACCTCTATGAATTAAATATACTTTTTGCCCAAATTCTGCAACAAGCAATGCTGCTGTTAGCGCTGAATTTCCTCCGCCAATAACTGCCACGATTTTATCTTTATATAAAGCCGCGTCACAAGTAGCGCAATAATGAAATCCTTTGCCCAGATATTTTCCCTCTGTACTTAATCCTAATTTTCTTCTATTTGTACCAGTTGCTAAAATAATATTTTTAGCAGAATATTGATTATTGACAGTTTTTACAATAAATACTTTATCTTCTTTTTTTATATCAATTACAATTTCAGATATCATTTGAATCTCAAGGTTTTTAATTTGCTCTGCCATTGACTGCATTAGGTCAACGCCTTTAATTTTTGAATACCCAAAAAGATTCTCAATCTCATTAGCCTCGGCCGCTGCTCCACCTGGAATTTGGCCAAAAACAAGAGTTTTTAACTTATAACGAGTTGCATAAACCGCGGCATTTATTCCAGCCGGACCTGCGCCAATAATAATTAAATCATATTTTTTCATAAGTCCTACTAATTTACAAATTATTACTAATTCTACAAACTCTATTATAAGTAAAATTGTTATATAAAATCAATAAAAACTTTTTAGTTTTATATTCTAAACTCTAAATTCTAGACTATAGCGTCTAATTTATTTCTTTGGTTTTTTCTTTTTTGTTCCACATCCACATCCACAAGCCATATTGTCTCCTTTCGTGTATAATTATTTTTTAATAAAGTTATTTTAATTTTTTGATATTTTTAGTTTATTAGCAATTATCAAAATCTTAAATCTCAAAGTTTAATAACCAATCAAATCCTAAAATTCAAATCCTAAAATTATTATATAGATTCCGGATAGCCACTCGCTTCGCTCGCGTTCCGGAATGACAAATAAACATTATTATTTCTCACTACCAATTACCCATTACCAATTTCTACTTCGCTACCCATCCACCATCAACAACCAAAGTATGACCAGTTACAAAGTCAGATTCATCAGATGCTAAATAAAGTGCTGCGTAGGCAATGTCATCTGGCGCTCCCAACCGTGGATAAGGCGTTTGCGCCTGCATACCCTTTTTCTGCTCAGAATCACTTAAAATATCTTTAGTCATTGCTGTATCAATAATCCCTGGAGCAATAGCATTAACATTAATCTTTTTAGACGCGCACTCTAGCGCTAATTCCCTAGTTAGATTTACAATTCCGCCCTTGGCTGCACAATAACCCGAAACTCCTTCGAAACCAACCAGCCCAGCAATAGAAGCTGTTGAAATAATTTTTCCTTTGCCATTTTTTTCCATTTCCGGAATTACTCTTTTGCTTCCTAAAAAAACTCCTTTTAGATCAACATCTATTACTTTGTCCCAATCGCTTTCAGAAAACTCCTCGATTTTTCCCATTGGAGCAATCCCAGCGTTATTAAACAAAATATCAACCTTTTGATAATTCTCAATTGCAGTTTTTATCATGTTATCAATATCGGCTGATTTTGAAACATCTGTTTTAACAAATACTGCTTCACCGCCATTTTTTTTGATTTCTTCAATGGTTTGATTTCCGCCCTCTTCGTTTAAATCAGCAACCACAACTTTTGCGCCTTCTTTAGCAAAGAGTATTGCTGTTGCCCTACCAATTCCTGACCCAGCACCAGTAATTATTGCTACTTTGTTTTCTAATCTCAT
>CAYPSR010000061.1:2032-4340 GCA_964413595.1 uncultured Candidatus Saccharibacteria bacterium
TTTTCTTCAATATGATATTTTTCACAAATCTGACCTATTGTCAGTTGGTCCATTTCCATTGCTGCCATTGGACAAGTTAAACATGGCACTTGATATTTATCTAAAACCTCTTCAACACCCTTTACTGCCAAAACATTTTTTAGGCTTGATTTTGATGTAATTTCATTCATGATATTTTTTATTTTATTTTTAATATTTTATTTTATATCTAATATTTTTCACTATCATACTTGCAAGTACGCAAGCATCATATTATTCGCATTTTTTATTCTCAAACATTTCTTTCTGATTATCGGTCCAGTCTTTATATTTTTCCTCAATTATATGTCGTTCTTTTTCAATTCGCTCATGAATTTTTAAAACCTCAGTAGGAATTTTTTCGTTATTTTTTTTCAGATAATTATATATTGCTTCCATCAATGCATCATAAGCCAAAACTGAACAATGAAATTTTACTGGAGGCAAACCTTCCAATTTTTCAGTAATTGTTTTACCTTTTAATTGCAGTGCCTCTTTAAATGTTTTGCCTTTTGCAAGTTCTGTTATCATCGATGAAGTGGCAATTGCAGCTGTACAACCAAAGGTTTGAAACTTAATATCTTTGATCAGATAGTCAGACTCAAGAGGTTCAACTTTAATATATAGATACATCACATCACCACAAATAATATTTCCAACTTTACCAACAGCGCTTGGATTTTTCATCTTGCCAAGATTTTTTGGATTCTGAAAATGTTTAAGCACCTTTTTACTATACATATATAATCCTACAAAAATTACTAATAAATACGAATATACCAATGTGATTTAATAACCGTAATTAATTTTATTCGTATATTCGTAAATATTTGTATTATTGGTAGGAATTATTTTGAAAATGGTGAAATTTTTCTTAGGTTTTGCACTACTTCTTTTAATGTTTCTAATAGGTATTCTACATCACCTGACTTTGTAAATCTACCCAAAGAAATTCTAATTGCACTTTGTGCATATTTTGGATCTAAACCCATTCCTACCAAAACGTGGCTTGGTTCGAGTTTATTGGACGAACATGCAGATCCAGTTGAAACCGATAGTCCGTTCATATCAAGTAGCATCATTATTGATTCGCCTTCAATTCCTTTAAATGATGCATTAATATTATTCGCCAATCTCTTAGAAACATGACCATTGATTTTAGAATTTGGAATTTCTTTTAATATAAAATCAAATATCTTATCTCTAAGTTTCTTAAGTCTTATATCTTCCTTTTTCATTTCTTTATATGCAATTTTTGTAGCTTCTGAAAAACCGACAATTGCCGGAACATTAACAGTAGAAGATCTTAGTCCAAATTCCTGTCCCCCGCCGTGAATTATTGGTTCAATCGAAACACCATTTCTAACCCATAAAAACGCAGCACCTTTTGGACCATACGCTTTATGAGATGATGTGGTCAGCATATCAATGCCCATTTTTTCAACATCAATGTTTTCTTTTCCAAAACTTTGAGCTGCATCGGTATGAAATAATGCTTGATTTTGCCTACAGATTTTGCCAATTTCAGCAATTGGATTAATTGATCCAACTTCGTTATTTGCGTGCATTATTGAAACTATTAGTGTTTTCTGAGTAATCAATTTTTTAAGTTCATCAAGTTTTATAATTCCAAACTCATCAACTGGCGCATATTTTAATTTATAACCTTTGTTTTCTAAATACTTTGCACTATTTAACACACAGTCGTGTTCTACTTTTGATACAATAATTTCACTTTTGCCTTGATTTTGGTTGGCTCCAAAAACGCCTTTTAATGCAAGATTATTAGATTCAGTAGCAGATGAAGTAAATATTACACGACCATTTTTGCCATTTATGAATTTTGACATTGTTGTTCTTGCATCTTCCAATGCCTTGTTTGCCTCTTGGCCAAAACTACAAATTCCCATAGAGTTGCCAAATTTCTGGTTAAAATATGGCATCATTTTTGAAATGACGCGATCATCTACTGGAGTTGTAGCAGCATAGTCTAAATATATTTTATTGCAATCTGACATAGTTTCCTTTGTCATTCCGGAATTTCAAAGAATTATCCGGAATCTATATATAGAAAATTAAAGTTTATAATTATATATTATTATACAATAAAATGCGGAAAAATAAAAGTATGGGATTGAAATTTATTAAAAAATATTATAAAATTAATTATCACTCTGCGCAAGCAGAAAGGAGAATAACAAATGGGGAAATGGCTAGAGCGGAACTTGATTCCGATCGCATTCATCGCGATCATCGCCTTGCGGTGCCTACTGAAGATGACCAGCAACCT
>CAYPSR010000062.1:0-4102 GCA_964413595.1 uncultured Candidatus Saccharibacteria bacterium
TGAAGCAGTGTTGCCCAAATCACTTCAAGCTTATCATTAGGTTTTAGATTTTCCATGCAAAGCAAGGTATGCATCCAGACATCACCTTCTTTATGCCAATTGTCTGGCTGAAGAACTCCTTTCATTTCTAATAGTTCAGGAATTATCTGTTTTATTAAATCAGTTTCATCTAATTCTTTTAAAGCCTGCACACGGTTTTTATTTAAAAATACCTTATTTAATTCTGTAGAGATTCGTTCTTTTGAAATCATATTTATCAATTTTGAATGTTTTTTTATAAGACCCAAAATACCGGTGTCATATTCAAACCCAAGTTGATTTTTAAATCTTATTGCGCGAAGTATTCTTAAATGATCTTCTTTGATTCTATCTTCAGCATTTCCTATAAACCTAATTTTTCGTTCTTCTATGTCTTTTATACCATTAACATGATCAATATACTCTTTTTTTATAGGATCATAAAAAATTCCATTTACTGTAAAATCTCTACGCTTAGCGTCATTTATCTCATCAGAAAACGTAACTTTTTCGGGCCTTCTTCCGTCAGTATATGAAACATCTGAACGAAAAGTAGCTACCTCATATGGTTCTTTGTCTAGCACAACGATGATAACTCCAAATTGCTTACCAACGGGTTTTGTATTTTCAAATACTGATTCTATTTCGTTTGGTTTTGCCGAGGTTGCAATATCGTAATCATTAGGGTCATATTGTAAAAGCATGTCACGAACCGAGCCACCAGCAAAATAAGCAACATGTCCTTTGCTTTTTAGTGTTTTAACAATTTTAAGCGCATTATTTAGTTTGTTTTTCATTTTCAAGCCTTAATAAGTCACCCCATCTATTATAAACATTTTTTTGAATTATTTCAAGGCTATTTTTATCTAAATTGTATCTTTTCTGACCTTCTAAGAACTCCGAAATCGGTTTTAAAGACTTGTTTTGTGTTATGTGGTATTTCCCATGGCTAACCTCATAAGAAGGCCAAAAGCCCGTGTCAGTGGCCTTTTTAGCATAATTTATGGTTTCAGATGGTTCAAATCCCCAACCTCGAGTACATGGAGTAATAACATTAATAAACTTTACACCATCAAATGTTGCGGCTTTTTGAACTTTATTCATATAATCTACTTGGTAACCGATTGATGCTTGAGCAGCATATTCTATATTATGAGCTATCATTATCTTAGTAAGATCTTTGGGGTTATTTTTTTTCATTTCTGGTGTTGTTGATGAAAGTGCAAATTCAGGAGTGGCTGAAGATTTTTGCATTCCAGTGTTCATGTATGCTTCATTGTTATAACAAACATATATAAAATTATCGCCACGCTCAGCAGCGCCAGAAAGTGATTGAAGCCCAATATCATATGTCCCACCATCACCACCAAAAACAATAATTTGCAAGCCGTCGGGCAAGCACATTTTCTTTTTTAAAGCTTTGTAAGCTGCCCAAATCCCAGAAGCTGAGGCAGCAGAGTTTTCAAAAGCACTGTGAAACCATGGAATCAGCCAGCTGGTTGAAGGAATTAAACTTGTAGCGACTTCAACGCATCCTGTTGCCGAAACAGATACCACCGGCTTGTCAGATAATGCAATAAGCGCTTGCCTTATTGCAACAGCGGCGCCACATCCAGCGCACATATGATGTCCGCCTTGAAACATTTCTTTCTTTTTTGCTAATTCCTTGATATTAATCATAACTAAATAATTTTAATTTTTAAATTTTAAGTTTTAATTGATTACTTTAATTTATAATTTAACAATTGATAATTTGAAATTGATTTAACCCGCCTACCGGCAGGCAGGAATTTATAATTTGTCATTTAAAATTTGCAAGATATTTTTTTCTGAAATATTATTTCCCCCCAAACCGATTACATGATCATCTATTTTAGATTTTAAATTAAGTGCTTGTATTTCTTTATACAATGGTCCGCCGATTCCGTCAAAAGAATATGCACGATCAATAACTATAACTCTATTGCAATCTTTCAAAACCTCAGTGACTTCTTTTTGTGGGAAAGGCCTAAATAAATTAACTTTTACTAGTTTAACAGTTTTATTATCTTTAAGGGCATTTTTAATTGTACCGCAAACAGAGGCCTGAGCTACGATGGCTGTTTTTGCTAATTTATTCCCAAATTCTTCTATTATTTTAAAACCCTTTTTGCACAGTTTGTTATATTCGCTAGAAACACTTAAAATTATTTTTTTAGAATTTTTAATCCGCTTGTGTTGTTCATCTTTGACATCTGAATACTGATCAGGCATTGCAAAGCCCCCAATTGTTAAGGGATTTTTAAGATCTAGCAGATAATCAATTGGCTTAAAAGATCCAACAAATTTCTGAACTTGACTGGTTGTCAAAACCTCAACAGAAGTCATTTGGTGAGTTGTGATAAACCCATCCATAATAACCATGATTGGAATTTGGAGATCAGGATTTTCTGAAATTTTAATGGCTTGTATAGTATTGTCATATGCTTCTTGAACGGTTTCTGCATATAATTGAATCCATCCTGTTGCAGACTGACTCATAACATCACTATGGTCATTGTGAATATTAATTGGAGATGATAATGCTCTGGCGCCAACAATCATAACAATTGGTAAAAATAGTCCAGAAGCAATATGAAGCATTTCATGCATTAATGCTAAACCTTGAGACGATGTTGCGGTCATTGATCTTGCTCCAGCGGCTGTGGCTGAAATTACAGATGACATTGCAGAATGTTCAGATTCAGATAGAATTATTTCAGAGGTAATTTTCTTTTCCATCTTTTTCTTCGTTAAAATTTCCATAACTTGTGTTGTCGGAGTTATTGGAAAAGCAGCCAAAACATCTGGATTTATCTGCTCAATAGCATAAGCCGCGGCCTCATTTCCTGTTAAAGCAAGCTTCATGATAAGTAATAATTAATAAGTAAAAAGTAAAATTTAATCATTTAAGTTTATAACACTTTTTGCAATAATTTTTGATATTTGTCCAACCTCATCAAGCAAGGTTTCAACATCTTTATTTTTTAAAAAGTATTTTAATAAAAGCAACCAATAGTTTGTTTCATTAGCAGATTTTAATGCAATTCTATAATAATTACGAAAATCTTTTTTGCTAGATGCAGCATAAGCCTCAATGATATTTGCCCCTATAATAGTTCCCGACCGCATTACTTGCTTTATTATGACCTCGTATTTTTTAAGATGATAGATTTTAAAACAGTATTCAAGAAGTTTTATCGAAAATTTAAATGATCTTTTTTTAATATCCATCTCGTTTATTACCTATTACTTATTCCTTTTTACTTAGTTTTATTGCGTCTTTAGGACAAGTTTTAGCGCAAATCCCACATCCTTTACAAATATTTTCATCAAAAACCACTTTTCCATCTTTATCTACTTTAATTGCACTTTCTGGGCAATCTAGCCAGCACAGATAACATTCAATGCATTTTTCTCTATTTATATCAGGTTTTTCATTTGACCAGTTTCCAGTCATGTCGGTTACTGAATTGCATGCTCTTATATAGCCTGGTTTTACAATTTTTTTAGTCATGGTATTATACTTTCTTTTTTTAAACCTTGCTCATAAGCTTTTACATTTAACTTATCATGAAATTTATTAGTAATTGACGCACTAACATTGCTAGTCAGGTTTTTAATTTCTAATATATTAACCAGGGGACCCAGAATACAAATATTAACAATTGGTTTTTTATAGATACTTTGAGCGATCTTATCGCAATCTATTACAAAGTACTTATAATGTTTTAGAAAATTAAATTTGACATTTAGCGATTGAGGATCTTTATTAGAATTTATAATAATTACTAATTTTCTTGATAAAAATTCAACAATGTCTTTAGTGTTTAAAAGACCCTCATCTAAAACAATCAAATAATCTGGTTCTTTAATTTGGGAATTAGTTAATATGATATCTTTTGAGAATCTAATATATGATTTTACTGGGGCGCCACTTCTTTCTGGTCCGTATTCAGAAAAAGCTTGAACGTTGAGTCCAATATTTATTAAAGATTCTGCTAAAATTAGAGATGCGGTTTTTCCACCTTGACCACCCCTGCCCAAAAAAACAATTTCTTTCATA
>CAYPSR010000063.1:0-4037 GCA_964413595.1 uncultured Candidatus Saccharibacteria bacterium
ATTTTAGGGGTAGCACTAAAAAGCTACCCCGCTTTGGCGGGGTTTAGTTCAACACTTGGTAAAAGTATTTCTCCATCTGATTATGATGAAAGCGGAGAGCAATACTATGTTTCAATGGCAGACATAAAAAACTGGCGTTTTGAAACCGAGGAAGCAAAAACGGTTTTTCAAACATACTTTAATTCGAATCCAAACAAGAGAATTGCTTTGAATGATATTATAATGGCAAGAAGTGGCGAGGGTACAATAGGAAAAGTTGCCTTAATTGACAATGAAGACAACGAAGCTGTTTATGCAGATTTTACAATGCGAATTAGATTAAAAGACTACAATCCCCTTTTTGCATATTACTATTTCAGAACAGATTTTTTTCAATACTTAATTTACACACACAAGAAAGGATTAGGTAACAATACAAACATTTTTCCAAGCCAGTTACAGAAATTACCAATCCCTGAAATTTCATTAACTGAGCAAGATGAAATAGCTAATGCAATAAAAACCGCAACCGGCAAGCAGAGAATATTTGATAAAAAGATACTGGAAAAGAAAGAGGAAATAAACCGGATTATTCAGGAGGCAATAAAATGAAAACGGATAAATTAATACGATTGAGGAAAAAATTTTCTGAAATACCAATAGATAATAATGATTGTATTGAAAAAGATTTCTATTGCTGGGAAAAAGGAACTTACCGTTTTGATATCTGGCATTGGTTTGATGAAAAGCTACCGAATGGAATTGCAGAATGGACAGCAGCATAAGGATAAATAAAACTTGCAGACAGCATTTGGAAAAAGCTATCGGCAAGGAGATTAAATAGGAGTAAATTAAAAATCTAAATATTATGAAAAGAAAATCTGTTGAATCATCAAACCTTGCATCTGTTGGTTATGATGCCAAAAACCAAATTCTTGAAATTGAATTTAATCATGGCGGGGTATATCAGTATTTTGATGTGCCACAGGAGGTGTATGATGAACTGATGGATGCCGATTCCCATGGAAGATATTTTGTGCATAATATTAAAGATGACTATGAATATGTTAAACTTTAAAAAATAAAATTATGAATATCAAAGATTCAATCGTTCATGCAGGACAACAATTAAAAACTATATTAATTGATTATACTGAGAAAGATGGGAGTAATGAAGGTTTAAGAGAAGTTGAACCATACAGTTTTAGAGACAAAAAAGGAATTAAATATTTTTATGCTTATGATACTCAAAAAGGTGGCATTAGGGCTTTTATCATTGAGAATATAAATAAAGTTGAAATAACAGATAGTAATTATACTCCAAGATGGGATGTCGAATTTTAATTAATAACAGATGTATTTAGATAATATTTCCATCATTAATTATCGAAGTTGTAAACAATTAGAATTATCACTTTGTAAGGATGATCCTAATATTTTTATTGGAATAAATGATTGTGGTAAGACAACTATTCTTAAAGCAATTGGATTATTACTTGATGATAAACCAATTTTCTATTCCGTTAAGGATAACAGTTCTAAAAGAGATTTCTCTAATTCTCCTCTTAGTGCTGAAGAATTTGATGCAATTTTTGCTAATAAGAATTTACCTACAATTCCTTATACAACAAATCAGACAGTTGTCTTAGGAAAATTTTTATTAGAAGAAAACGATATTGACGAATCTGATTTGTCAGTTTATTCCAATTTACTTTTGTGGAGTATAGAAAAATCAGCAGATAATGCTATATGGATAATGAGAATATTTGAAAGTAATAGTTTAAGTTTTACAACTCAAATATTGACTGATGATGCATTCTCTGCCCATGAAGGTTGGAAATTGTGGAATAGTTCTGCTACAGATTTAAACAAACAAATTAAAGAACTTAAGATTACAAAAGAAGAGATTGAGAATGTAAATAAAGCAGGTAGGTTTTCCAATCTTGAAAAGATGAGAGCGATATATAGTCATTTTTCTCTTAAAAAATGTTGGGCATCATACAAAATAGAAAAAGGTGATAAGTCGGTTTTCCCAATATTCAGATATCTTGATTGGAATTGTTCATTAGAAGATATTAAGAAAACAGCAACAGATGCTATGGCTGCAAAAATTGAGACTCATATCAAACCTCTTAAATCGCAAGCAACTATTACAGCCAGAGATGTAGAAAATGAAATAAATGAGCAATTAAAGGAACTAAAAAACACAATTGGAGATATCTTGCCCAATATTACCGGCATAAAAACAAAAATTTACATTAATGTTCAAGAAACAGTTACGGATATATTAATCAATAAAATTAATACTGATGGGGATATACATTTAGACCTTCAAGGCGAAGGAGTAAAAAGGCAAATTTGGTTTGCGTTAATAAAGTCTGGTGCACTTGCAAGTATTCAATCTGGTATAAAAAATAAAAGATTTATTTGGGCCTTTGATGAACCTGAAACACATTTATATCCCTCAGCACAAAGACAATTATTTGAAATAATCAAAGATGTTTCACTGTCAAATATTCAAACTCTTATCAGCACTCATTCCACTGTTTTTATTGACAAGTCCAAATTAAAAACTATTCGTAGTGTATCACTAAAAGATGATGCGTACAGTGAGTATAATGAATGCAGTTCTGTAGATGAAATTTTTGAATCTCTTGAGTTAAGAAATAGTGATTTCCTTTTTTATGATAAATTCTTGGTAATAGAAGGAGATACAGAGTCATATCTTATTCCTTCGTTATATAAATTACATACAGGAAAATTTCTTGAAGAAGACAATATTCAACTCATAAATTTAACTGGTAAAAACAAGTGGCTTGAAGGTAAAAAAGCATTAGAAAATGTTCTTAAAGGATTCAAAAAATCTTTTGAATATGTTGTTTATCTTTTCGATTCAGATATGAGTTTTGAACTTGGTGCGGAAGGCAAAACGGATAAAATGTTTTTTTCAGGGAAACAGGACATTGAAGATTCTATAAGTAATGACGTTTGGATTGCATTTGTTAAAGAGGCAACAGATGAAAAATTAATTCTTACATATCAGGAAATTCAAAATTTGAAAGATGCTATCCCTGATAATGTTGCTGGTAGCAACGAACAGAAGTTTTGCAAGATGCTTGAAAAATTTGTAAAAGAAAAACTAAATGAGAAATTGGAAGAAAAAATTTCTTGGTCAGTTTTACCCACTAAAGGAAATGAATTAGCACAACTTTTGTTAAAGCACATAGATTCTATTGATAAAATAAGTCCAAAAATCAAAACAGCATTCGACAGATTAACAACTAAAGATGTTATCTGTCAACCCAATATAATTGAAATAAAAGAATAAAATAAATGCAATCCCTACAAATAAACTTCGACATACCAAAGCAATTTGAAATTACTAATATTAAACCGCTTAAAGGTATAGTCGGTTTGTATTTTATTTTCTCAGTAAACACACTAATTCAATATCCTTTTAAAAAATCCAGATTACTGTATATTGGAATGAGTGAGAAGAAAACAAACAGCATTGGTAGCCGGCTTTCCGGGCATTTTGAAGGCAAATCAAAAAATGTTGGCTTAGTTAATTATAGAAAAATTGAACCTTTATTTTTTACATACATAAATTTCGAAATGCTCAAATCCTTTTGGCAATTAAGGATTGAGGATTTGGAAAGCTATTTTATTTTAAATTTCGTGGAAAATTTCGGTGTTTATCCAATTTGTAACAACAAAACTGGTTTTGAAGTTCTCAAAACCGATTTGGAAGTTGATATTTCAATTGATTGGAATTATTTTGATTAAAATTATTATATATGGAAAATGTTAAATCAGGGAAGCAAATTCTTGATGATTTCTTCAGTGAAATTGAGAATTTACCCGATATAGATAAAGAAATAGCGCAATTATTTGCAAGCTTATATTCTCAAAGCAAATTTACAGATGTAAATATCAAGAATGAATTGCAAAAATTAAGAGAAAAAAAAGATGAAAACCAAAATTAAGAATATTACAATAAAAGCGAAGATTCAAGAGGCAAGTGCGACTTTTGAATCAAAACTATTTAAAAAAACGCT
>CAYPSR010000064.1:0-3943 GCA_964413595.1 uncultured Candidatus Saccharibacteria bacterium
AAAAATCGTACGCGTTCGGTTCCAGTTTCGCCATTTTTTCGGGCGACATTTACATTCACACCATCGCGCAAGAGTTTATAAACTTCTTGATTAGCTTTGACCAAACTTAAATTAGATCTATCACGAGTGATAATATCTATTGCTTGCGCGAGCGCGTCATCCGGTAATGCGGGGTTGAGCTTCTGCAGTGCCGGCAATAAATATTTCTTTAGCACTACTTCACCCCGATGTTCACGACCAAGCAGTAAATCGTCTTCGTCTTTATAGGCGTTAATATGGCACGCCTTATCACCCCATATTTTTTTGATGAGCTTTATGACGGTCTGCTCAACTAAATTGTCTTCGTTGAATGGATTCATACTAGTTTTTTCTTCCTCGCCTCTTTCCAAGTATTAGCAAGGGAAAAATCTTTTTGCTTCATAATTATAGCTATTTTATCCACAGCCTTTTGAGAATACCTTTTAAAAACCGTCTTACCAATTGTAAATTCTTTATAGCAATCCTTATCAACCCGAAGATTATTCAATCGAATAATCGCACGAATCTTTGGTTCTGTAATATTAAATTTTTTAGCTAGTTTCCTGGAGGATAGATTGTAAAAATCCAGTTCGTTTATTCTTCTGATACCAACCACCGTCGCTCCTGGCGTTCCCTCTGGTACAACATTTATAGGAACACCACGATTTTTTGTAAATCTTAAATCAATTGACGGGCCATATCCTCTGGCAGTCAATTGTATTGAAGCAACGCCTGGAAAAATATCTTCCCACTTTTTATTTCGTTTTATAGCATCTGCCAATTTCCCAAGTTCCCTATCGGTTGGTTGTACCTTATTACCTTGGATAGCCCCCTCTGTAATTGCTAACGATCTAAGTTTAGCTATAGCTTCCGTACTTTTTCTTCTCCTCGGTTGTAAAAGATCTTTAATTTCGCTAACCTCGTTTTCGTAAAGTAAATTAATGCTTATGGGTGGTTGCGTGGACAAGGGCAAAACTCTTTTCGGGAGAACATTATACAGTTCTTCATTAAATACATTCTTATGAATTCTCCTAAACATTGATAAACCTAATTGAGCTTGAATATATAAGTGTTGCTCAGAAATATCCAATAAATGATGCTGTGCAGCATCTCTTAAAGTGTTGATTGTTTGAATAGCGATAACGTCTTCTTCATCTAAAAACTTTACCCTCCCATCGCTTAATCCTGTTCGCAAACAAGCATCAAAGCCAATTGTTTGCGGATCGCCAACCTTCCTAATAGATCCGCCTTTATGCAATATGGCAGATTTTAATAACATCTCGAAAGCATGATCCATTAAAATTAAGATAGCCTCAATTCGTCCTATATCAAAAGGACGATTAAAATGTTCTATGCTTAATATAAGTGAATTTATTGATTTAGTTTTTAAAAGTCTTGCTTCTTTTATCATATGTTTATTTCAATTCTCTTTTTCCTATGACTAATTGGGGAATTAAAAGATCGCGAGTTTCGGATAGATTTTTATTTTCTGATTCTAGACTATATTTCATTGTGACAGATTTGCCAACCACAACACCGAATCTTTTTGTTAATTCAACGGTGGGCACAATAAGTTTTTTTGACATAAATTCTGGCCAATGACCTTTATAGTCGTTAAATTTAATCAAATCTTTTGTCGCCCAATGCAGCCAAAAAATATCTCGTTCGTCATTTGGTGTAAATGGGAAAACGTTTTGTATTGCCGAAAAGGGATAAACAATAACATTTTGATAACAAGTATGATTTGCAAAAACAATGACGGGATTGTCAACTGACGCATTCACACCAGGTTTGTCGTTGTGGTAACCAATAAATCCGGACTTCCCTTGATCAAGCACGGGAACTTTTCCGGTCTCAAAAACTGTTTTGTTTTCGTATTTTTTACCAACAGGAATTCTTTTGATTAAACTTTCAACATTTCTCACCTCCCACCCATCCGGAATCTCGCCGTATTCGGTGCCAGTATCAACCATTTTAACTTTTTTATGGCCTGGAAATTTAAACTTTACAAACCACTCAGTATAGAGAAGTTGCGCCATTTCTTCCAACGCCCTAATACGCTTTTCATTGTTTCCTATAAGGTCATCGTAAGCGGAGAGAACAGAAGCAATACGGGTTTGGTCGTCTTTTTTTTGGGGAATAGTTATATCAAGCGATTTTAAATCGCCTAAACTTACATTAGGTTGCGCAGCTTGCCCCTTAAATCCATATATTTTTTTAATGAATTCTTTAGTGGAAAAAACGTAATTAATATATTTATAATCTACCAATTTATGATTTAATCTGATTATTGCGACAGCTTGATTGGTATTGGCCGGTAAATGCATTTTTTTTATTATTGCTGATTTTGCTAAATATATACCCGCGATACTAAATAGAATATCTTTCTCTTTAATTATTGAACGCTTAAGCGCTCGATGTGTTTCTTCGTCTATAAATGCAAAGCTTTTTTCATCAATAAACCCTTCTTTAGTTATAGATTCTGATTTTATAAAATTTACACCTTTGTCTGTAAATTTCTTTCCAATTGTAGAAGGTGTAGTGCCCTTTGTTATAAGCTCTACCAGATTTCCTAATTTTACTTTTTGAAAAGTTACCATAGTAATTTATAAAATCTTTTTCCAATCATCAATAATTTTTTTTTCCAACTTATAAGCCTCACTAGTTAAATTTGTAAACTCACTCGCCAACTCTTTCATTCGCGTATTAAAATTAATATCAGTCATTTCTTTTTCTACAATCTCCACATAGCGCCCTGGATTTAGCGAATAGCCATTAATGCGTATTTCTTCGAGTGTCGCCACCTTGCACCTACCTTTAATATCTTTATATCTCTCTTCGCCTTTCTCTTCGCGATAGCGGCGCACAATGCTGGCAATTTCTTGAATCTGCTCATCCGACCATGTATTATGGGCTCTATCAATAACAGTAAAAATATTTTGAGCATTGATAAATAGAATTTTATTATTTCTTTTGGTGTTAGCTTTTCTTTTATCAAAAAACCAGAGAGCGCAGGAAAGGATAGCGTTCATAAACATGTTATTTCCAACAGAAATCATAACATCCACCATTCCTGCCTCAATCATCTTTTTACGGATTTCTTTTTCAGCATTGCCAGCGTCACTGGCTGAATTTGCCATAACAAAACCTGCTCTTCCTCGTGGATTTAAGGCACTGGCAAACATCTGCATCCAAAGATAATTGGCGTTTGAAATTTCGCCTTTGCCGGTAATGGGAAGCCCTAGATAATAGCGCGGATCGCCTTTAATTTTTGCCGGATCAATTACAATTTGCTTGTTTTTATCTTTACCCTTAACATTAAATGGCGGATTAGCGAGCACAAAATCAAAAGCTCCAACACTATTAAATGCATCCATGTAATAAGAATTAACCTCGGCGATTTTACCCGATAGACCATGAATTGCTAGGTTCATTTTGGCGATACGAATATTGCTACTAACTTTTTCGTGACCATAGATGGCGATTTCGTTCATTATTTTTGCAGACTCAGAATGGGCCTTGACGAAGTTAGCGGATTGCACAAACATCCCGCCGCTTCCGCAGGCAGGATCAAGAATGCGCCCGTGATATGGCTCAATAATTTCTACTAATAGTTTAACAATAGATTGCGGCGTAAAAAACTCTCCGCCTTTTGCACCCTCGGTCCGCGCAAACTCACCAAGAAAATATTCGTATATTTCACCAAAAGCATCACCGTCAATATCGCCAGGAATTTGATTAAAGTTTTTGAGAAGTGTAATAAGTATCTGGCTATTTTCGCCAGGGATTTTATGAAGCGAGGTATAGTCTTGCGGTAGCACTCCGGCAAGATCAGTGTTCGTTTCTTCAATTTGCTTCATGGCCTCATTGATGGCCTTGCCAATATTTTTACTCCCCGGAAGATCCATCAAGTATGAATAAGTGG
>CAYPSR010000065.1:0-3862 GCA_964413595.1 uncultured Candidatus Saccharibacteria bacterium
ATTGCTGGTTTTGCGATTATGGCAGAAAAAATATCAAATCCACCAAAATATGACATAATTATTAAAATAAATAATATTGTTATTCCATATCGTTCTAAAAACATAATCGTGTTTCTTGGCACAAAAAGATATAAAATTTTAGATCCATCTAGTGGCGGGATAGGAATTAAATTAAAAATTCCTAAAATTATATTAATTTGAATTATTAAGCCAAACAATTGACCAAAAGCAGTGCTAAAAAAATCTATACCAACTAATGTTCCAATTCTAAATGGAATCGAAAAAATAATTGCTAAAACTAGGTTCATTAATGGACCAGATATTGCAGTTAAAACAGTGTCTCTTTTTGGATTTTTAAAATTGTTTGGATTAAATGGAACTGGCTTTCCCCAGCCAAAACCTACTAAAAGTAAAAATATAGTTCCTATAAGATCTAAATGAGCAAGTGGATTTAATGTGACTCTGCCCAAAAGCTCTGGTGTTGGATCACCAAAATAACGGCTTGTCCAGGCGTGAGCAAATTCATGAAAAGTTAAAGCAACTAATATTGCAATAACTAGATATAATGCGAGTTTTGGGTCTTGCGATAATAAAGTAAATATCATAAAGAAATTTTAAATTATAAATATCAAATTTTAAATGAATTTTACCTGCCTGCCGGTAGACAATAATTATAATTTAGCAATTGGTAATTTGTTATTGATTTAAAACTTAAAATTTATAATTAACTACTGGTTGATAAATACCTTTTTCTTTGATATAATTAATCATATATTAAACAAAGGGATTATATGAAAAAGATAGCTAAAAAACATCTAGTTTGTCCAAAATGCGGAAAAAGCGACAATGTTGCAAATAATAAGCCTTTTTCTCAGAAAAGGACAAAACGTGTTCAAAAAATTAATCTTCAAAAAGTGGGTAATGAGATTCTTTGTTCAACTTGTGTTAAAACAAGTAAAAAATCTTAATTCTTTGAATCTTTTTTAATGTCCTCAAAACATTTTTGGCAATATAATGGAGTCTCTGCGGTTGGTTCAAACGGAGCCTCTATTTTTTTATGACATTTAGAACACTCAACATTGAATTTTGGTTTTGTGGCTTCTTTTTTCTCGCGCATGTTTTTTCTGCAATCTAAGCATCTGGTTGGAATGTTTTTAAAGCCCTGGTCAGCATAATATTGCTGTTCTTCTTTGGTAAAGGCAAAGTCCTTGCCACATTCTTTGCATGTTATTTGTTGATCATCCATCAGAAAAACTCCGATCTATGTTTTACATTATTATATTTATATTATGATTATCAATTGTTGATTTCTACTATCCGCCTTAATCCTACTAATGTACGAATTTGTACGAATATACGAATATGGGAAAAACTATTTATTCAAGAAAAAATCTAATTTATTTTCAATTACAATTTTATCATATATACTATATAATACAAATATGAATAAGTATATTAAAGACCTGCTATCAGTTTTAAAAAATAAAAAAGATGCTGGAATTTCTAGTAGCTTTTTAATTTATGGTGAAAAAGATATTGATAAACTATTTTTAGCAAAAAAAATGGCAAGTATGTTTTTAGAAAAACCGGCGGGAGAGTTGAAGAAAAGCCCAGATTACTATTTTTTAAATTCTAAAAATAGTATAAAGATTGGCGAAATTCGAAACTTAATAAAAAAACTAACCTTAACTAGCTATTATAATTATAAAGTTATAATTATAAATAATTCACATTTATTAACTCAAGAAGCTTCTAATTCATTATTAAAATTAATAGAAGAGCCAGACAAAAATACCGTATTTATATTAGTTACGGACCAAATTATGAGCATTTTACCAACTATAAGATCTAGATGTTTAGAGATTTATAATGGCGTAGAAAAGAAAAATGAGATTTATAGACAAGCACTTAAAAAATATGATGATAGTATTTTAGCTAAAGAATTATCTGAAATATCTATTGGTAGAAATCAGATATTAAATAAAATAAAAACAAAAAAGGATTTGAATGAATTAAAAGGAAAATATAAGGAAATATTAAATCAGGTATTTTTAAATGATATAGATGAGGCTTTTTTGTGGGCGAGTGGTTTTTCAAAAAATAAAAAAAAGGTTTTTGAAGTTTTAGAAATAGCGCAAGTTTTTTTAAAAGATCTTATAATGATTAAAAATAACTTTGATCCAGAATATATGTTTTTAAAAACCGACTATTTAAGAATTTTAAAAAATACTTCAAAAACAAAATTAATAGAGATTATAAAGAAGTCGCTAGATTATTATAAGATTTTAGAGTATAATATTTCTGAAAAGCTAATACTGGAAAATATAATATTAACAACCAAGAATTATGAGTAAAACATTTTCTATAACACTTCGAAAAGACTTATCTAAAGTAATAGTTGAAATGCCTGATGATGCCAATATCGATCAGTGGGTGATTTTTGAGTCAGAAGGAATTAATGATATTGGAAAAATTGAAAGCACCAACCTTAATGCTGAAAGCTCTGCAACCTTTGTTAAATATGCAAACCTAAAAGACTTAAGCCAGATCAAAAAATTAGAAACAGAAGAAGATAGTTTGTCTCAGTTATTTACTGAAAGATCTAAAGAAAATGGTTTAAAAATGGAATTAATAGAATGTGTTTTAAGTTTTGATGAAAAAAAAGTAACTTTTTATTTTTCAGCAGATGGCAGAATTGATTTTAGAGATCTTTTAAGGGATTTAGTAAAATTAATGGGTAAACTAATCCGTTTGCAACAGGTTGGTCCAAGAGACAATATTAAGCTGTTAAAGGGTTCATATGGAATCTGTGGTCAAAAGCTTTGCTGCCAAAGATTTTTAAAAAGTCCTGGAAAAGTTTCTATGGAATCTGTTCAAATACAATGTGCAAAAGGAATTTCAAAAACGAAAATTACTGGTTGTTGCGGAAAGCTAATGTGCTGTTTGTCATATGAAGATGAAACATATAAAGAAATGTTGAAAAAATATCCTAAAATTGGGGCTAAAGTAAAAACAAAAAGTGGGATTGGGGTAGTGGATTCTATTAGTCCAATGTCAGGAAAAATTACTGTTAATCTAGACGATGGTGGTAGGGTAGACATAATCAAGAAAATGGATTAATACAAATTGTATCCTACGAAAACTACAAATAAATACAAATATACGAATAATGTTTAGTTGCAGATAATTTATTAAATTGGTATATTAGTATCAATTAGTATATTTAGTAGGGAAAGATTAGTAATTTTAAAAAAAGGTAGGGCAAAGTGATAGAAGTGTTTCTAATAATAGTTATTTCTTTAATTTTTGTTATTATTTTGCGTCGGGTTGTATCAGTAAAACTCGATCCAAGCGATAGTGTCTTGGCAATGCATGCTAACGCAATGGCTGAAGTTGCAGATAAATCTGGTGCTAATAAAAAAATAGAAGTTCATATTAATCATCTTATGAATCAGGCGAAAGACTCATTAAAAAATGAGCAATTTAGTTTTGCAGAAAAAGTTTTAATTAGAGTTGCAACCCTGGATCCTAAAAACCTTGAGACTTATAGGCTTTTAGGTGATTTGTATTTAAGGCAACAAAATTATAAAGATGCAATTTCATCATATAAAGTTGCTTTAAGATATCAGCCAAAAGACGCACAGATTCTTCATAATCTTGGTTTGTGCTATTATCAAGAAAATCAATATAAAAGAAGTATTAAATATTTTAAAAAATCTGTTAGATATGAATCAGGTGTTGCGCATAGATATATTAGCATTGCCTCTGCTTATCAATCGTTAAAAGACATGAAAAACGCCAAGATCTATATGAAAAAAGCGCTTGATTTAGAACCGGCAAACATTGCTTATCAGAAATTATA
>CAYPSR010000066.1:0-3707 GCA_964413595.1 uncultured Candidatus Saccharibacteria bacterium
ATTTTAGTGGACAGGCTTGGAATTTGTAAATTAGAGGACATAAATAATAGAAATCTAAGTTCTCCTGGAGTGTATTTATTTAATCTTGGTTTATCGCCTGTGATAACTTTCAAAAAAGTAAGAAAGGTATGGCTTGACCCAACTGGAAAAGTTGAGGTTTCTGTAGATATCGTGTCAGGTTTAGGAATTTTTGTGGAGATTGAACAGGTAGGCTGTTCTAACCGAATTTATGATCAAATTGTGGAAAAGTTTGAAAAGAGTGGATTTGCCATCAGAGATATTACTTATAGCGGGTATTTAGACTTGCTTTTGAATAAAAATGATAAAATAATGTCCAAGGTTGAATTTGAAAAAAAATTTATGAAGAATAATAAATGGAATGTAAAACCTGGTGAAGAAGATCTTTTTTTGTCTCTAACTAAATAAACAATAATGGTTTTTCTTGAACAAGAATTCAATCTCCGTAATATAGAATTTGCCCGAAAGAAAAAATCAAGTGGAAAAAAAAATGAAAACAGAAAAGAGAAACTACCCAATCAAATTAGACATGGTCAAAATGCGGCTATTGCTGTTGGAACTTGGAAAAAAAGAAATAAAAAAGAAAGATAAAACAATAAATTGTTATAAATTTAAAAGATAAACAATTTATTTCTTTAGTCTCTTCACTTAATCAGGTAGAAGGATTTTGTAAATAATCAACAGGGCTTCTTAACTATAACAAGCTATATGAGCATAATTTATGGCATCCTTTTTATACTGTCCCAAATGTCTCATTTAGCCTTGAAGTGAGACATTGGTTATGGGACAATTGGGTACTAGAGCGGTATGCTTAAGGTAGAAACAATCAGTTTATACTAATTAAATTATGCTTGTTTTAAACAACATTGAGGCTGAGTTATAAGGATATTGTTAATCAAACTAAGTGAGATTTGAACTAAATAAATCTATAATCGATGATAGAAATGGGATTCGAACCGTTTCATAAAAGCAGAATTAATGTTTTGTAATCTAAATGTACTTGAAGATTTGACAAGATGTAATTTTACTGCAAAACAGTGTAATAAACTCCCTTTGTTGTCCCTAATTTCTTAATCAATTTTTGGTCAGTAAGTTTTTTAACATCATAACGTAAAGTTCTCTCATTAACTTTTGAAAACCTTCTTTTAATTTGATCAAGGTTTATTATTTTATGTTCTCTTATGATTTTTAAAATTTCTGCCCTTCTAGGGAGTAGTAATTCATAGGAATCGTATTTTTGTTTAGTAATAATGATTTTTTTGGCTTCGTTTGCAGTTTGTGAGATTGCCTCGAGCATAAATTCAACATAATCAGTGGTATCTTTTTCTGGTTCCTCAATCATTCTATAATACTCGCTTCTATGGTTATCTAAATATTCCTCAATGTTTAGAAGTCCTTTCATCCCATATCCGTTTGAATTTAAAACTTCTTGCATCAGAAGTCTTCCAACTCTTCCACTTCCATCCAAAAATGGATGAATCTTTTCAAAAGAGTAATGTGTAAGAACTGCCCTTATCGGAATAAAATTTTCTTTTGGTTTCTCTATATATTTAATTAATTTTTCAATTAAACTAGCAACTAATTTTGGCGGAGGTGGCATATAAATTACAATTCCTGCCGAATTAAAAATTGCTTCCATATTATTTCTATATTTACCCAAATTTTCATAATCAATTAATTTATTCATTGTGATTTTATGAAGTGTCAGAATCACATTTGAGCTTATTTTTTTTGATTTTTTATCATAAACCCAATTTATTGCCTTCAAAATATTCGAAACTTCGACTTTTTTACGGTCCGATGAAGAAAGATTGTTTAATTCATTCATTAATAGCGTATTTCCTTCAATTCTTGCTGAAAATAAAGAGCTTTTTAAAGTTGATTGCCTACGTAGGTTTATTTCAATTTCGGGTGGAATATTAATTGATTTAATAACTTCGCGAGAGGCTTCGATGGAAGATAAAAGTTCAGATATTTTTGGAGTCAATCTGTATTTTGGTGGAATCAACATGTCCTAATGTTACCAAATATTACCGAATGTTACCAGATATTACCAAATACTTACGAATGGGGCAGAGTACTCCAGTGATCGAGATGCCTCAATAGCCCATAAGCACCTTCAAAACCAAAGATTTTTTTACTTCAAATATTTGTACTAAATGGATGTTTTTTTAAAAAGATTGCTATACAATACCTTCTGTAAATATTTCATTTATTAACTTAAATAAATGGGTTAAAATACCTGAATGAGAGAAAGCAAAAATATATTTAAGATGGTTAACCAAATTGCGAAAGAAACTGGTATACCAACGAAAAAAGTGTTAGATTTTTTGTTTATTTTAAAAACAGGTAAACCTGTAGAAAATAATGAATTATTGCAAAAGATCGGAGTTTCCAAAAATGCATTAAACCAAATAAAAGAAATGTTATCTTCTATTTTAGAGGCACCTTCAAAAGAGACACAATTAAATAAAAATGCTCTTAGGCAGGTACAAATTCTTTTTAAAACAGATTATAAACAAGAAAATGCTCTGTGGAGTATTTTTGAAGATGAAAATTATAAAAAAACTATTAGTTTACTGGAAAAATACAAAAATAAAAGACCTTCCCCAGAGAGAAAATATGATCAGTTTACAGCTACAGTTGAAACTACGGCCAGACGTGTTAGTTTGTTGAATTTTTTTGAAGATATCTCAGATAAAAAGATTCTTTTTCTTGGAGATGACGATTTTACTTCGGTTGCGGTTGCAAATTTACATTCTGCATCAGAGATAGCAGTTCTTGATATTGATAATAGAATTTTAGACAAGATTGATTCGATTTCAAAAGTTGAGAGGCTGGATATTAGTTTGGGTAATTATGATGCTAGGAAATCATTATCTCCATCTTATTTTGGTAAATTTGATATTGTTTTTACGGATCCTCCATACACAAGTGAGGGAATTAAACTATTTATTTCAAGAGCTATTCAGACCTTAGATCCCAATAATCAGGCAGCCAGAATATATGTCTGTTACGGAAACAGTGATAGAGCTAAGGAAAGATTTTTGCCCATTTATGATATATTTAGTTCTTCAGGGTTAATGGTAAGGTGGGTATTTGATAAATTTAACAGGTATCAAGGAGCTGATTCGATCGGTAGTGCCAGTTCACTATTTGTCTTAGATGTAACATCTAAGACAAAACCTCTCATTATTAAAAACTATGACAGACCAATCTATACCAATAATTAATCACTATATAGCTATAGTGAGGCTAAAAGAATTAGATGAATCTCCTGCTTATATTGAAGAAGTTGCAGAGGGAATTATAAACGATTTGGATTTAAAAGTAGTTAAAAAACTCTCGCATATTTTTTATCCGAAAGGAATTACATTGGCATATATCCTTTCAGAATCGCATTTCATTATTCATACCTGGCCAGAATCAAGTATGGTTCATATTGATTTATTTACCTGTAGTTACAGGAGTTTGAATGAATTTAAAAGTTCCATAAATTCAGCTTTCTCTAAAGAAAATATTGATTCAGTTAAGATGAAATCTGTTGATTTTGACAAACTGTAATATTTAGGAACTGAATAAAGTCATTTTTAAGTAAATATTTAAATAGGGTATGTATACAAAAGATGAGAAGGTTCTAGACTGGCATACTTTAGTAAAATAGGACATTCCCATTGATCGATATGCCT
>CAYPSR010000067.1:0-3700 GCA_964413595.1 uncultured Candidatus Saccharibacteria bacterium
TAATGGCATTAAATTGAATAGTGGAAAATTCTTTCTGAAAAGATTTAGGCACAGAGAAAATAGTTAGCATTTTATTGATCAATATATCTTCCCAAAGCAATATATTTAACATTTTCCTCTCCTTGATATTTTAATATCCGCCAGCAGTCAATAACGACTCGTGGATTGCCCTGTCTTTGTAAAGCAGAGATTTTTATATTTTTAAACTCCGGCAAGGGGGTAGTAATAACAATAATATCAGACTGTTTAAGACAATCGAGCATTGAACAGGCAAATTTTATTTTATTGCCAAGGAACAGTTTTGCGTTATCCATTACCACCGGATCGTAAGCAATTACTTTAAATCCTTTATCAGCAAGTTTTTCAGCTAATTTCACTCCTTGTGATTCGTCAATTACGTTGGTATTTGGTTTATAGCTTAACCCAAGAATACCAACAATCGTTTCTCTGTCCGCGTATTTGAAGATTATTTCGATTAAGCTTTTTATTTGATCTTGATTAAATTGATGGACAATGTAGGGAAGTTTTATATTTAAAGACAAGGATTTGATAAATTGATTAAAAGCTAAGTTATCACGGGGGAAACAAGGACCACCGAAACCCAAAGCGCCGGTTAAATATTTTGGGCCAATTCGACTATCTAAACCTAAGGTTGAAGTGACAACATCAGTATCGGCACCAAGAGTTTTTTCACAAACTCGGGCGATCATATTGGCAAAACTAATTTTGGTGGTGATATAAGAATTAAGAGCGATTTTAATAATTTCAGCATTAATAAAATTGGTGCGGATAATGGGTGGATTGTTTTTACAAATAGATTTTCTTATTTTTGAAAGAATATCGCCTGACTTTTTGTCTGATTCGCCGATAAGAATAAAATCAGGATGAGTAAGATTTTTTATCACCGAGCCAAGAGCAATTAATTCTGGACTGTAACAAAGACCAATGTTTTTACCAATTTTTTTGCCGGAGATTTTTTCCAGGTAGGGTTTAATCTTTTTTTCCATAGAATAAGGCGAGACCGTGCTGGTGATTACCACCAGATGCCATTGGTTTTTTTCTTTTAATGTTTCAGCCATCTGGTTTAAGGCGTTAAAAATATGCTTTAAGGAAAAATCACCCATTTTATAGCTAGGCGTTGGGACGACAATAAAAGTAATTCGTGAATTTAAAATCGCTTTTTTAAAATCGGTAGTGAGTATCAGATTATTTTTATATTTGTTAAGAATTTCATCAAGCCCTGATTCATAAAGACAGGTTTTGTTTAGGTTAAGTAGTTCTATTCTCTCTTTGTTCGTGTCCACTCCAATTACTTTGAATCCAAAAGAAGCGAAAGTAACAGCCAATGGTGTTCCTAATTTTCCTAAGCCGATGACAGAAACTGATTTTTTATTCCTCATGAAAATCTATTTTGTCTGAAAATTTAGTAATTTCTTTTATTTTTCTTATAAGTTCTATTTCTCCTTCACCCTTTATACTTGCTTGGATGCGCGGGCGTATAGGAAAGAACTCATATTATTCTCGAGATCATTAATCTTAAATTTATTTTTGTACACTGTTGTTCCGTTGGGAAGAACTTTTAAGATCTTAATGTTATCTAAAGATTGGCAATTATCGTTAGCACTACAGAAACTATAGTGAGGTTTGGCTTGTCCTTGTAAAATTTTGATTTCATTTGGTTTGTTTTGTTTCAAAGTTAATAAAAAATCATAGAAATCAAAGGGAGCGCCTTTTTTATTGACGCAAGTTGCGTCGTATGTAGCATCTTGGATAGCCAAAATTTTTTTATTTTGAGAATTGATTTTTACAAGAGTAATAACATGATTCCAATCATTTAGAGATCCATAATGATAACTATATGCCTCATAGCCGTATAGTTTGTATAATTTCATTAGAAGATAAGCATAGCCAAAACAATCAACGCCACCCGTTGTTTGTTGAGAAAAAATTTTAAAAGCTTCAGGGGCGTCTTTTTCCCAAATAAAATCTCCCAACTGAACTGATTCTGAACCCCAAGGAATATTTTCAGACACCCACTGGCGTAGGAGGCTAACTTTTTCCCAATCAGCAATGTCTCTACTATTGATTTGAGGGTAACTGAGGGCGATTGAGTTTTTCAATAATCTAGAATTATGGCCAATGATTCTATGAGTAAAAAAAATTATAAGCAATAATTTAACAATGATGAATATCAACAGTGTTTTACTGTTCATTTTATTTATTACAAGGAATAATTTTATCTTCTATCAAGTATTTTACAAGCGATTCGGCTATAGCCCGGTGACCCTTTGTATTAGGATGAAGATCAAATGGAGCAAAGTTAAGATCATTTCTAGTATAGATATCTAGAATTCCATCAAAAAAATAAATACCCAATTCCCTATTTAATTTTTTTGTGAACTCTTTTTGTTTTTTTACTCTGGGAATAATTAGAAGGTTGTCTTCAATAGGATATGACATTATTATTAATTTATTTTGATAAACGTTTTTTCTGAAATACTTTATCAGACCGTAATTAAAATCAAAAAGATTATTTAGTCCAAATTTTTTAATAGAGGTGTTTACGCTCTTTTCATAAAACTTAATAGGATCAACAATCTCGTTGTGATCAATATTTAAGTTTGTTTGAGTTAATTCTTCTAATAAAACCAACTCATTTTTTTTGTTATCTTCAGAATATTGGGAGAAGTCCTCGTCTTTAATAAACCACACAACTAAATCGGGATTATATTTTAATCCTCTTCTTATAAATCTTTCAACAGAGTATTGAATGTCATATCCAGAAACCCCTAAATTTATCACTTCAATTTTCTCCATGTTTTTACATTGTAATTTTGCATTCAGTATGTCTTCTAATTGTTCAGGCCAATTATCTTTAGTATTAACATAAAATCCAAACGTGTGCGAGTCTCCTAAAGTTATTATTCGAAAAGTACTTTTAGGCTTATTAACAGGATAGTCAAATCGTTCATTTAATCCATCAGAGTTATAAGTATATACGATTTCTTGTTTCATCCATTCAGGTTTATCTCTCTCTTTAATATTTGGTCGTGGTTCATAAAAATATTTTAGGTTGTTAGTTGGGGCAAATACAATATTTTCTTTCTTTATTGGGTTTATATAGACAGCTCCGAGAATGTCTTTTCGTTTTAGGTTTATTTTGAAAAATAAAAATAAAATAATTGCTAGCTCAATCAAAACTAAAATTTTTAGGAACCGATTCATAGCAATCATATATTATCAGATTACCAAATTGATTGTAGAAAAAATATTTGAAAATAAAGGTTTTAGTTTAAAAGAGATAAAAATTTTAGAGTTTGGTAGTTGAGATTTTCTTACGAAGTGTTGCCAACCCACAAACTTGAAGTTTTCGATAAATATTATAATTTTGTCGTTCTTTACCAGTCGTCTGGGGTGCTTTTTTTCTTGAATAAATTTTATCTGGTTCTATCAAGCCCTTCGCTATACATAGTAAAAAAAATACGCATTTTGGTGTCAGGTAGAAGAAAGTATAACGCATAACAAAGATTTCCGCCTCCGCTCCGCGGTTGGGACGAAATTGTATCAAGGCTTTATGGAGATAGTTTTTCTTGAAATAGTCTGTTAATAGCCCAATAGGCTGGTTTTGGTTCAAGATTGTCATTGAACATGGTTGGATCAGCTTTTGGATCGCCTCCACGTTTTTCATCTAACCAGGAGT
>CAYPSR010000068.1:0-3644 GCA_964413595.1 uncultured Candidatus Saccharibacteria bacterium
TAAAACAATATTATGATTTAATTATAGCATTTTTTGACTCAAAAATAAATATTTTTTTGCAAATATGAGTAAAATATTATATCATAATTGCATAATGATTATACTTTTTGGTATTTTAGCTTTTATTTTTACAATACTCGGTGGATTATTCGCCTTAAAATTTAAGGACAAACTCCACTTAATTTTAGGTTTTAGCGCCGGAGCAGTTATTGGCGTTGCTTTTTTTGATCTTATTCCAGAATCAATTACTTTATCAATGCAAAAATATGAAATAAGTTTTATTGCTTCATTTATTGCAATTGGCTTTGTGATTTTTATGCTTTTGGATAGATTTTTAGAAATACACAATCATAAAGAAGAAGATAGTTGCAAAAATGAAAAACATTCTGGGTTTCACGGAGCAACAGCCTTATCGTTTCATAGTTTTTTAGATGGTTTAGGAATTGGTTTAGCGTTTAAGGTTTCGCCAGCAGTTGGAATTATTGTTGCCCTGGCTGTTTTAGCCCATGATTTTTCTGATGGAATTAATACTGTAAATTACATTTTAAAAACCAAAGGAAAGTCTAAAACTGCATTTAAATGGCTTATAATCGACGCAATTGCGCCAGTTTTAGGAGTTGTTGCCACATTCTTTTTTTCAGTATCAAATGATATTTTAGGTCTGATTTTGGCAATATTTTGTGGATTTTTTCTCTATATCGGCGCCAGCGACTTAATTCCAGAAAGCCATCACAGACATCCAACATATGGAACAACATTAATGACGGTTTTGGGAATTGCAGTTTTGTTTGCAGTAATACATTTTGCAAAAATTTAAAATTTGAATCATAAGTATAAAAGATACAGATGAAAAGCTGTTTCTTTTATTTTTTGATTTTTGAACTTTGATATTTGAATTTTATATAATTCGCCCCCGGCGCGATTCGAACCCACCTAATCTTAGCACTCGTCTTTTAGGAACTATTCGTTCACGACTCGTGTAGCGATTATCGGTGGGCAGGAAACTATATAATTCGCCCCCGGCGCGATTCGAACACGCGACCTTTTCCTTAGAAGGGAACTGCTCTTCCACTGAGCTACGGGGGCAGAGAATTAGTATTGAGAAATGAGTAATGAGAAAATAGAAATCTCAAAATATAAAAAAAGATTTTACAACTTAATTATAGCAAAAAATGCTTTTTATATCTAGATCTTAAATACTTATATTTTTTTAGAACTTTTAATGATTTTGGCTTTTTGCCATCCCATGAGATTTTACCTTGTAAAACCATATTTGATATTTTCGATTGAAACTTATGTTCGATTCCATTAACTCTTTTTTGCAAAATTTCTGGCGTATCATTTTTAAGAATCTCAACTGGAAAATGAAAAAATACCGGGCCTTGATCATATTTTTCAGTTACAAAGTGCATTGAAACGGCTGTGTTTTTAATCTTTTTCTGATGAAATAATTCAATTGCATATTCATGAACATGGATTCCATACATCCCAAATCCTCCGAGTTCCGGCAAAAGTCCGGGATGAATATTAATGGTTTTTTTTGAATCCAATCCTTTTACCAATTTTAACCAACCCGAAAGACAAATTAAATTAGGTTGATATTTATTGGTAATTTGTTGATAATTTTCTTTTGTATAATGTCCGGAAAAATATTCAAATTTTATTTTTAATCTTTTTGCTTTTTCAAATACTCCACCATTTTTATAATTTGATATTACTGCAACAATTTTGCCATTTAAAATTCCTTTTTTAGAGTTTTCAACAAGTTTTTCAAAACCACTTCCGCCCCCATTTTCTGTGCCAGATGCGAAAACTATAATCTTTTTCATTAGTCCAGATTATTTTGCAATTAACATTATTACCATTGCAATTATAAAAAACAATAACATCCAACCGGCTGAAGCAATAAGCATATAAACCGCTTCTTTTTTCTTATTATCTATATAATTCATAATAGGTTTTGCCAAAAGTAGTCCGCCAACAACCAAAGCTGACAAAACAAATAGTGTCAAAAATGCGATTACAGAAACTACAGAATCTATCTTTCCAAAAATCTTGTCACCATTAAACATAATAAAAGCAACGCCGGTTATATAAGTAGCAGTAATTATTGAATTAACAAAACTTGATAAACAAATCTTTTTCATAATTAAAAATTAATAATATATAAACTAACTATATTTTACCAAAAATCAATCTAATTTTCTAGAACTTTTTATTATTCTCCTAAAACCGTGGCCTTCGCTTCTGCAAACCTCATTCTTTTCTCTAATATTTCTTCACAATTCACACAAAGTAATGGATAGTACATTCTTGACGCAATTCTATATATTTCACGACTATCTAAACATATCCCATTAAGTGTGCCAACCTGCTGAGTAAGAAGAACCAAAGGATTTTCTAACATACCAGCAAATTCGTGTCTTTTATTAGTATATTTACTCTTTTCAGTTTTAGAATGTGCCCTAATTATCATTTCGCCTAAAATTTCCCACGGACATTCTTCTGCGTGAAAATCAAGATTGATTGATTGCTGTTTAATTTGTCCTTCGATTCCAATAATACACCCTGCTCTATCAACTTTCGGTTTAAGATCTTTTGCTAGTTCCATTGATTTATTCCAACCTTTTTTTAATATGTCATATCTACGAAGAAATTCATTCTCTTTTTCAGCAAGCATTTGATCCATTTCTTGCCGAATTCTAGCGACCTCATCAGCTGTCTTTGGTCTTGTCCAAATTCCCCAAAGAATATTAACTGATGCTTCCATTTCTTCTCGATGACTACGCTCAACTGCCGCTAATTGACTTGCTAAATATCCAGTCTTATCTCTTCCTGTTCCGTCAGAATACTCATAGATTGGGTGTGCTGTTCTTATAGTCATTTTAACTTCCTTCTAACCCCTTATTAATAATTTCTTATCGTTATACAGCATTGCAATAAATTATACAAATCTTTTTCATAATTAATCACCGCATTGTGAATTTCTTGATTCTACTGCTCGAATGATTTCTTGTAATTCTTCTAGCCTTTTAAGAGGAATTGGTTCTGTTGGTCTACAAGTACCAAAACATGGAGCACGACTAACAATTTGATCCCAATCTCTTTTACACTCCTCAGTGCCTTGCACCGTAAGCTGTTGAACTATATCACTTTGTGTTTCCGACATAAAACTCCTTTCAATTATTTTATTTGCTTATTATTAAAGAGCGGGATACCAGAGTCGAACTGGCGTCTCCACCTTGGAAGGGTGGCATATTACCACTATACTAATCCCGCATACTTTTTGTAGGCATAACCTGCCTACCGGCAGGCAGGTAGCCTTTATACGACACCCGCATACTTTAATATTATATCTAATTTACATTCAAAAATAAAGAGATCCTGAATCAAGTTCAGGATGACAAGAAAAGATAATCTTTTTATCTAGTTTTCTAATATTCTATCTGCCTAATCTCTTTTCTGAATTTCTTGATATATTGAATTTGCCGCCACAGCACCCTGGGCTGCTGCAGTTATAATTTGCTTTAATGGGTAATCAGTAGAATCCCCAGCCGCATAGATACCGCTTACAGATGTTTTTTGAAATCTGTCTGTTTCAATATGACCATCTTCGGTAAGTTTTACATCTAATTTTTTAGCAA
>CAYPSR010000069.1:0-3567 GCA_964413595.1 uncultured Candidatus Saccharibacteria bacterium
ACGTGGCTTGGGACTGGTTCATATTTATCAATTTCCATAACAAAACTTGCTCGTCCAGATGTCAGTGACCGAAGCGATGTTGCATAACCAAACATTTCAGCAAGCGGTACTTTAGCATCAATAACTTTCAAGTTTCCTCTATCATCCATAGACAAAATCTGTCCTCGGCGGGAATTAAGATCACCTGTAACATCTCCCATAAATTCTTGAGAAGTTATAACTTCTATCTTCATAATCGGTTCTAAAAGAACTGGACCTGCTTTTTTAACAGCATCTTGAAGTGCCATAGAACCAGCAATTTGGAAGGCTACTTCAGAAGAGTCAACTTCATGATATGATCCATCGTATAAGCTAACTTCCATATCTGAGACCGGATAACCAGCAATAACACCTCTTGACATAGCTTCTTTAACACCTTTTTCAACAGCAGGAATATATTCTTTTGGGATTTTTCCACCAACAATACTATCAACGAATTTAAATCCTTCGCCATGCTCTAATGGTTTAACTTCAATTAAAACATGGCCGTATTGTCCACGTCCGCCAGTTTGACGAATAAACTTATGTTCAGCTTTAGCTTCTTTTGAAATTGTTTCTCTATATGCTACCCTTGGCTGACCAACATTTGCTTCAACATCAAACTCGCGTTTCATTCTATCAACCAAAACCTCTAGGTGAAGTTCCCCCATTCCTGAAATTAAGGTTTGAGCAGTTTCTTCATCACTTGACACAACAAAAGTTGGATCTTCTTCTGCCAATCTCTTTAAAGCATTTGCAAGTTTGTCTTGATCAGCTTTTGTTTTTGGTTCAATAGCAATTGAGATAACTGGATCAGGAAAATTAATTGACTCAAGTATAATTGGATCTTTTTCATCACATAGAGTGTTTCCTGTCACTGTATTTGAAAGCCCAACAGCAGCAGCAATTTCTCCTGCATAAACTTCTTTAACATCTTCACGATGATTTGCATGCATTCGCAATATTCGACCAATTCTTTCTTTTTTACCATTTGAAGAATTAATAATATATGAGCCGGCTTCTAACTTCCCAGAATAAACTCTAAAAAAACAAAGTTTTCCAACATATGGATCAACTGCAATTTTAAAAGCTAAAGATGAAAATGGCTCATCATCAACTGGTTTTCTTGTAATTACTTTTTCATCATCTTTCAAATCATGGCCACTAATTTCTCCAACATCTTTTGGTGATGGCAAATACGCTGTAACCGCGTCAAGTAATAGTTGAACACCTTTATTTTTTAAAGCTGACCCAACTAATATCGGATTGGCTTTGTTTTTAATAGTTGCAACTCTTAATGCTCTTTGCAAATCAACATTATCGATTTCTTCACCGTTTAAATATTTATCAAGCAAAGCATCGTCTGTTTCAACAATTGCTTCAATCATTTTATTTCGCCACTCTTGCGCTTTATCTTTCAAATCGCCTGGAATCTCAGACTCAGTTACTTCATTTCCTAAAACATCATCAGCAATATATGCTTTCATGGTAAATAGATCAATAACGCCTTTAAATGTTTCCTCGGCGCCAATCGGAATCTGAATTGCTACAGCTTTTGCCTGAAGTCTTTCAATTATTGAATCATATGATTTGTAAAAATCTGCACCGAGTTTATCCATTTTATTTATAAAACAAATTCTTGGAACTTCGAATTTATCTGCTTGACGCCATACTGTTTCAGACTGTGGCTCTACTCCAGCCATACCATCGAAAACAACAACACCGCCATCTAAAACACGCAAAGATCTTTGAACTTCAGCGGTAAAATCAATATGGCCTGGGGTATCAATGATATTAATCATTGCATTGTCTTTATCAATCCAATTTGGCAATGGCCAATAACAGGTTGTTGCAGCTGCGGTAATTGTAATACCACGCTCTTGCTCTTGTTCCATCCAATCCATTTCTGCCTGACCTTCGTGAACCTCTCCAATTTTGTGTTTTTTACCAGTATAAAAAAGAACCCGTTCTGTAACGGTTGTTTTACCGGCATCGATATGAGCGATAATTCCGATATTTCGCAGTTTGTCGATTGATGTTTCTCGTGCCATTAATTTAAATCATAAATTATAAACTATAATATCCAATCAAATCATAAAATTTAATTTCTAAACTTTAATTTTTAGTATTTAGACTTTGATTGGTGATTAAAATTTAGTATTTAATATTTTTTTAATTTTACATTCTCGCAAAATGGGCAAAGGCGCGATTGGCTTCTGCCATTTTATGTGTATCTTCTTTTTTCTTAATCGCTGATCCTTGATTTTTGTATGCATCCATTAATTCATTTGCAAGCTTATCTGCCATAGGTACGCCTTTTCTTGCTCTTGCAAAATTAATAATCCAACGAAGCGCTAATGTTTGTCTTCTTCTTTCATTAATTTCAACCGGAACCTGATAGTTAGCTCCACCAATTCTGCGCGATCTCACCTCGATAGAAGGCATTACATTTTCCAGTGCTTTATTAAAAGCATCTTGCGCTGGTACTTTTGCCATTTTTTCTAATTTTTCCAAAGCAATATATACATTTCTTTTAGAAATTGATTTTTTGCCACCTTCCATAGTATAGTTAATCAATTTCGTAATAACCAAAGATTGATACTTGGGATCAAGATCTATTAATCGTCTTTTTGTTTTACTTTTGCCTCTCGACATAATTTTTAATTCTATTAATTATTTTTTTAAAATATTTATTTCTATTAACTTTTTAATCCTACAGATCTACAGATTTTTACAAATATACAGATTGTATTTTATTGTTCGAGGATGGTCTTTATCATCCGAGAACTTATTTTGTCATCCTGAATTTATTTCAGGATCTCAGTTGTTCATGTTCGAACAATATATTTATTATGCCATTGAAAAATATTCGTTTCTTTTTAATATTTGTTTAATTAATCCTTTTAAATAATCTGAACTATAGTCTGTGATTAATATTTCCGCCGGATTAATTTTAATATTACCAATCATTTTCAAAATCTCTTTATCCAAACTTATTTCTTCGCACAACATTTCAACCGCTTCATTTTCCCGCTTACCAGTTGCTTTCATTAATCGAAAAATTTTTTTATCTAAATATATAGTGTCTTTTACAATTTGACCAAATGAAGTATTGGAATCAGCACACATATCTAAACAATAACCAGCCATAATAATGCCCTCAAGGCTGGATACATTCTCGCCAAAACAAGCTTCGGTGCAAATTCGTGCTTTTAAATGATGTCTTAACGCTTGCTGTTCTATCGGTAATCTTGCAACTTCTGCCTGAATTTGTTCTGGTGATAACTCGGATAAAGTTTCTGACATTTAAATTCTTTCTGCCCCCTCCGTCTAAATAATGAGATTGCCGCGTCGCCCTTCGGGCTCCTCGCAATGACACTCATGGTTTAATGTTTTTATTTCCTATTTCCCAATTGTCATTCTGAGTGTAAGCGAAGTCCCGATGTTATAATCGGGATCCCGTATCCTCGCTCTATGCGAGGCATCGGGAATCTCCGCCTACCGGTCTTCGACTCCGAGACTCAGACTCGAGGAGCGAGGCAGGCAAGA
>CAYPSR010000070.1:0-3441 GCA_964413595.1 uncultured Candidatus Saccharibacteria bacterium
TAAAAACCGGAAAACCACCTAAATTAGCAAAAAGAAGTTCCGCTCGCCTCATTCCATTTAAATCCTCTGAATAATTCTTTGGGGTTATTCTTACGTATCCTTGATCATCAAATTCTACTTTACATAAATTTTCAGGAAATAAATGTTGATGATGTGGTGTTTCTACCAAATAATTCCCGGGCACAGACTCAATATCTATATCGCCAAATTCTCCATAAGCCTGAAATGAATTTGGATCAAAATCTTCTGGCCTTATTAATACTGATCTTCTATAATTGCGGGTTGTTCCTTTATCCACTTGCCACTTAGATATGTAAATAGTACGAAATCCTGCTAAAGTTTTTGGCAATTCTAAGACAGAAATCGATCGTGGATTTTCTGGAGATTGTGGTTCTGGCGAAAATAAGAGCATATTAATTTAATATAATTTGATAATAGTTCTAAATGTCATTTTAAATTATGTGAGGAATCTACTTAAATTATTGAACCAAATTTATACCATAATCACGATAAACTTCTTCGCCACTTGCAGTAACACCCAACCTTGTCCTCTCTGAAAAAACCGGGTATCTTCCAAGTGTTTCTATATCAATATATAGCCCTGATTTTGTTCCAGATAATTGGGCTAATTCTTTTGGGCTAATTCTTAAATAGTCATTAAGATCAATATTTTTTAGACCCGGGCTACTTGGTATAACAACGCCCTCTATAACGCCAACAAAATCTTCAATCTTTAGCTTATCTTCTTGAAGTGTATCAATCTTAACATCTTCTTTATGAACAAATAATGAATGACAGAAATTATTTACTAATCCACTTGGCATTTTATATTCTTGACCAAAAACCATTCTTACCCCAGCAGAAGTAGTCGGTAAACTAAAAACATCAATTGTTCTTTCTGGTTGTGGTTGTGGTGCTTGTTCCATTTTAAATATTTTTTAAATTGATTCAATCTATTCTTTTTTAGTTCTAATAATTGCCAATGAATTTAGTTCTGTATTTTTAAATAATTGATATTTATATTCCCCTTCGGCTTCGTTAATATCTTCTAAATCCCAAAGTAAAGCATCTACAAAAAATGATCCAGCAATTTTTAATTTATTTTCACGATCGTATCTAACAACTTCCTTATGAGCAATTAACTTTTGAATTTTCTCAGAATTAATATCTTCAATAACTGTTCCAACTCCGCCATTGCCCTTGGTTCCTGTAGCCGCGTAGCAAACTTTCTCTAAATCTCCTTCTTCATTTAATTCATAAACAGCATAAGCATTAAGTAATCCTGGTTCTTCCCACCATTCTGCCCGCTTATCTTCCATATCTAAATTATATACTTCTTCAAAACTCCAATTTTCATCCGGAATATGAAATAAACCATCTCGGCTAGATTCAAAACCTGATGATTCCCATTTGCCTTTTGGTTCTGTTTCTGCTGACTCTGTTTGTGGTGATTTTACGAATTCAGTCATTTTAATCCTATTTTATTTTTAATAATAACCATAGATTGTCATTTCGAGCTGACAAGCGAGAAGTCTCATGAGATTTCTCAGTCGTTATTACTCCTTCGAAATGACAGACTTAGTTCTCCACCCGACTTCGTCGGAGTCGAACAATAATATTCTTATTATATAGATTCCGGGTCGAAAATGACAAGGAGTGAGATTGCCACGCCCTTCGGGCTCCCAATGACACGTCCTTCGCCAAGGCTTCGGAGTGCAGGCATTTTTCCGCGTGAATCTGCGTTCATTCCGCGTGAATCTGCGGATGTAATTCGCCAAAGGCGAATTACATCATATCCATACCACCCATTCCCTGCATTCCACCCATTCCCTGTGGCATTCCAGCCACACCACCATTGTCTTTTTTATCTGGAAGATCAGTTACTACTGCTTCGGTTGTTAAAAGCATTGCAGCACCAGATGCGGCGTTTTGAAGCGCACTTCTTGTAACTTTAACCGGATCAATTATTCCAGCCTTTATCATATCAACAAATTCGTCTTTTGAAGCATCATAACCAAAACCTAACTTTTGCTTTTTAGCAGCCTCAATTACAACTGATGGCTCTTGGCCAGCATTTGAAACAATTTGTCTGAGTGGTTCTTCTAAAGATTTTGCCAAAATTGCAACACCAACCATCTCTTCGTCTTCAAGTTTTAGATCATCTAGCGCGCTTGATGCTTTTAATAGCGCCATTCCACCCCCAGGAACGATTCCTTCCTCAGCTGCTGCTCTGGTTGCGGAAAGCGCGTCTTCAATTCTGTGCTTCTTTTCTTTAAGTTCAACCTCAGTTGCTGCGCCAACTTTAATAACCCCAACACCTCCTGTTAATTTTGCCAATCTTTCGCTTAATTTTTCCTTGTCGTAGTCAGCTGCTTTTTCTATCTCTTTTTGAATTTGAGCAACTCGAGCATTTATCTCTGTTTGCTTACCAGCACCATCAACTATTGTAGTATTATCTTTTGTAATTACAACTTTTCTGGCTTTACCAAGCACTGTAATTTCAGCTTTTTCAAGTTTTAGTCCTAGTTCTTCAGAAATAAGCTGAGCACCAGTTAACGCTGCAATATCTTTTAGCATTTCTTTTCTATTATCCCCAAACCCAGGAGCCTTAACAGCAACAGCATTCAATACTCCACGAAGTTTATTTACAACCATTGTAGCCAATGCTTCACCTTCAATATCTTCGCAAATTATAAGTAACTCTTTTTTACCAGTTTGAGCTAATTTTTCTAATAATCCTAAAATATCTTTGATTGCTGAAATCTTTCCATCATAAAGTAAAATCTGGACATCTTCTAAAACAGCTTCCATTCTTTGGGTGTCAGTAATCATATAGGCTGATAAATAGCCTTCATCAAATTGCATACCTTCAACAACATCTTTGTCCAATCCTAGGGCTTGAGACTCTTCAACTGTTATAACAGCTGATTTTGGATCTTTAAAAGCATACATTAACTCAGCAATTAAATGTCCAACTTTTTCATCTCCGGCTGCGATTGTTGCAACTGAAGCAATGTCTGATTTTGCCTTGATATCTTTTTTTGCTTTTTTTAATTCTTTTACAACTGCTTCAACACCTTTTTCAATTCCACGTCTAATGGCAAGTGGATTTGTGCCAGCAGTAACATTTTTTAAACCTTCATTAATCATTTTTTGAGCAAGCAAAGTTGCTGTAGTTGTTCCGTCTCCTGCAACGTCATTTGTCTTGGATGCAACTTCTTTAACAATTTCTGCACCTAAATTCTCAAACTTATCTTCCAATTCAATCTCTTTAGCAATTGTTACACCATCATTGGTGATTGTTGGACTTCCAAATCCTTTATCAAGCACAACGTTTCGTCCTTTAGGACCCAAAGTTGTTTTAACAGTGTCAGCTAAAATGTTGACTCCCCTTTTTAAAGCTGTTCGTGCTTTTTCATTGAATTTAATTTGTTTTGCCAT
>CAYPSR010000071.1:0-3342 GCA_964413595.1 uncultured Candidatus Saccharibacteria bacterium
CCGCCATCGCATAACAGTTATAACTTTAAAATTAATAGGCTTTCTGAGCCTATTTTTTTGTGATATAATAAAGCAAGATATTCGAGAATCATATGTTAATATTTAATATAATTATGAAAATAGAAATTGACCAAAGTGGGAAAATTGAACATACTAATCGAAAAACTATTATTGCTTTTTCAAATAGTAATAATGGGGCGATTGTTATTTCGGGAAATGATAAAAAAACAGTTCAGAGGTATTTCCGATCTATTGGAAAACCACGATTATTCATTTATGTTGCTTTTGTAGCGCTTATATATCTTTTAATAAAAGATCATGTGAAAAATGGAGATCAGGTAATTGTAGATCGTGAATATCCTGGATATGAGAGCTTTATTAGAAAATCCTTAAAGAATCTAGTCCAAAAACTAAGTGGAAAAGATGTGACGGTTTCTATTTGGCAAATTGGCAAGAAATCTACTGCCCATGATTTGGCATGGAAAGAATTAAAAATGCGGGTGCAAAATCTTGCCAAAAGAGTGACTTATGATAAAGTAATTGCAGTAATAAAAAAATCGGGGAATATTTAAGCGCCGAATGGTTACGGCGGGTCGACATCCTACCCGATTCTTAATTAAAGTATATCAAGCATGTAGAAAATTGTCAAATGGTTTGCCAGGAAATGCTCTACAACCTCGCACAAGAGGTTTGGAAAAGTTAGCTTCGCCTCTTTCTGTTTCAGTGTGATTTGTGCTATAATGAAGGCAATTAATTAATATATAATATGACCGACGATCAAAAGAAACAGCTTCAGACACAACTTTGGAATATTGCTAATGAGCTTCGTGGTAAAATGGATGCCGACGAATTTCGTGATTATATTCTCGGTTTTATCTTTTATAAATATCTTTCTGAAAAGATGCATCTTTATGCTAATAAACTGCTAGAAACAGACGGCGAAGATTATTCTAAATTATCTGAAAATATCAATTTAGACAAAAAGAAAATTGATGCGATAGAAAAAGATGCAAAAGATGCTTTGGGTTATTTCTTAAAGCCACAAGAATTATTTCATTCTCTAGTAGAACAAAGCAGCAGTTCTAAAAATATTATTGAAAATCTTGAAAGAATTTTAAATGGCATTGAACGAAGCACGATGGGCACAGACAGCCAAGACGATTTTGACAAGCTTTTTTCTGAACTAAATTTAAACTCAGATAAATTAGGTAGAACTGTTCAGGCTAGAAGTGAATTAATCAGTAAAGTTCTTTCCCACCTAGATAAAATAGATTTTCATCTTGAAGATTCTAAAATAGATGTTTTAGGTGATGCTTATGAATACTTAATCTCTCAATTTGCAAGTGGCGCGGGAAAAAAAGCCGGCGAGTTTTATACGCCTCAAGAAGTTTCAGAAGTTCTTGCAAAACTTGTAACTTTAGAAAAAAAACACCTAAAAAATGTATACGATCCAACGTGCGGATCTGGCTCTTTACTTTTGCGCGTTGCAAGATATGTAAAAGATGTTGGCTTTTTCTATGGACAAGAATCAATCCATACAACCTATAATTTAGCCCGTATGAATATGATTTTACATGATGTTCGATACGATAGATTTGATCTAAAACAAGAAGATACGCTTGAACATCCGCAACATTTAGAAGAAAGATTTGAAGCAATAGTTGCTAATCCACCATTTTCTCATAAATGGTCTGCAAATCCTTTATTTTTAAACGATGATCGTTTTAGCCAGTATGGAAGATTGGCGCCAAAAAGTAAAGCGGATTATGCTTTTATAACTCATATGATTTATCAGCTCAACGATAACGGCACAATGGCAACTGTTATGCCACACGGAGTTTTGTTCCGTGGAGCTGCCGAAGGAACAATTCGTCAATATCTTATTAAAGAAAAAAATTATTTGGATGCAGTAATTGGTTTACCAGCAAATCTTTTTTACGGTACAAGCATTCCGGCTTGTATTTTAGTTTTTAAAAAATGCCGTGAAAATCCTGAAGATATTTTATTTATTGATGCTAGTAAACATTTTGAAAAAGGCAAAAACCAAAACAAGCTTCGAGCAGAAGATATTGAAAAAATTATTACAACTTACAAAGAAAGAAAAACAATAGACAAATATAGCTATGTCGCCAAACTTAAGGAAGTTGCTGAAAATGACTATAATCTAAACATTCCTCGATATGTTGATACTTTTGAGGAAGAAGAACCGATTGATTTAAAAGAAGTTTCAAAAGAAATCAAAAAAATAGATAAAGAAATGGTTGAAGTTGATAAAAAAATCTCCGATTATTGCAAAGAACTAGGGATTGGCTCACCGTTTGGGGGTGAGAAATGACACCAAAAAGCAATTTACCGAGGAAAAATCAATTTCTTTTATATACTACACCGTCTGGTGATGTGAGAATTGAAGTACTCTTTGAAGATGAAAGTATCTGGTTGACACAGAAAAAAATGGCGGAACTTTTCAATGTGGATGTAAGAACTGTCAACGAACATCTAAAAAATATTTTTACCTCTGGCGAGCTACTGGCAAATTCAGTTATCCGGAAAATCCGGACAACTGCTACTGATGAAAAAAAATATGAAACTAATTTTTATAATCTCGACGCCATTATTTCTGTCGGTTATCGTGTTAATTCCGAAAAAGCTACTCATTTTCGTATTTGGGCGACACAAACACTCAGGGATTTTATTATCAAGGGTTTTGTCTTGGATGATGATCGGCTAAAAAATGGAAGTAATTTTGGCAAGGATTATTTTAAGGAATTACTGGAAAGAGTTCGCTCCATTCGGGCAAGCGAGAGACGAATTTATCAACAAATTACCGATATTTTTGCTGAGATAAGTGCGGATTACGACCCCAAATCCGAAATCACTAAAAACTTTTATGCCATGGTACAGAATAAATTTCATTTTGCCATTACTGATCAGACTGCAGCTGAAATCATTTACACTAAAGCCAGCAGAAATAAACCAAATATGGGATTAACGACTTGGAAACATTCACCTGAAGGCAGGATATTGAAATTGGACACAACTATAGCCAAAAATTATTTGCCAGAAGATAAAATCAAAAAGTTAGAAAGAACTGTTTCCGGCTTTTTTGATTATGTTGAGAATATTATCGAAAATAACCACATCATGAAAATGGAAGATTTAGCCAAAAGTGTTGATAAATTTTTGAATTTTAACGAGTATAAAATACTCTCAGGTAGAGGAAAAATATCTCACAATAAAGCCGAAAAGAAAGCAATTGCTGAGTATAACGAATTTAACAAAATCCAGAAAATAGAATCCGACTTCGACCGAGAAGTCATTGTCAAAATTGAGAAGTTAAAAAAA
>CAYPSR010000072.1:0-3146 GCA_964413595.1 uncultured Candidatus Saccharibacteria bacterium
AGGGTCAGAAAGATGTCTTGGGGCTTTATTTGGGTGCTGCAGAAGGTGCGAAATTTTGGTTATCTGTTTTAACAGAAATAAAAAATCGTGGCCTCCAAGATATACTGATACTTTGCGCCGATGGCTTGAAAGGACTACCCGAAGCGGTTGAAGCGCTATTTCCCAAAGCCACTTTTCAAACCTGTCTTATTCACATGGTTAGGCATTCACTGAATTATGTACCTTACACTGAAAAAAAAGACGTTGCGACAGGCCTCAAAAAAATATATCACGCAGACACACTGACTATAGCTGAACAGGCACTGGATGATTTTGAAATAACGTGGGGCGATAAATATGGCTCTATCGTTAAATCATGGCGCCAAAACTGGGATAAGATAATTCCATTTTTATCTTTCCCTAAGGAAATTCGGAAAGTCATTTATACCACTAATATTATTGAATCACTCAATAATACGTTAAGAAAATCAGTGAGAAATCGCGGTCAATTTTCAACGGAAGACAGTCTGATGAAAGTATTATATTTAGCAATCAAAGGGGTTTCAAAAAAATGGACTATGCCTATTCGTGATTGGAAACAAGCACTCAATCAGTTCGCAATACTCTTCTCTGATCGTTTGCCAAAAAATTTCACGGGTTGATTTTACATTTTTTAATAAAATTTTTAGTTATAAATTTGTGAGTAATTAAATAATTTTTACTCACAAATTATTTCGTTCAAAAATAATTTTTTTATATTTTATAAAAATAAATTAATTAATTTTTAAAAAATATTACAATTAATATTAAAATTAGTTGTCGTACCAAAATAGAAATGTCCGCTTTTAACAAAATAGAAATGTCCTCCCTGGATGGCTAGCATTATAAACCTGCTGGTTCTTTATTTACCATTGTTTTTTGTTTAAGCCATCTTGGATTAAACTGACTCCAGGGTGACTTATGTCTGTTTCTTTTCGAATTTTTGCTTTGCGCGACAGAATCATATCCTGTCTTTAAACGTGCTGTAGCAGGCTTAAAATCAGTTTCTACATAAGCTAATTTGTTGCTGTTAAACCATAACGATAGGGAGCAATTTAAATGTTGCCGAACAGTGATAGTTTGTTTGGCTTTTAGCTTCAATAGAGTATTTTTTTGAATTTGATAACACTTATTATCAAATCTAATCGTCCAATCATTTTGAACCTGTCTTGTATATTCCCAACAGAAAATTTGTTTTAAATCTCCAAATAGCTTGGCGTCTCGATGTGCATTTTTCTCATTAGCAGGCATTTTAGAAAATTTTTTGTTAATATGATTTAAGAAATAAGTTTTTAATAACGCGTTAGCTCCAGGAATATCCTTGATATTTCTTAGCTGTAATTCCTTTACAAAACGATCTTGAAATACAGCATGTTTTCTCTCTACACGGCCTTTTGCTTGTGGTGAATACGCTTTAATAATTTTAATACCTAGTTTGGCGCAAGCTTTGCTAAAATGTGTAAACGCTGCGGTGATACCCTCTTCTAGGTCGTTGTGTTTAAACGTCTTTGGCGAGACATATACTGTTTTTAGATCAACGTAAATAGATTTTGGAACTCCGTAGCGTTCTATCCATTGCTGTAATACTCTCATAGCAGCTTCTGTCGTTTCTTCTTTATCAAACAAGGCCATCGTTGTTCCTGTTGCATCATCCACTAAATTCATTAAACATGCCGTAGGATAATCCTCTCCAAACCAATGATGGAATGAGCCATCTAGTTGGAGTAAATCCCCGAATTGTTCACGACGTTTTCTTTGCTTGCGATAAGAGGATCTTTTTCGTTTTTCGTCCCAAAGACCTTCTGATTTAAGCCAAAGTCTCAATGTTTCAGGTGATATCGGTTGCTTGTCTTCTTCTGTTATCTTCTCCGCGGCTAACGTTGGGCCGAAGCCCCTGTATTTTGTCTGATACAGTCCTAAAATAGTCTTCTTAAAGTTAAAATTACAAGCATGATTCGATTTTTTCCCGCGGTGACGATGAATCAATCCTTTGTCGCCCTCCGCTTCGTAGCGTCTTAAAATGCGCCTCATTTGACGTTGGCTGACAAGCAGCCTCTCTGCAGCTTCAAGCAGTGTAAAATGCCTATTTTGAACCCCATCAATAATAGATTTTCTTTGTCTTTCTTTACCATTCATTAGCAAAATATCCTCTTTCATTGGCCCACCTCTTTTTTAGGTTTTTCAGTGGGTTAAGTTTACTCAAATTGTATTACGGAGAGGACATTTCTATTTTGGTGAAAGGGCGGACATTTCTATTTTGGTATGACATCCTTTATTAACGCTATTGCTTAATAAAGTTCTTTTAGTTAGAGTGAGCGTTAATAAACGAAAAGCTACTTCCCTTTATTATGGAGGTCACAATGACAGCATTTCAAGAACGAGTAGGTGAACATATCAAGTGTTCGGTTACGAGTGAAAGTTACAATTCTTATGTGCCTAAGCCTTTGCCGCCAGTACCCGCTATTGAAATGGAAAAACTCTACTCTTTATTAGACCGAGCGAATGTGGCGCTTGGCCGTCTGGACGGATTAAGTACTATTTTGCCCGATTCCTCTTTATTCTTATATATGTATATTAGGAAAGAAGCGGTTTTATCTTCGCAAATTGAAGGAACACAATCCTCACTTTCTGATCTCTTATTGTATGAAAACAATGAGGTTGCTGGTGTGCCGAATCAGGATGTCGTTGAAGTTTCAAATTATGTTGCTGCAATGGAGCATGGTTTAAAACGAATTCAAGGCGGTTTCCCTTTATCACTGCGTTTAATTCGAGAAATGCATGAAGTATTGTTAAGTAAAGGTCGTGGTAGTGTAAAACAGCCAGGTGAATTTCGTCGTTCCCAGAATTGGATCGGCGGTACACGGCCTGGCAATGCAAAATTTGTTCCTGCTCCGCCTGAAAGGGTGATGGATTTGTTAGGTTCCATGGAAAAATTTCTGCATGATGAGACAGTCACGCTACCTACGTTAGTTAAAGCCGCACTTGCGCATCATCAATTTGAAACAATCCATCCATTTTTAGATGGTAATGGGCGCTTAGGCCGTTTACTTATTACTTTTATTTTATGTGTAGAAGGCATTCTGAGCGAACCTATGCTTTATCTCAGCTTATATTTCAAAACTCATCGG
>CAYPSR010000073.1:0-3119 GCA_964413595.1 uncultured Candidatus Saccharibacteria bacterium
TCCCTACGGTTGATTGATTATTATTATTCAAACGTATTATTACCACAATTCCATGAATATGATTTGGCATAATAATAAATTCATCTAACAATACATTTTGATAATGATTTGGTATTGATTTCCAATATTTATTAATAATTTTTCCGTATTCGTTTAGAATCATTTTGTTATCCAAAATTTCACCAAAATAATGTTGTTTGTTTTTTGTACAGATCGTGATGTAATAATAACCTACCGACGAATAATCAAAATTCTTTAATCGATTGGGTTTCCGTTGACGAATCGCTTTTATCATCGCAAATTAAATATTTAACAATTTCGAATCTATGTCAACGGACTACAATCAACAAAACCACATGATTAGCAGATTATGACAGTAAAATTTTTATGAAGTCTAATTATTTATCAATCTTTTTGGATTTATTACCAGCATTTGGTAAAACATCTCTTAAAGTTGTAGTTTTTTTACGTCAATGACTTTTTTTATTGCTTCTATTAGAGGTTTGCCTGGAAAAACCGTTTCACTTACTTGTCTCTGCGCTAAAGTTCTTAACGCCTCTAGTTCTGTCATATAAGATATCCCGTCGCTCGTTCTACCCGGAATAGCTGTTGTTATTTGATAATCCTCCATCCCTAATGCTTCTGCTGTACTCACACAAAGAGGAGCCCTACCGATTGCTACGCCAGCTTTTCTTAACAATAACCACTCTTCATTTTGCACAAAACCATTGATCGGTTCAATAATTCTTACTCCTTCGTTTGTATAAAGTTCAAGTAAAGGCCGTAGTAAATCTCCCATAATTCCACAACGAATATAAAGAAGGATTTCTTTACCAAATTTTCTCGATAGCAATGAACAAGATGTAATTAATTCAGCCCAAAATCCATACGACTGGCCCAATTGTTCAGGTGTTAAAAATCTACCAAACACAGATAAAGCCCTGGGGTCAAGGTATACCTGGTCAATCGTGGGCACAACAATAATCCCATCAAAATCTAAATTTTTTATCTGTCCACTCTCAATAACCCTTCTTCTACAATCTTGAGGAGCAAAATCTTCCAAACTCTTCAAGAATTTAATTTTATTTTGAGAAAACGGCTGAGCTACAACTTTCAGATTCATTCCTTCCGGATATTTATCTTTTGGTGGAAGCCATCCGGTAAATCCACACGTTGTTGCATATACACCTTCTAAGTACGCAGGTAGATAGTATTCTGTTGTTGGAAAACCAAAAGAATCTATTCTATCTTCCCATCTATCCGGCACTGCACCATCAATAATCATTGAGGACAATCCCAGTCTTCGAGCGGCTTCAGGATAGTAAGTTCTTGGACCAAGACTTAAGATACCGCACGATCCCTTTTGACTTTGAATATGTTTTAAAGTGGCTATACAGTTTTGATATAGTGTTGGGATAGAACCGGCGTCGTCGATGATAAGGGAATCTATTTGATTTTGTGTTAAAAAAGAGGCAATGGAAGGATTTGCTTCAAGATATTTTCTCATTACAACAGTCAAGTAGGGGACCCTATCCATCTCAAACTGTTCAAGTATCCCTTTTGCTTTTTCACCAGCTCCCCCGCCACCCACCGCGCCTAATGCTAAAACTAATGGTCCGTCTTTAAAGTCATTAAATGTTTTTCTTATCAATTCAAATGGATTGTGGAATTGCGTCTGCCAATCAAATTCTTCACTAATACGTTTATTTAACTGTTCGAAAGAGAAAGAGCTAATTTCACTCATATCAAAAATTACTTTTTACAACTTTAAACAACGACTTTATGGTGTTGTTTTTTTCACCGAAATCCTTAAAATTCCTTTTTTGTTTTTTTGAAATTTCATTTATTAGGGTTTTGTTTTGAAGAAAGCTGAACAATTTTTTAATATATTCTTCGTCATCGTAGATGATGTTGTAAGTTAAGCCGAGGGCTGCGGCTTGAATCGCGGCTTCATCTTCATTCATATATCCATCAGCAGGAACAGCTGTAGTAATGTTATTTCCTCGGGATAGGGTAAATTGAAAAGGTTGATAATTTGCAGCACGGCATACAGCAACATCGCAAATTGCAGCTATTGCAATTTCAGCATAATAGTTCCAATTATTTCTCCAAGTTACGGAATAAATATTTTTAAAGTCTTTATAAAGATCTAGGCATACTTTTGAGATTTTATTATCAGAAATAAAGACAATTTTTTTATTACTCGCAAAATTTCCTAAATCGGTAATTAATCTTCTGATAAAACCGACTGTTTGATCATATTGTTTGGTTGTTAACCACGCACCGTAGGTTACCCTACTTCTTGAAGCAATATAATCATCGGTCATATTTAGATTAAAAATTAGGTCGTAATTTTTGGGAAAGGACGTTAAAAATTTTTCTATTTCTTGAACTATTTTTTCTTTATCCATTCTCCGCAAAAGAGTAAGGTATTTCTTAGTTTTTGCAGAAATGGGGAAGTAACATATTTCAATATTTTTTAAAAAACTTGGATATTTAGCTTTCCAGGGAAAGTTTGTTGTAATAATAATTTTATTTGCTTTGATGTAAGTTCTTTTGTCATAGAGACTAGGATATGATTCATATCGGTCCGGAAAACCTCCATCTACAATTACATATGGAATATTTTTTTCTTTGGCGATGTAAGGTCCAACAGGACGCGCACCAAATTTTATGAGAAAATCAAAATCGATATCTTTGAATTCTTTTCTAAATGTTTCATAAATTTTCTCATTTTGCTCCGAAAGTTTAGTTTTTATAATTTTATTCGGAGTAATGCCTAACTCACTTAATATTGAGGCGGTTTTCACATCTGCGACTAAAAAATATTTCACCTTCATTTTTTGACATTCCCAAACAAATTCCGCGGTTTTTTTAGACGGTCCTCTACCGCTAGTTAACGAACAATCTATCAATATTTTTTTCATATTAAAAAATTAAAATTTGTAACTAACATCCGCCTACGCTCAAATTCGCCTCGTGGACTATGTCCACGCAGTCGAATGTTCGCTTCGGGCGGATTTAGAGTCCATAATCCCGATTAAATCGGGAAACGGACTCTACAAAAAACCCCGCCGGTTGGCGGGGTAAATAGTCCAAAATTAATTACAGCAAAACCA
>CAYPSR010000074.1:0-3028 GCA_964413595.1 uncultured Candidatus Saccharibacteria bacterium
ATTTTAATAATTGTATTATTGGCGACATCGGCCAATCTCGCCAATTTTTCTTGAGAAAGCCCCTTGGCTTCTCTAAGTTTTCTGAGTGTTTTTGTAATGTTTGACATACTAATATCGTGGTAGTAGAATTAAAATATAAGTGCTATTACCTTTCTATTACTTCAATGCTACACCAAAAATTAAAAATTGTAAATAAAGGGAGAATAATTGTCGTGTGCGCACGGGTGGGTGGGGCAAGGGCAATGACCCAAAAAAAACGCCTTCCAAAAAACCGCCAAGATGGCGATTTTTTATTGGCTCCGCGGGGCGGACGACGTTCGAACCTACTGGAAAAATGCTAAAGTTTATTTTTATATACCTATTTATAAAATACCGAAAGCTGCCTGAGCTTCCATATTCTCATCATTAAATCTTATACTTTGGGGAATTGTAAACAAGGGTGAGAAAATTGCTTAAAAGAGCAAGTGGTGTGGAAAATAATTTATGATAAACCGCTGAGCTGGACTATCAAAACATGAAGAAAATTACTGATCGGGCAAAAAGCAGATTTATCCTCTTGTCATTTCTCCTTTATATTCAATATTAAATCTTTTTTTCTCTATTTCTTGGTCAATAATTTTTTGTCCGTTGTTGTAAATCTCAATAAAAGTTTCTTGGCATTTCTTTTCTAAATCAGGATTCATTTTAACGTCTGAAAAAAATTTAAAAACTGCCACTTTTAAATCATCCATAAATTCTGGAGAATAAATTATTAAACTTTTTCTATTCTTTTTTGGGTCATAATGACCTTTTAAGTGTAGAGCTTTCATGTTTTCAGCACAAGTAAGACTAACACCACTTTGCGCTAAAACAGCGTGGGATCCTTCACATCGTAAAATTCCATAGAGAATGTTTTTAAATGGAGAATATTTTGGTAAATATTTTTCAAGAAAATCACCAAAACAATTCGGATATTCTTTTATAGGATGAAGACGCATAAATCTTCCTAATAATTCTATAACAGAACCCGAAAAACCACCCAATATTAGGGCATCACAATTTTTTTCTTCAATATAACCGAGAGAGTCGATCGTCCATTTTTTTAATATTTCTAAATCAATTTTTAATACGACCATAACTTAGTTAAACAAATATTTTTAATTTTTTCTTTCATACTAATGAAAAATCCTATAGAAAAAATTCTTAAAAATATTGGAAATGTTTGCTAAAAAAGTAGAAATAGATTCTTTAAAGTCCACTCTCTTTTGATTATTCGTAATATTATCTTCTTTTTTAGTTACTTCGTTTCCTTGCTCTGTTTGGTTTTGTATGTTCTGCTGTCCTTCTTTAATATTTTCTACCTTTTTGACACAAACTGTCTTAGATAAATTCCATTCGTAACCACTTTCGCAATTACAGAAAATGTTATTATTTCCTTTTGTTCCGTAAACATGAGAACCAAAGGTTTGAATACAATCTTCTGTATAAGTAATACAGTTATCATCTCTCATAATATACCCTTCATTGCACACACAAATGTTATTTATTTTTACTGAATTTTTAGGACACAAAATACTCTTGCAAGTAGTTTTATCAATATCAAATTCATATCCCAAAGAACAATAGCAATATTGTCCGTCACCGTATGAATTAGATCCATAATTATCTTGGCAGTTTTGAGTATAAGTTATACACTGATTTCCATTCCAAACATAACCAGATATACAGTTACAATTAATTATTCCATTTTCATCCTTAGTCCCAATAATATTAGGATCATTATTATTCATATCTTGGCAACTCTGAGTATAAGTTATACACTGATTTCCGTTCCAGATATAACCGTTTATACATTCGCAAATTCCTTTTTCAGTATTAAAGTTCATAAAAACTCCGTATTTAGAACGACACCATTCTTGTTCAGTTATACATTGAGTATCTAATACTGTATAACCATCACTGCATCTACATTTGTTAACAGAGTTATCATAATAAGAATTTACTGGACAAATCGATGCTTGGGATTGCGGTAAAGATTTTATTAAATTATCCATTAAAAGTTGGTCTTGCTCTTTTTGCAACTCCAAATATTTATCTAATGTAGAATCACTGCTTAATTTTCCTACTGGAGGTTTTGTTCTCATGGCAATTGTCTTCAAAAAACTAGTGTCTGCCGCTTTACTAGTTATGGGGACAAATAAGAAAAAACTCATAGCAATAGCTAAAACAAAGATTTGGAATATTTTCTTATTTTTCTCTTTCATTTATTTTGGTGGAATAAATTGATGTCTTACTGCCTCTGCACAATCTTTTACCGCATCACCTTCGGCGTTAGAAAGATTTGTACAAAGACGGATACTATTTACAACATCAAGATTGTGGACTTTCGTTAAACGGTATTGCTCGTATAAAAAGCCGACGATATAAAGAAAAACAAGTAAGATAATAGCTAATTTAAACCAATTTTCTTTTAAAAAGTTTTTCATAAATTTATTTCGTCTTATGTTTTTTAAAAAATTCTTTGAAATGTTTTTGTAGATACAGAAGAAATATCTTGTTCTATCTGACACCAATCATGAATGTAGGGAGTGGCGGTTATTGTTCCACCAAAATCATTAGAAACTAATAAAAAATCATTTTTCTTATTGGAAAGCATTTCAATAACAGATTCTGGGGAACGTTCTTCTAAAATTAGTTCTGATTTTGGCTTTTCAGAAATAAAAACAGGCGCTTCTTCCTCTTTTCCTCTCAAAAAGTTATGAAGAAACGAGGAAACAGAACAAAAAAACATAAACACTATGATAATTACTTTAAATAAATCTTTTGTAGTTTTCTTCATCCCGTTTTATACTTTTAATAAATTGACTTCCCTGTATTCAAAATAGTCCTATTTCAATAAAAGTTCAAGTAAACAAAAAAGCTCATTACTGGGCTTTTTTATCGTCTAGAGTTATCCACAGAAAGGGTGACAAATTAGCACAAAAAGGCAACTTTTGCTCCGCGGGTAGGATTCGAACCTACAACCTAGTGCTTAACAGGCACCCGCGCT
>CAYPSR010000075.1:0-1555 GCA_964413595.1 uncultured Candidatus Saccharibacteria bacterium
CTATATAAGCTTGAGCAATTGGGGTTATAATCTCACCAGCATTAAATGCTTTATGATATATGATTTTTGCAGAGCTAGCATCAACAGGCAAATTATCACCAGTTTGTATGGGTTTAAATTTGAATGTTATGCGCAACTGATCATCTACATAAAGTGGTGTGCTTAGCGTTAAGTTAAAACCATTGTCTACTGGAGAAAAATTTCCCAATTGATTATTTTTAATTTCATCTGCTGTAAAAGTATTGGTTGAATTGTCTGACGAATTAAAATATGTAGCACTTTCAATATCTAAATATTGCATATTATCAGGCATGCGTTCTTGAATCTGCATCCCTGTCTCTGCAATAACCTTTTGTATCTTAATAGCAATAAGATTATAAAAACCTGTTAATGCTTCTGGATCATTTGCCTGATAATATCCACTACGGGTATAAATTGCGATTCTTTTCAAAAGGCATTGACCAGTCTCAAAAATTGGTCCACCCGAATATGATGGATCAGGGCATTTATATCCAGACCCACCAAACTTATAGTAGTTATTTGTTCCCGGACATCTTCCATAAGGACAAGCAGGTATTGACCAATTGGTAGAAGGATATATATAAGTAGCAGAAGTAACATTATCAGTAGCTCCTATCCCAATTGTATAAACACTATATCCTTTATCCATTGTATTTTTTAAAATAGAGCTTCTGCCGTCTTGCCACGAAGGATGGAGATCAGGATTCTGTAGGCTTGAATCTACTGCTGGATTTACGGCTTGCCCACCATCTGTTGCTAAAATTATAATTTTTCTTGCATTAGGTCTTCCATTAGATAATACTTCATTAGCCCGGCCCAATCCACTCCCTATATTAGTTGATCCTGTTGCTGCAGGAATATTTTCTATCCTGTCAATAACTAAATCATAGTCATCTGTCAGATCAGCAGAAATACTAGAACCTCTTGTTGAAAAATAAACTAACGAAATTCTGTCCTTTCTTTGATCTATACTTCCTAAATTTGCAGGATTTGCTGAAACTTGATCAACAAAACTTTTCATAGCATTTTTTGCTGCTCGAATCCTTGTTGTAACACTTGGGAATTTCCTTTGCATAGATGATGTTCTGTCAATCACTAGGACTATATCATTTGGCACTGCCGTTGGTGTTCCTCTGCCGTTTATTTTAATTGTTGCCTCAACCTCACTACCTACACTCACACTTCCTATATTATTCGTAGTTTTTTGAGTTGTAATCCCCAGTTCTCTTGGTCCGATTGCAAAAACCTTGCTTCCTTGATTGATCGTATAAACAGTTGCAACCCCGCTATCATCCTCTTCAGAAATAATTGCACCAGTTGACAAACTTGGTCCTGCGTTATATTCCCAAGCAATATTAATATTAATTATATCAGGATTAATCACATCGGAAACTAATTTAAATTTAATAATCTTATTCCCACCAGGAGTTGCTCCTGAAATATAAAAATCACCATTCCCGTCAATTATTGGTGCTGATCTAAATCTATAGCCACCGCCTGGCTGATTAAAAGTAGAATTTATCGTTCCGTCGCT
>CAYPSR010000075.1:1655-3007 GCA_964413595.1 uncultured Candidatus Saccharibacteria bacterium
TAAATCTATAGCCACCGCCTGGCTGATTAAAAGTAGAATTTATCGTTCCGTCGCTATTATTTAAAACAAAAACAGAATATTTTGTCGGATCAGAAACTGGGTCTTCTGCAGTATAAGTATCTGTAGAAAAAATCACTCTTTGGTTAATATTATCAATCGCTGGCTGATAAAGAACCTTAGCAGGAGAACCAATATTTCTGTCCCAATTTAAAGCATTGTCAGTACTATATGAATACACATGACCAGAAGTAGTTCCAAATATTATGTTACTACCGCTATCAACAACTGGCATTGTGATTCTGTTAGTATCAACTTCTCTTTGCCATTGCTCAACCCCAGATGAATTTATTTTAAAAAGATATGATTTTTTTAATGTTTTATAATATGCAGAAAGATAAATATTCCCAGCACTATCTAAAGAAGGCGTAAATAACTCTGATTGATTATCCACATATGGTTCATAAACCCATTTTGGAGTTTGGCTAACCGAATCTCCACTATCAGTTAAGGCAAATAACTTTGAGCCAGATGCAACATATACAGTGTTTCCGCTAAGCACAATAGACTGATAACCACCTATTGGTTTTGCTGTATTAAATTTCCACTTAAACTCTAGCTCGTGATTCAACTTGTAAACATAGCCATCTGACGCGCCAAAGAAAACTCCTCCATTATTGTATGATACAGATCCCTTTATTTCACCGTCTGCATCATATGAATTTATTATCGCCCCAGAATCAGCATCAATTCTAGATATTTTATTTCCTGATGTTGCATACATTATGCTTCCGTCAGAGTTTAAAACAGGCGTGGAGCTTGTTGTGCCCCCACTTATAGTTTTTGACCAGCGCGTTACTGATGAAGATACAGGTCCTTTATTTGAAGTATAACCATTATGCTGAATATTTTGCTGATATGTTGACCACGGATTGCTAGTATAAGTAGCTTGTTTAACAAAAAACCAATGATAAGAAAATATAAAAAAAACAATTGCAATTATCGCAAAAATTATGATAAAAAAGTTTTTATCAAACTGGGATTTTAAAAATCCTAAAGGCTTAATCAGATCGCCCTCCTTGCCCCGTAAAATAAAGTATATCTATATAATGGTTTTAATGAGGCATTTTAATATCTAATTTTATTGTAAAGAAAATGACTATATTTGTCAAACAAAAAAATCTTGATTTCAGATTTTTAAAATGTTATTATAATAAGGGCTGACACTGTCGAATTTTTTATTAATAAACTCTATCCGCCACCTTAGCTCAGCGGCCAGAGCAGCTGTTTTGTAAACAGTAGGTCGTCGGTTCAAATCCGACAGGTGGCTTTGTTCAATAATTAACATTGCTTTG
>CAYPSR010000076.1:0-2917 GCA_964413595.1 uncultured Candidatus Saccharibacteria bacterium
GTTAACACATGACCGGCAAAACTGTCTGAATTGATTTGTTTACCTAATTGCCTGTATTTTCGTACATCTGCAACGCTAATTAATTGTTTCATTTTGATTAGTTTTTTGTTTAACGTTGTATTCGAGTGGTGCTATCTCTATCGGTAATTTAAAACTACTTTCAAAAATAGAATTACTTATTAATTTCGTCAAATCTATCTCGACATCGTTTCTTAATTGTTCAGTAATTGAATTGTAAAAATTAAACTGATCTTGCACGTCCTGAGTAGCAAAATTTCCGGTCGTGTCTTTTCCGATTAACGCTTTAGGAGTGTTAAATATTTCATTTATATTTTGTTTGCATTCTTCTTTTTGAACTGTAAATAATTTGTCTATGTTTTGTAAATTTATTGGCTCAAAAACATTGTTTGGTATTCCGTCAGTACCCGGCAGATACGGAACTGCTAGCATTCTACCTGCGTTTATACTTCCAGTAGTATTTTGCAATTTTCGTTTAACAGATATAAATTCGTCATTCCCCTCCATGTTTGCATAATATTTGAAAATACCAGACAAACTGAAAGAGTTTTGTACACTCGAAAGACTCCATAATTTAGATTCACTTTCAAATTGTGCGTCATCTAAAACACTATCGTAAATAGCTAACTGATATACATCTGTCGTGTCTTTTACGTAATATAATTGTCCGGGATAGTTTTCTATACCTCCCGACATTGCTATTTGTTCACGTACAATATAAGGATCTGGATTATAAGCATAAACACAAAGCGAAATTAAATTATTGTTTAGCTTTTTATCTCTTAACCAATTTTCAAATGTTTCGGTATTTGTATAATTATTATATCCGAAATTATTTTTATTGTCTTCTAAATGCCAAAAATTTGTAATAATAAATTGTTCAAAAATATCGTTGTAATCTAATACTTTTAATCTTACAAAATCATAAGAAACAGGAGTAAAACCAACAGCTTCGCCTAATTGATTGTAATTTACATGAATAGCTACATTTATATTGCTTTTTGAGTAAGCACAATATTTAAGCAAATTATATGCAGTTAATCCATTTTCGTTTAACTTTATTGCATTTCCTTTTTTTACATCGCTTGCAGTTGCACCGTCAAAGCCTAAACCTTGAATAAATTTTGATTGTGTGTTAATGGCTGTCTTTAAAGAACTTGAACGTTTTGCGAGTTCCATTACTTTATATGGATAATTATTGTCTACTCCATATAAATATATACCGCCAACGCTAGAACGTGCTACCGGTAAGCGGTTTACATTATAAGTATAATCTATTGAATTAATTAAAGGCTTAGATGTTCGTTCTCCGTTTTGTTTATTATCTTCGAGTGTTCCGTTTAAATTGCTCATTTTATTTTTAGTTTAAAAAAAAGCCTGTTAATTAAAACAACTAACAGGCTAAAAATAATTAAAAACAAGTATTATTGATTTTCTGTTTTGTCAGACTTTTTGTCTGCCTTTACAGTTTTAATTTCAAAATATTTCTTTTTGGCTTCCGGTGAAAACTTTTCAAAGTCATCTTTGCTAACCTCTTTGCCTTCTGTTAATTGGACCATTTCGCCTTTAATAGAATATTTTCGTGTTATTTTTGCTACTATCATTTTGTTTGATGTTTCAAAGTTAATACTAAGCTACTCCTGCTACAGTCAGACTGTCAATAAGAGCGATAGTCGTTGCTGTGTCGGTATCAAAAATAGAGCGTGGCATTCTAGTTTCTTTCGCACCGTCTGGATCCGTTGAAAGTTCTACCGGAATCATTCCACCTAAAACCGCATCATTTGGATTGTAAGGCGTGTTAATTAAAACCATACCTTGGTCATTTCCATACAATTCAGATTCGCCAGAGTTTTTAACAACAATACAAACACGTTTCTCATCCGTCATACTTTCTGCTACATTTTTCTCTAATTGTTTATTGTTAATCAGAGGATAGCTTGTCATATGAGTAAAAGATGGATATGCCCCAGTATTTCTGTTTACTGTTGAACCTAATACGATTGAGCCTGGCGGTACATCTTTTTTGTATGCCCGCACACCTACCGCGTTTGTAATAGCTGATATACTGCCATCGGCCTCAAATGTTACTAAGCCAGCGTCTACCATAGCACGATATTCAGTATAATTATATTCATATATCGCTTGAACAAAAAGCCCCCCTATTGGGGAGACTCCGCAAGCCTTTGTTTGATCTTGATTGAAAATACATCCCATTAATTTCTAACTTTAAGTTTTGTTTAATTTTTAAACAGGTTTATAAATAACAATATCTTCTCCGCTTCTATATTGAGCATCTGCCATGAAATCAACTCGATAGCCAAATATTTTGCCCAGATTGGCAGTTTTAGCTACCTGTATTCCTGAAAATTCAGCGTCTATACTAAAATAGTTTGCGAACACAAAATTAGAGTCAGCACTTAACGAAGTTCTTGCACCAACAATACAATCTTTTGGAAAACCAATATAAGATACAATTTTTTGGCTTAAAAATAAGTCTGCAATTACTTGATCCAGAACGCCTACACTTGTTTTTTTGACATCGTTGTTGTATAATTGTAATAAACGAAAATCGGCTGGCGACATGTGAATCTTATAACCAGGATCTTCTAAAAATCGTTCTGGTATTGCTTTGTAAACATCAACAATTCTATCGACAATATTGGCTTGTGTGATAACTCCGGCAGGTGTTATGAAAGTTACATCACTATCGCTGTCAGCAATAATTTTGGTTATAATTCCATTGAAAAATCTCAACGGACTAGCACCACCGGCACCGGTATCGCCTTGCCAAAATAATTTAGCAATTTGAGCCCATGAACTATTCATTGCAAGTTCAATAACTCGTTGAAGAAACGACTGATTCGTCATTAAATCTGTTAATGTTCCACCAGGTGCGTAG
>CAYPSR010000077.1:0-2891 GCA_964413595.1 uncultured Candidatus Saccharibacteria bacterium
AACTCATATGAATTGGTCTTTATTTTACTTAGTTACATCTAGCATTTCTTCAATAATTATAGCCATTTTTGTAATCGGCTTGATTGTTGGTTTGATATTTTTTATATATTACTCAAGAAAAATTCTGAAAAATATCAAACATATCTCAAAAAATGTTGTTGATCTAAGCGACAAGGTAAAAGTTCGTGCAGATGATGCGATTGAAAGCTATGATAGAGTTGGTTCTTTTTTTAAAATAATTTCAAGGTTTTTTAAAAAGTAATAAATAGACTTTTGTCATTCCACACTTGATGCGGAATCTATATATAGATTTCCGATTTCTCGGGAATGACAAGCTGGAGGTAACAATGAAAGGTGAAGATTTTTTAAAAGGTTTGGTAACTGGAGCTGTAATCGGTGGGATTTTAGGGATTTTGTTTGCTCCTAAATCTGGTGAAGAAACACGCAAAGACATTAAAGAGTACACTGTAAAAATGAAAGATAAAGCCGTTGATGCAAAAAAAGAAGCTGTAAGAAAATTCCAAAACGTCCGAAAAGGCTTCAAGAGTTAAAAGATCATAAAAAAATATTGTTCGAGAAATTTATGACGAGAACTATTAGTTCTCAAATTATCTCTGTCGTTTTCGAACAATAAGTTTTTATCTATAATATTTGTAATATTTGTATTTTAATCTTATTTCATATTTCTGATCTCTTACTTTACCATCATTGCATCGCCGAAAGAATAAAATCGGTATTTTTCTTCTACTGCAGTTTCATATAGTTCTAACAATTTTTTTCTTCCATAATTTGATTTTAATGTTTTATGTTCTATAAAAGCAGCAACCAACATCATAAGCGAAGATTTTGGCAGGTGAAAATTTGTAATTAATTCATCTACTATTTTAAATTGAAAACCAGGACGGATAAATAAATCAGTTTTGCCAGAATAAAATTTTTTTATTTTTGGTAGGCGAGTGCCAATACTTTCTAAGGTTCTAACCGTGGTGGTTCCAACTGCGATTACCTTTCCGCCACTTTTTTTAGTTTCCTTGATTTTTTTAATTGTAGAATAGGGGACTGTGAAATTTTCAAAATGCAATTTCCCTTTTTTGATATTATCTTGATCAATCGGCGCAAAAGTTCCAAGCCCGACATTCAAACAAATTTCTGCAAATTTAATTCCTTGTTTTTTCAAACCACTCACCTGAGCCTCAGAGAAGTGTAGCCCAGCCGTAGGCGCGGCTGATGAAAATCCATTTTTCGCATAAACTGTTTGATATTGTCTTCTAAAATAGTTTTCATTAATTTTGATTTTTGATTTTTGATTTTTGATTTTTTTAATAATATATGGCGGAATTGGTGTTTTCCCTATTTCTTCTATAATATTCAATAGTTTTTTGCCACTATTATTAAATTTAATAATTGCTTCTTTCTGATTTTTAGAAATAATTTTTGCGATTGTTTTTGTGTCATCCTGAGGAATAAAATGACGAAGGATCTCTCGTCTTCGACTCCGAGGTCGCTCAGACTTGAGGAGCGAATGCGAATTCTCAGACAAGCTGAGAAATTCTTCGCTACGCTCAGAATGACTATCAAATACAATTTCCTGCCCCTTTTTAACTTTTCCCCCTATTAGACATTTCCAATTATTACCAACCTGATTCAACAATAAGACTTCAATTTTCCCCCCGCTTTCTTTTTGTCCAATTAATCTTACTGGAAATACTTTTGTATTATTTACAACTATCAAATCTCCATGATTGATATGTTTTATTAAATCAACAAAATGCTGGTGAGATATTTGATCAGTTTTTGAATCGTAAATTAAAAATCTCGACTTTTCTCGAGATTTTTTTGGTTTTTGGGCAATTAAACACTCGGGCAAACTATAGTCAAAATCACTTATTTTCATCAGTTTTCAAATCTACTTCTTCCCCTTCTTTTAAAACACCTGTTTCTTTATAGGCTTGTTCTAGCTGTTTTTGATAAGGGGTTTTTGAATCAGCTTTTGAAACCTCTTGTTCTGCTATTAGATTTTGATCTGTGCTCACCGACTTGTTATTGTCTATTTTATTTTGTTCAGAAACATCTTCGGCTTTATTCTGAGTCTGCCATCTGGCCAAGCCCTCTGCATAATCAACCACTTTTAATTTTTCAGGTTCTTCATGAACTAATTCTTCATAAAGCTGCATAACTTTTCTAGAAAATTCTTGCGGATGAGGAATAGTTTCAAAATTAAAGTTTGGGCTTTCAGCAGCAGTTTCTACTTCCACATCACCAAAATCAAAGAATGTTCTAATTGCACCTTTTACATGAGCGGTAATATTTTCAATATGTAATAATTCTAATTCTTCAATATTTCTATCGAAAAATCCACGTTGCTCAATATCAATAATTCTTTTATTAGTTACAATTACTATATCAAAATAATATTTAATATAACCAAGTAAAAAACCTGCTAATAAAAATAAAATATATGCAAAAATAAATGTGATTATTACTGTTCCAGTAATTCCCAAATAAATAACAGGAAAATATACACCAATAATTAAAAGTACAATTATTGGTAGTACGAAAATAATAAAAAGTGTAAGCATCATTGAGCCAAAAACTAGCCAATGACGCCGAACAAGCATTTTTACCACTTCGCCTTCGTGTGGTCTAATTATTTTTTCAAGACTTTTTTCCATATTATGAAGTTAAGCTTCTAATACCCAAATATATAAATGATAAAACTATTACACCCACGCCTATTACTGAATATATTAAAATTACCAATTTTGACCTATCACCTGTAAAACCAAATTTCCAAAGGTGATATATTCCTAAAATTGAAAAAATAATAAAGCCAATTAGAAAAAGAATGTAAACTAAAATTAAATAACTCATGGTTATATTATAACATATCT
>CAYPSR010000078.1:0-2823 GCA_964413595.1 uncultured Candidatus Saccharibacteria bacterium
AATCCTCCCTTTTTATCTTTTATTCAAAAATAGATTTCAAAGAACAATAACATGCTAGTAAGACCACTATTATGATAGCACACCACCCTATCCCTGTCAAGTATGACTGCCCTAAAATCTATTGAGGTTGAACCTTGATAATTCTACTAAAACTCAATAATATATAAGCCCTTTTCTTCAATTTGTTCTTTCTGTCCAAAATCATCAAGATTAAATTTAAACACAAAATTAACCTCCTTTTTAATCGTTCTGCCAGTATATTCTTTTGTTTCTGGATTCCATTCTTCTAAAACAAGAGTATCGCCTTCTTGAATATCAAAATCAGCTAACCTCAATTCAAATTTCTTTTTCCCAGATTTTATAAGTTCAAAATATTCTGTCCAAATTTTCTTTTTTATTATAGCCATATTATTTTTTTTGTTAATTTTTGACCTTTTGGTTGAATTTATCAGGTTTGACTTCGTAAAAACTTTTTAACCATCTCCATATCTTCTGGTAAATTCATGTTAATAAATAATTCTGGCTCGACTATAGACAAACCTTCATTGTCTACAATCCTCATCAACAAACGGACTATACGCGGTTCATCCATCATTGCTTCTTTTCGTATATCTTCTAAGGCAGAGTTTCTAAAATAAAAGGGTGTATCAATAGTAAGTTCGTATTTGTCCTGATGTTTGTATCCTATAATTCTTCCTGATGAATCTTGATTAAAACTGATATAGTTTCCATCTAAAGGTTTTCTAGTCTCGGCAAATACTTTGCAGCCGACGGAAGTCTTATTTCGATGAGCAACTTCATAAAGTCTCCCTAAAAGATGTTCATCATATATAAGATCCCCGTATGTCAAGAAAAAATCTTCGCCATTTATAAATTTTAATAAATTGTCTTTAGTAAAAGCGTTAATGGGATGCCCCCAGTGGTGTGTATCAAAATAATAATCAAGTTTTGGAAATTCATTTATTCTGACGGATTCTTTAAATAACTGAATCTGCCAATCTTCGTCCATTGATACATATACTTCTTTGATACCTGCTTTTTTTATTAGCTGCAGCTGATAGCTGACTAAAGGTTTGTCTATAATACGGACCAAGCCTTTTGGAATTACATCCCCAGTTATTTCTTTAAGTCGCGTTCCCTTGCCTCCTGCTGTTAAAATTAACTTCATATTTTATCTATTTATAAATATTTTCCATCCTAAATTTCATTTTTCAATTAATTTTTTTGGTTAGATTATTGAAGTTCAACTTTAATATACAAGGCCAGACCTCCAAACTTATGTTCTTAAATAAGTTTATGAGTTTCGAGAAAATTTTTTACTTTTTGAAAAATTTTATTATGACCCTTCGCATTCGGATGGAGACCATCTTCAAAATCGTTGTTTTCCAGAATACCGAATATATCCAGAAACAAAACATTGTTTTTTTCGCACACTTTCCGTATTATCTCGTTATAAGTCTTAATGTCTTTGTTTGTGTAGTAAATATCCCTCCAAGGCACAGGCATTGTTTTCGATTCATCGCAATTTTTAAAACCAATGAAGATAATGTTATTGGTAATTCTACGCGCTCTTTTGATGATTTCCTCTAAATTCGCCTTGAACTCATTGGGCAATACCTGATGATTGCCTTCAGTGTGCTCATAGGCGGCATCATTTCCGCCTGTTTGGAAGATCAAAACATCGGCTCCTCTTATCTTTGCCTCTGATTCAAACCGAGCAAGAATTGTTTCGGTTGTGCCGCCAGAGATACTAAGATTGTAAACTTCGTTATCAGTATCTTTTTCTGCGAAGTGCAACCAAAGCCGATTTACCCAACCGCCTTTTTCTAAGTCCCATGCACCCCAAGCGGTGCTATCGCCGAAAATACAAAATGTATGCATATAATTTTTTTACTCTCTCTAAATTATACTAATATTTTAGTTCTCCTTCCAATGATCTAAAAGTTCTGAAACTATAGGCCCTTTTTGATAATTCAGATTGCAAGGAAATTCTTTGCAATTAAAACAAACATCAACGCCTTTTTTATTTGCGCATTCTGGAAGCGGACAAAATTCGTTGGGTTCACATCCTGGACATTCTTTTTTAATATATTTATGACATTTTTCACAAACCAAACCGCAAACCCCAATTTTTAATTTACCTTTTTTCATAATTTTTATCCTTTAATTAATTTTTCTACAATGATATTTTTTCTAAAACTTTTTCAAATCCCGGCATCAATTTCATTCTCTTGGCATCTTTTAATCTGATCCATTTACAATCCTGCGCCTCCCAATTCAGCTTAATTTTGTCTGATTTCATTTCCACCAATATGGGATGAACAATCCAGGTCTTTTTATATTTTGGCGCTTCCTGATGAAAAATCTCACCCATTGTCAGACTTTTGATTTGTTTCTTAGCGATCCCCAGCTCTTCTTTCAATTCTTCCTCCGCTTTCTGGACCAAACTCTTTTTGTCGTCTAAAAACCCCGAAACGCCGTTCCAGTAATTCGGATAAAAATTCAAATTTTTGCTTCTTTGGACCAGCAATATTTTACCTTGATAATATACCACACAATTTATCACCGGCGCCCAACGGGCTTTAGTATAATCTATTTGCCCTGGTTTTGGTTTAAATTTAATCTTTTTCATACTATTAACATAATAAAACTATAATAAATTTTATTTCCAATTAATTTTTGGCGTTTTATTTTAAAATAAAGCATTTAAAGAATAAAGGAGAACAGTTCTCCTTTATTCTTCTTTAGATTTTGATATAAATGCAGACAAGCATTTTTCTTCAACAGCTTTAACGCATTCTGAAGAAGGTTCATCAAACGGAA
>CAYPSR010000079.1:0-2817 GCA_964413595.1 uncultured Candidatus Saccharibacteria bacterium
TCATTCCGGAATTTAGAATAAATATCCGGAATCTATATAAACAAAAATTCTATCTTGGATTCTTCGCCGTCGCTCGGAATGACAAATGTTTTCTGAAAAAAAACAACGCTTGGTTTTGCGGTCCCAAATGGCAGGGATACAATCGCATGGTTAAGCCAAGCGCGTTGAGGTTGGGTGGGGGTGGGATTAGCCCTCGAAGGAGCTGTCAATTTTCCATCCCCTGTGCCACACCATGTGGTAGATATAGTCCTTGACCCAAGGGCCCTGGACTTGGTGTAGCATACAGGTTGCTTCGCCCTCAGAGACTTGGGCGTCCATCTTCGTAAGGTAATGATGATAGGCGTATTCTCCGAAAGTCGTCCACCAGGAGATGTCTGACTCCGGATTCCCCCGGAAGTCGTCTGAGAAGAATTCGCGGGCTGTATTGATTTGCTTCCTGTAGCTGGCGAAGATCATCTGGGCAACGATTCCCGCAGGATCGTCGCCGTAGATCCCAGACATGTTCCACACCACAGAGTAGGTGTAAGGCTCGCCGCCCTTGTAGGCGCGGATTGCCTTTTTTTCTCGCTCCGAGGTAGCCTGCGATTCGTCGGGCTCGTCGCAGCTAGCTCCGCCACTTGCCGATTGGTCAGGGATCTGGCCCATGTTGTTGCGTTCGTCGTTGAGTTCCTCTGGGCCAGACGGCGGGGGTGGTGGCGCTGCGTTGCCGTTGGTGTCAGTGACGGAGACGGTGTCGATGCCCTGGCCTATATCGGCCGAGGCGATTTGGGTTGGGGGATTTTGCGGATGCATCGCCAGATAGGCGACTGTTCCAGCAAATCCAGTCGCTATCACTAGAATACCAACTAGGATAGCAACTATTGCCACAGTTGTCTTTGAGACCGTCATTTATTGAGTTCACCCATCCTTTGTCCCCATATTGGGGTTGTCTAATTTAATAATAATAAAAAATCTTTGCAAATGCAAAGATTTTTGTAAATTAAGAATTAAGAAATCTAAATGAGTAAAAAATTAAGAATTACGTCCCAACATAAAGTCGGGATCCCGATAACAATATTATAATAGTTGAATATCGGGAAAATCAGAATTAAGAATTCTTTTTCGTCATTCCTCATTATGGTTTTGTCATTGATTTGTCATTCCTCATTCGGATTTCGACATTTTTTAGAAATTAGAACAATTAGGTTAATTAGATCAATTTGAGAACTTCTGTCTTTATTTGATCAAGTGTTTTCTTCGATTTAGCTTCAATATTTAGCTTAATATCCGGTTCAGTGTTTGATGGACGAATATTAAATCTAAAGTCATCTGCCTCAACTGTTAAGCCGTCTGTTTCATTTATTTTATAATTATTAAAGTCATGATTTGCGTCAAAATATCGTAGGCCACGCTTTAGCGTGTTAAACAAGCTAAAGCTTGAACTACATTGTTTAAGTCCTGTAAAATGAGATTTTAATTTTTTAGATATTTCATCAAAGTTTTTACCAACAATTTCAATTTCATCAATCATAAAATGGCCTTGTTTGTAAGGCGCAACTAACTGCGACAATTTTTTATCAGTTTGTGATAATATTTCTAAAATCCAAAAAAGGGGGATAATTCCATTATCGCAGTTATGGTTAGATTTGAAAAAATAATGTCCGCTCATCTCGGCTCCCAAAATCGCATTAACTTTAGCCATTTTTTCTTTAATAAACTTATATCCTGCCTTGGATTCAATAAATTTGCCGTTGTTTTCTTTAATTGATTTTTGAATAGGCCAAATAATGCGAGAATCACCTACAATTTTGGAATTTGGGTATTTTTCTAAAATGTGTTTTGAAATTAATGCTGTAATATAAGGAGCGTTAATAAAATCTCCATTTTCATCTATAAAAAAGCACCTGTCACCGTCTCCGTCCCACATTGTTCCAAAATCAGATCCAGACTTTTTAAATTCGGTTATAGAATCCGTTCTTATTTCTTTGGTCAAAGGGTCTGGTTCAATAATTTTCCCAAAATCTTTAGTTGGCTCAGCTTGAAAATATATAGGTTTAATTGGCAGATTTTTTATAATGTCTTTTATTATAAGTCCAATTGAGCCAAAGAATGGATTAATAAAAACCTTTAAGGGTTTGATTGATTTAGCATCAATAAAAGAGAGAAGAAACTTTAAATAATCAGCTTTAATATCAAGATTTTCAATTTTTCCTTTAGTGTCAGAAGTTTTTAAATCATCACTTAAAACAGGATTTTTGATTTCAGGATCATTTCCGGCAACAGTAATAGCATTTTTACTCATCATTTTAATTCCAGCATAGCCAATTGCATCATGAGAGGCTGAAGCAATAATTCCGCCATCAAGACCATATTTCCAAACTGAAAAACCTAGCATTGGGTTGGTGATTTGACCCATGTTTTTTACATTAACCCCAGAATCTAGCAATCCATTTATTATTCCGTCGCAAACATCATCAGAAGCACTTCTCATATCTTTGCCAACCGCTACTGTTTTAGGATTTAGTTTATTAGCAAAAGCAATAGCGATTTTATATGCTATTTTTCCATTAATTTTATCTGGATAAGTTCCGCGAATGTCATAAGCACGGAAGATGTTTTTTAAATTCTTCATAATATTCAACTTACTTCACCCAAATCATACTATCAATGCTATTGTTAACAATCTTTAGTTTTGTGATATTGCCCCAGATTGATACATTGCCGAATGCACCAGGGTTGGTAACAAATCTTGTTGTATTGTTAGAATGTTTAATTTTAAAGGAGTATTGATTCTCTTTAAGCCAATAACTGAATTTGCCTTGGCTGTTAAGGGTAATA
>CAYPSR010000080.1:0-2792 GCA_964413595.1 uncultured Candidatus Saccharibacteria bacterium
GAGACTTGTTTTAATAAACCACCGGCTCCGATATTCACAACGTTTTTATGGGCGAATATCCAAAAATATCCTAAGAAATCTTCTATATATTCACAAATAAAATCATTATAATTAATATTTTTTAGATCATAGCATAAAGCGAAAAAAGGATTTTTATTTTCTAATTTCAAATATTTTCTAACTTGCGAGGTAGATCCGTCAGCACCGACAAGGTATTTGAAATTTATTGTTTGAGGAGCTAATCGACGAGAACTAATTACAATATCCTGTTCATTAATTATTTTTAATTGATTGATATATTCAAAACTTAGGTTCTTTTGTTTTTTTACTTTTTGAAGCTTATCCTTTAAAAACCTAGCCCTATCAAAGCTAGAAATATTATTTATGGCAATTTTATGATAATTACTTTTATGTTTTAAAACAGGTTGTTTAAACTTGGCATATCGGAGATATTTTGAATCAACAAATTCTAAATCTTCAGGCATTAAACCGCCTGCGCATGATTTATTATAAAACTTGCGGTTTTTTTCTAATAGCAAAATATTAAGATTGGAATCTTTTAGTTGATTTGCGCATTCAAGTCCTGCAATTCCAGCGCCTACAATTACCACATCATAATGTTTTTTCATGATTGTTAATTATATATTAAATTGAAACAAAAATACAAGAAACAATATGTTAATATCATTTCTTGTATTATTTTTTTGATCTATTCCAGTGGTTTTTTTACGATTTCTTTTGCCTGCTCAATGCCTTTTTTGGCTGCATTTCCGACAGACTCTTCTCCTTGTTCTGCTATGTCGCCAACAGCTTTTTCAGCCTCAGTCGTAACTTCGCCAATAGCTTGTTCGGTTGATTTTCCAGATTCTTTTAAAGCATTCACTGAACCAACAAATACGCCTTCAACTGCCTTAGTTACATCTAAAACGCCTTCAGCGCCAAGATCAATCACAGCCTTGAAAACATCAAGAATGTCATGAGATCCCTCGGCAATTACATCTTTAGTAGTTGACATAACTGCTTCGGTGATTTCACCGGTACCAGTTACTGCACCCTTGATCATTTCTTTTAAGTCCATAGTTTCCTCCTATAATTAATATTATACTTTTATAATACACTATATTATTATATATCGCCAATTAGTTATATAAAAAAAGAGCATTTATCTAAAAAATGTACTATAATAAAAATAGAATATTAAGTTAATATATTAATAATAGAAAGGACTATCCGTCGCACAAAGCTATGGATAGATTGGATTATTATGGAACAAGTACAAGCAATACAGGTTTCAGATCAAAAGGCCAAAGGACTAAGGTGGTGGAATCTTTCAATGGGATTTCTGCATCTTATCCAGGGAATTGTAGTTTTGGCTCTTTCAACTAGTTTTTCATTGCCAGTTGTTGGAAATTTCTTAAGGTTTGATGTGCTTACGCAGTCTTTACAGCCATATCCGGAAACTTTATTTAATATAAACATCGGAGTTGCTGTGGCAGTATTTTTATTTTTATCTGCTTTTTTTCATTTTTTGGTTTCAACCGTTTTCTATAAAACTTACTTAAAAAACCTAAGCCAACATATAAATATATTTCGATGGATTGAATATTCGTTTTCAGCTTCGATAATGCTGGTGATTATTTCAATGCTGGTTGGAATTTACGATATTGCAGCCTTAATTGTAATTTTCGGAATAAATGCTGCTATGATTTTATTTGGTTGGATAATGGAAAAGCACAATGGTTCGACTTCGCTCACCACAGGTCAAAACGCAAAAACAGATTGGACTTCGTTTGCATTTGGAAGTATTATTGGAGCAATTCCGTGGATAGCAATTGCGCTTTATCTATTTTTCGCAGGAGGGGACGGACAAAAAGCGCCATCCTTTGTTTATTGGATTTACTTTTCAATTTTCGTATTTTTCAATTGTTTCGCTATCAATCAAGTACTTCAGTACAAAAAAACAGGCAAGTGGCAAGATTATCTTTATGGCGAAAAGGTCTATATTATTTTGTCACTGGTTGCTAAATCTCTTTTGGCCTGGCAGGTTTTTGCCGGAACACTTAGGCCGATGTGAGGGATAGCAAATATCTCAAATCTCAAAAGTCAATATCAAAATCTTATAATTAAGTTTGATTTTAAAATACTAAAATGCTATAATTTAAGAGTAATTTTAAGAAATTCTTAGTTAAATTTCTATATTTTAGATATTCCCCGGCCCGTCTTGACTCGCGGAGTTTGTCGACGCGAGGCGGGTAGAGCAATTCGTTGTGGAACATTCCTTTTGATATAATAAAAGTATGAAAAAGGAAAAAAGAAAATATGCCGATCGTCGCGAGTATTTAATAAAAGCTGTTTCTAAAAGAAGAAAAAAGATTCGCGAAATGGCAATCGAATATAAAGGCGATAAATGTATTTTCTGTGGCTACAAAAAATTTAGTGGAGCATTGGATTTTCATCATATTGAAAAAAGTGATAAGAATTTTGGAATTTCTGCTAAAGGATATACACGATCTTGGAATCGAGTAAAACAAGAGCTTGATAAATGTGTTTTGGTTTGCGCAAATTGCCATAGAGAAATTCACGCGGGTTTAATTAAAATTAATAATAATTAAGTTTTCGGCTCCGGTGTAGCTCAGCGGTAGAGCAAATCCCTGTTAAGGATAAGGTCGTAGGTTCGAATCCTACCACCGGAGCAGAGAACTTAAGTTAATTCACTGTTAAGGATAAGGTCGTAGGCCTGCCCTGTATAATTCTAAAAGAATTTATTTGGGGTTCGAATCCTACCCGGTCCG
>CAYPSR010000081.1:0-2682 GCA_964413595.1 uncultured Candidatus Saccharibacteria bacterium
TGGGCATAACGGGGCGCTAAACGGTTTAGCTGTTATGCACTGGCGGTTCTTGTTTTTCAAGCTGTTACGTCATTTCAATTCTGCTGTTATTGTCATTGGGCTGTGTGTTTGCGTTTTTAATTTTTTTTGAAGGGAAGGGATTTAAAGAATAATTTTTCTTGGGTTGGCAAAGGTAAGCTCTTTTGCCTTTTTTGGCCTCGTTGAGGCAGGTGTGAAAGGCAAATGTGCTTACGAAAGTGTAGGGTTTATCTTTTCCAATCATATTCTTTTTTTCCACAACCACATCTGATTTTTTTATTCACAGAGTCAAAATTCTTAATAGATACAATCCTACTTTTACAGTCTTGTTCTTCACATAAAAATAAATTTTCAAGGTCTGAAATATCCTTCCAAAATGCTTTTAAATCTCCCATTTTTGAAGAATATTTATTGTCATGTGACAGGAGATTTCCAATAATGTTTGAATTTGTTGTCCTCTCAATTAAAATTTTGCTATACTTATCTATCTTTGATTTTAACGCATTCAGCATCTCAGGAGCCATTCTCTTTTCATTGGTTATATTTGGCAGGTAATTTACTTTTGCTTCCAAATTGTAGCAAATCTGCTTTAAAAAATACTCTAAATAAATTCTGATGTCATTCCCTAAATTTGTTTCAATATTATTTTTAATATTATTAACAATACGTTCCCTGATATCTACAGGACTTTCTTCTAAGTGTGCTCCTTTTTCTTCATTCCAGTTAATTCTATTTGATAGCCAATCTTTATTTCTAGCGATTGCTCTAACATACTCATACCATTCGCTTTCGTGAGTCAATAAAATTATCTGGTAATCATTGAACTTTTCAAATAATAAATCCGCAAACCTTTTTCTATGATTTGTGTCGAAACTGGAAATTATATCATCAAGTATAATAAATCTGTTTTCTTTGTTAAAAGCATTTACAGAAGCTAAAAAGAAAGCCAGGCCATAACAATTTAAGTGTGATTCGCTAAAATATTTTTGTATTGGAGTAACTTCATTGCCATTAAATTTGAATTGAATAGTAATTCCTTTAAGTTCTTCATCATCTTCAATCGGAATAATTTTTAAATCTTTAAACGCTTCGTCAACATTCATAAATTGATAATATTCATTAATAATTGACGAGAAATTATTAAGAAAACTTTCTAAACCTTCTTTTTGCTTTTTTGCAAAAGCGTAATATATAATTTCAATATTGTCTTTCTGCTGATTTAATTTTTGAAGTTTTGTCTGCAGTTGTTTAATCTGATTAAATGAATTCTTTGCAAATTCGACCTTAACTCTAACATCCGAATAATTGTCTTTTTTCAGTGTTTCTTTAATTGATAAAATATCTTTATTAACAATGGAAATATAATTATAATCAGAATCTGTAAGTTTAATTTCAGCAATAGTCCTGATTCTTTTACCGGCAAGCAATTTAATGTTGATTTCCGAAATGAAAACGGATAATTTTGACTTAATATTTTCAATTGATTTTTTAAATTCAATATGAGTTTCTTCATTTATCAGTTTTTCAGTCAATGTCGAATCTATTTGTTTTATCCTGTTTTCAATAAGCTCTTTAGTGTCGGTTTTTAATTTTTCAAATGCCGTTAATTTTTGATTTGATAATTCAATTACTTTAAGTCTATCCTCAATTTCAGATATTAATTCCTGTGTATCTTTATTTTGTAAGCAAAGCGGGCATTTGTTGTCAGAATAATATTTTTGAGATAACAGATGTTTTCCTGTATTTAATAATTCTTCAAAGATTTTATGTTTTATACTTTCAACATCTTCAAATAATTTATCAAATTCTTTAAAATACTTTAAATACTGATCATTAATGGCAGTAGTATCTTTTTTAATATTTGTTAATAAATCGCTGCATTTTTGTAGAAAATTTAGTTTTTCAATGATTTTATTATCAGTTGGCTTTTTAATTTTCTCAATCAAGGTTTCAATATCATTGAACTGATTAATATTAATACCGGTATTTAAAGGTTTAATCAGTTCATTAAGTTTTTCAAATAGCTGAATCTCAGAGTAAATGTTAGCGCCGATATTTGAAAGAAGGGTTGACTGTTGCGTCTGAATCTGACTTTCATATCCGCCATTTTTAATTTCAGATTTTATTGCATTAAAAGATTTCTTTATTACATCTTTTACTTTTGTAACTTCAGAAAAACCAATTATATCAGAAAAATATTTTAGTTTATCCGTTTTCCGATAATCAACAAAATCTCTTAGATTATGATACCTTAGTAATAAATTTTCTTGTTGGGATTTTGTTACATATTGTGAAAATATTTCTTCGGAATTTGAGTTCCCTGTTACTAATTTTCCTTTCTTAATATTTAAAGACTTTTCTGATGTAAGTATATCTGATGAAAAATCAATTTGAATAGTAGCAGGCTCGCTTTCTTCCAAATATGTATTGCGTAATGCTTCTTTTCCATCTCGCCCTATTTCTTCATTACTTAAATGGGTTACCTTATCATAGTAAAACCATTCAAAAGCATCAGTTATACTACTTTTCCCCGTACCATTATCACCATACAATAAAATGGATTTCCCGTTAAGGTTAAGATCAATCTGCTTTTTAACGCCTCTTAATCCTTCGAAAATTCAACTAGTAAGTGCGACGATTAAAGATCAAAGATAAGCGAGCTAG
>CAYPSR010000082.1:0-2644 GCA_964413595.1 uncultured Candidatus Saccharibacteria bacterium
TTGTGGGAAATGCTTTCTTGAGGCCAAGGCCTTGAATTGGCTGTGCTTGATAAAAAAATGGGTCCATTCGAATAAGCTTAGTTATTTCAGCATAAATTGATTTTTCTGATGTTTGATTGAGTGCCTTGAAAAAATCACTTAATGAAAGACGTGGCGTAATAGTACCATGAATATAAATGTTAAGCCATATAGTAGGTTTTTGAGTGCAATGTAGTGGTATACTTAGGAGCATCATGTACAAAAATGTAATCAATTTCATTAAGATTTCCCCCTCTTTTTTTAATTATGCCTTTTTTACTCTCTTTTTTTCAATAAAAAGAATTTTCTTCATATTTTTATCAATAAGATGTTATGGGATATTAAAAGAGGATTTTTATGAAGCAGGTTCATTATTTGATTCAGGGAATGTCGTGTCCTAGTTGTGTTGATTCTATAGAAGCATCTTTGAAGCGGCTGCCTGGAATTCAAAAAGCTGAAATTAATTTTGCTACCGGTTCTTTATTGGTTATTTATGATGAACAAAGGTTAATGCCTTCAGCTATTGTTTTATCGATAGAGAAACTTGGTTATCATATTTCAGAAGAACGTATAACTTCGCATGAGCACCATGAGCATATGCACGAAGAACCTAAAAAAAGTGCAATTTTTGGATTGAAAAATCAAGTAATAATTAGTCTGATTGTTGCGCTACTTTTAAATATAGCAATGATTTTTAATGTGCCATTTTTGCATAATGGCTGGGTGCAATTGATTTTAGCTTCTATAATTCAATTTGGTGTAGGGGCTTTTTTTTATAAACAGTTTTTTCAGGATATTAAAAATCGTTCGTTGGGTATGTATACATTGATAGCGCTAGGCACATCGGTTGCATATTTTTATTCGGCTGCGTTAGTAATAATTCCTCATTTTTTTTTATCCCGAGGAATTGCGTTTGATTACTACTTTGATAGTGCCGTAACGATAACGGCTTTTATTTTATTAGGGCATTATCTTGAATTACGAGCTCGTAAAAATATGTCGGTTGCTATTGAAAAATTAATAAAATTGCGCCCTGATATTGCATTTAAGCGGGTAGAAAAAAAAGGTAAGGTTTCATGGCAACAGATATCAATTGATCAGGTTCATGTCAATGATTTATTATTGATTAAAACAGGAGAGCGTATTCCGGCGGATGGTATCGTTATGGAAGGAAAATCTTCAGTTGATGAGAGTATGATTACGGGTGAAAGTGCCGCTGTTTTAAAAGAGACAGGAAGCCATGTGATTGGAGGAACGGTTAATTTAACCGGTTCATTCGTTATGAAAGCTACTCATGTAGGGCAAGCAACTATGTTGGCTAAAATTGTACGGTTAGTTCAATCAGCACAAAGTTCTCAGCTTCCAGTTCAACGGATTGTGCATAAGATAGCGGCGATATTTGTTCCTATTGTAATTGTGATTGCTTTACTAACCTTTTTTGCTTGGTTTATAGCGGGTACTGAGCCTCGCCTAGTACTAGCGATTGTGCATGTAGTTGCTGTTTTAATTATAGCCTGTCCTTGTGCTCTTGGGTTAGCTACCCCAACTTCTATTATTGTGGGCATCAATCGGGCTGCTTCGGAAGGAATATTGATCAGTGAAGCATCAGTATTAGAGGTAATGAAAAAAATTAATGTTATGGTTTTTGATAAAACAGGAACATTAACGAGGGCCCAGCGATTAGTTCAAAAAATGTATTTTTCTCCGGAACTTGAAAGAATTGCTGAATTAAAAAATTCGAATTTTTCTTCAGCATATGATTATGCCTTTTCGCTTATTTATTCAGTTGAAAAAGATTCGAGTCATCCTGTTGCTCAGGCAGTTATTAAGAAAATTCAAGAAAATGAATTACGCGAACTTAAATCTGAAAATTTTGAAGCAGCATTGGGTTTTGGCGTTAAAGCCGATGTTAATGCTATACAGGTGATCTTAGGATCTTTGGCTTTTTTGTCAGGAGAAAAAGTTGTATTTTCTCCTGACATTCAGCAAAAGATAGAACAATTTTCTAAAGACAAGTTAGCGCTTTCATTGGTAGCCTTTAATGGTATTTGTGTTGGTATTTTTGGTATTCAGGATATTATCCAAAAAGATGCTGCTGCACTTATACAATTTTTGAAAAATCACCATATTAAATCAGTATTAATTACCGGTGATAACGAAGTTAATGCTTCTTATGTAGCTGGTGTATTAAAAATGGATGATTATGTGGCACAAGTGTTACCTGAAAATAAACAATTGATTATTAAAAAGTTACAGCAAGAGGGTAATTTAGTAGCTATGGTTGGTGATGGAATCAATGATGCGCCGGCTTTGGTAACGGCAGATGTCGGTATTGCTATGGGCGAAGGAACTGATATTGCTATAGAATCGGCAGATGTAGTTTTATTGGGAGATAATTTATCGTTAATCAGTAAGTTGTATCGATTATCAGAATTAACACTTCGTAATATTTATCAAAATTTATTGTGGGCATTTGGTTATAATATTTTATTAATTCCGGTTGCTACTGGTCTATTTTATCCCTGGTTCCATATAACTATTAGTCCAATGCTGGCGGGTGCTGCGATGGCATTTTCAAGCTTAAGCGTTGTTTTAAATGCACTACGGTTGAAATATATGAAGTTAT
>CAYPSR010000083.1:0-2635 GCA_964413595.1 uncultured Candidatus Saccharibacteria bacterium
CTGCAATTATCGGCATGCTCGCCTTAGGCTTTATGACTTTAACTGGGGAAAATGACGCAGTAATAACAAGCGGGGACAGCTCATTTAACGGCAATTGTATTGATAATTATATTAAAAAGAAACAGCCAACATCACCCTTAATTGGCTTTGGGAATGTATTTGTTTCAGCCGGAAAACAATATAACGTTAGTCCGGGTTTAATCGTTGGGATTACTGGCGCAGAAAGCACATTTGCTGTGAACTGGGGCGCAAATTATGGCAGAATTACACATAACCCAGGAAATGTTACTACTTCTTGTGGATCATCTGGATCTTATCGTAAACCAGGCAATGCTAACCCAAGATGCTGGAAAATATATTCTAACTGGGATTCTGCGATTGTAGACTTAACAAGATTGATACGGGAAAACTATCTAAACAAAGGCTTGACAACCCCAGCCAAGATTGCCTCAAAATATGTTGGTCCTGGAAACCATCCAAGTTGGGTTACAACTGTATCAAAAGTCCAAAGAGACATAGAAGAGCAATGTACCGCTACAGGAGGCAACGCTCCAATGGCAACGCAATGTACAGCTTACCCGATTGCTGGCGCGAGAGGTAGTCCTCCTTATAATGGTTCACTACATGGATATAGTGTATATAAACCCCAGCACGTATCAAGCCATAGCTGTTTCCATGGCTGGCAATGTAGCCCACGATGTGGCGATGCCGTAGATGTTGCATCACCACGGGGAACTTCGGTATACGCACCATTCAGTGGCACTTGCAGAGTAACCCCAAGAAATAGAGGTACATATTTAGAAAACGTCAGAATAGTATCTGACGATGGTTCAATGGATGCCACATTAGCGCATATATATGCAAAAAATTGCAATGGTCACGTTACAGCTGGCCAACCAGTCGGCGCGGTAAGACCATCTGGGTGGCCACATTTGCATTTTGAACTTTGGGTTAATGGCACCCCAATCTCATCCTCAACACCAGGCAAACCTCTTTGGGACAAAATAAAAGCATTTTTATCCCAAAAACCATGTAAATAAAGGAGTTACATATGAAAAAGTATTGGCCAATTTTCTTAATATTAGCGATAATAATCGCTGTTATTTTAATTTTAGTTTTTAAGCCAAACAAAAAATCTGATCAAGCAAAAAATCAAGATGTTATCAGCTCAGGTGATAATTCTGCAACAATTCAAAAAATATCAAATAACAAATCATATTTTCCGCAAATTATTAATAACTCATTATATTACTATTATTTAAACCAAATTTATAATTACAAAACACCTGACAAGGCTATTGCGGAAATAGACTCTGCACCGGTGGAAATACACCTGTCTCCTGATTTAACACAAGCAATTGTAAAAATTCATAACGACAAAGGTGTATTCAAGCTTCAAAACAGCATATTTTATAATGAATCTTTACTAGACGGATTTGATTACTATTGGCTTTATAATTTAAAAACACAAAAGGCACAATTATTAAACCAAGATATCTCCTCTGTAGCATGGTCGCCTAATAGTAAAAAAATAATTTATACCATAGGAACTGATTCCGGACAAGCGCTAAGCATTTCAGATCCTGGCGGTTCTAATTGGAAAATAATTGCCAAACTAAACTTAGATGTAGCCTTCGCTGATAACAATCAAAATTCAACGCTTCTATATACCGAGGTGCAGGGCGATACGGGAGATTACGAAGATAAAGATCCAAATTTCACATTATATAAATTTAATTGGAATAATTTAAAATTATCTAAACTAGACTCAAAGCCCGCATTCTTAGACACAAGGTATTGCGGTAGCAATATCGTTCAGTCTGATTATGAAAAAGATGGATCAGACATAGTCTCTATTTTCTATGCTAAAGACGGGAAAAATGAAATTATAAATGAGTCATTAGATTATCAAAATTTTGTTTGTTCTGATAAATATCTAGCTTCAAGCAATATTAAGGATAAAAATAAAATTTTTATTTATAACCTTGAAACCAAAGAAAAAAAAGAAATAACATTAAGTTTTGAAAGTAATAATCTGGAAACTGAAAACCTAATAGGAATATTAGACAAAACCCTCTTCTTTACTGCTGATGATTATTTGTACCGGATACAGTTAAAACCTTAAATCTAAAAATTAAAACTTATGAAAAATGATAATTTTAAGGAAAAATTTAATGAAAGACTGGTTAATTTTAGCTTAGAAACAATTAAATTATGCGAGTTATTAAAGAAAGATGACGCACGAATTATTGCAGATCAATTGTTAAGATCAGCAACATCCGTTGGGGCAAATATTTTTGAGGCAAAAGCATCAAACTCCAAAAAAGATTATATCTATTTTTTTCACATCGCTTTAAAAAGTGCAAACGAAACACTCTACTGGTTAATATTGGTTAAAAAGAGCAAGGCTAAATTTTACAATCTTGCTAATAAACTATATAATGAAGCTGAGGAGATATCAAAGATTTTAGGTTCCGGAATTATTACAATGAAAAAGAAGCAATGAAAATCTAAAACCTTATATCTAAAATCTGTTTTAATCTTTTTTAGGTTTAAGATATTAGATTTTAACTATTTCAAATGGAGGGGAAAGTGCAACAACAAGGGGATGATTTTGATTCCATAAATCAAGATT
>CAYPSR010000084.1:0-2626 GCA_964413595.1 uncultured Candidatus Saccharibacteria bacterium
TGCTTCACTTTGTGATATCGCAATGACAGAGGAGACTTAGATTGCTTCACTTTGTTCACGATAACAGAATAAAGATATTTTAATTTAGATACCCAAAAACCCAATCCTTTTTTAAGATTGGCATATATAAAACCCTGCCCTTTGTTGGAGTTTTTGTGATCCTCTTTTAGATCCATTTATTCCCCTCCTAATAAAGATTGAGGCTCTTTTGGGCATTTATTGCTCTAATTTTATTATATTCTATTGACAGCCAAGGTCAAGGGGGAAATAGGATTAGTTCTCCACCCTCGCTTCGCGAGGAGTCGAACAATAAAATTGCGTAGTGCAGACTTTTCAGCCAGAGGCTTCGAGCCAAGGCCGATAGTCCTTTGGACTAGATCCGCCTTTGGCGGAAGTCTGGAAAAGCACGCTCCCCACTTCGCTCTTCGAGCTACGAGGGGCAGGAAATCGTGGACTACGGAGAAATGTGTCCTTTTCCTCTCTTTGGCCTTGTTTTACACCTATTAAAAATTCCAAACTGCACTTGGCGGGACACTCGGGTCTAGAATCTTTACCTTATTCCTTGACCTCTTTTGCTATATTGTATAATTTTTATGAATTTGAAGCAAAATGAGACAGTTTGAAACTGTATAAAAAAAGTATCTCAGTTTTAATAATCCGCATATTGACAATCGTCTATCAATCGTCTACAATTAGTCTAAAGGATATACAATGTTTGAACCAAAATTCAATATTACCTCAAAACTTTTAGAAAACATTAAAAGAATTGGAATAATAATTGCCGAATTAAACAATCGACATTTTTCGAAACCAACTTTAGTAAAACTTGAAAAAACCGCCAGAGAAGTTTCTTCGCATTCCTCAACCAGCATCGAGGGCAATCCTTTACCTCTGACTGAAGTTAAAAAGATTATCAAAAACATGCCTGAAAACTTGAGAAATAGCGAAAAAGAAGTTTTAAATTATAATAATGCTTTAGAAATTTTAGACGAAAATATCAGAAATAATACTATTAAATTCAATCTTAATTTAATATTAAAAACCCAACATATCGTCACAAATGATTTGATTGACTCGCTTAATTCTGGCAAAATGCGCCAGCAACCCGTTTTTGTCAACGATCCAATTGCCAGAAAAGCAATATATTTACCTCCGAATCATCAAGATATCAAAAACCTATTAGATGATTTAATTAAATACATCACGAGTAATAAAAATCAAATTGATCCATTGATTTTAGCTGGTATTTTTCACAAACAATTCGTCATTATTCATCCATTTATCGATGGCAATGGCCGAACAGCACGATTGATGACAAAAGTTTTAATGGCCAATATGGGATTAAATACATTCAATTTATTTAGTTTTGAAAATTATTACAATCAAAATGTTAGCAAATATTTTGAGAAAGTTGGAATTTACGGTAATTATTATGATCTTGCTAATAAAATTGATTTTACTGAATGGCTGGAATATTTTACCGATGGAATTATTGACGAGTTACACCGAGTCAGTAAAATTCTTGCGAATGAATCTGCGTCGCCAGAAACAACTCTAAAATCATATCATCAAGAAATTATCAATTATATTGAAAAAAATGGTTTTATCAGCGATAGAGATTACGCTAAACTTACTAACCGCGCTAAACCAACAAGAAATTTAGATTTCAATAAATTGATTAAACTGAGTTTAATAAAACGATTCGGTAAAGGTAAGGCTACTTATTATAAATTGAGAAACAAAAAATGATGATAAAAGATTTTATTGACAAAAATCATGATAACGTTCGAAACAAATTTTATTTTTTATCTGAAAAAAATGAATTAATTACAACAGAAATAGATATAAAAAATGTTATAAAGAGTTAAAACAACTTATTAAAATCGATCCAAAATTTCTAGACAGTTATCTTTTGGTAGCTGATATTTTGCGAGATGATTTTGAGGAAGATAAAGAAGCGACTAAATTAGAAAAACAGGCTTACAATATTGCTATAAAAACAATTATAGATAAAAAAGACCAATGGCCAGAAAATTTAGAATGGGAAAAAGAGTATATTCGATATTGCAATTCATAAAATTTTCCGATTAGGTCTAAAAGATCTCTTGATATATATGTCTATTTAAGACACTCGGGTCTAGAATCTTTAGGCTAGATAATTTTCTTCAAGTATTCTTTAAACATATTTTTCATTTTTTCCCAAAGCTCAAAAACATCTTCTGAAACGTGTTCTTCTGGTAGCTCCAATCCCCCAGCAATTTCAATTATATCACCAAGTTCATCATTGTAATTAAATCTAATAAAAAAACCAGTAATAATATAAGCGGTTTTCATTATTGCGATTTTATTTTTTGGAGTTTTTTTAATAATGTCCAAGCAAATGCCAGCAATTCTTTTTTTAATATTATTATCTTCAATTGGGAAAGGTTTGCCATTTTCAACTTTTTCAATTTTCTTGATTTCTGAAAATAACTTATTCAGCTTATTTTTGTCTTCTTCTGCTAATTCATCAAACGCTAAATTGTAATTTACTTTTGATTTCATATTTACCCGTTTTAAATATTTACAAAAAAGTTCCAAACCACACTTGGTTTACTATGAGCGAACAAAGTGAGTCGAATGGCGG
>CAYPSR010000085.1:0-2602 GCA_964413595.1 uncultured Candidatus Saccharibacteria bacterium
ATGGTAATTGTGACAAAAGGCGATTTAATTTCACAGGCAGAGAGGGAGATATTTCGAAGCAAAATTTTAGAGGTGAATCGAAATGCTTTGATTATTGATGGTAACGGATTAACGGGTGAAGGTGCTATTGACGCTGCTGAAGAAATAAAAACGGCTCCTGAGGCAGCAAAAAGGCTAACTTTAAAAAATTCTATGCCAACGGCTATTTGCGGGTATTGTTATGGCAATAGAATTATTGACGCCCAAGAGTCATTAAAAAGATATAATGAAGCAAAAGATTTGAAGTTAAGGTTGCTTAACATGAATTGCGGCGATTGTGGTTATAAGTCCTGCAATGAATTTATCCGAGCGGTTATAGATGAAAATGAGGATGAGAATCAATGTCCTTATATAAAGTAATAGAAAAAATGTGATCTTGAGGGGAGAAACTTTTAACAAGGGGAATAATAATGGTAAAAGTTGATGAAAGTAAATGTGATAACTGTGGCAACTGTCTTGAAGCATGTCCTTTTGGTGTTTTTGAATTTAACGGTGGAAAATTGATGGTAAAACATCCGGAGCGTTGCAGAAAATGCAGAGTGTGTGTTTTTGCGTGTCCTAACAATGCGATAATAATAGAGGATTAATGATGGAGGAAAAAATACTAAAGCAGATTAATGAATATCGCACATATGCACAGGAAAATGGTTTTGCTTTAAATCCCGATGAAAGAGTGGTAAGCAGTTTGGTGAAAGCGCTATTGGCAAATGAAGAAAAATTTGGGAAAAAATATTGTCCCTGTAGAAAAATTCATAGCGATGATACAGTATGTCCTTGTGCTTTTCTTAAGGATGAAATAAAGGAAAAGGGTTGTTGCCATTGTTTATTGTTTGTAAGTAGGGAACCTGCAAGTTCTGAGGATGTTTTTTGACATTGTGAAGAAGCTCTATCTATATCCAAAGCTTGAAGTCCATGGGACTGTTTGATGTTCGAATTTTCATGTAAAAAAATTTCAAAAAAAGATTTAATAAAATGCGCATTTGGTTTAAATAAAACAAGTTATGATCTGTTAGTGTTTTTAAAGAAAAATAAAAAGGCACTTACAGTTTGCCAAATTTCAGAGCTTATGTGTTTGCATCGGACTACCGTTCAAAAGGCTATAACGCATTTGTTTGAAAAGGGCTTGGTTAAAAAGGTTCAGCATAATATTTCTGAGGGTGGCTATCTATTTTACTATTTGTTGGAAGACAAAGTTGTAATTAAAGCTATTTTAAAAGATGTAATTGATTTGTGGTGTAATGGGGTGCGGAAAGCTATTGGCGATGAAATGTTTTAAAAGAGATTATACTCAATTCGCTTCAAGCTTTGAAGCAGCCGAAAATCCAAAGCTTGAAGCGGATTGGGTATACAGCGAAGAGCTGCCTTAAGCAAAGATTAGGTGTAATATATTGTGATCGGCCTGAAACTTTGATTTTCACGCCGGTCACAGTATAGTTAGGACACCTTATTAATCTCGGTATTTGCCAGCTCCTCTTTGGTCCCCTTGGCCATGTCCTGGTCCCTTATTGGGTTTTTGGCATTCATCCTGATTTTGATTGGATCGTCTTCCATTGGGATGTTTACCGCGTCCATCCTGAGGCCTTTTTTCTCCTCTATGATTATTGTTGCATGTGGTTGTCTTTGTAGTTGAGCAATATCTTTCGCTAAATCCCGTAGAGCTTGCAACTAAAAATAAACCTGATAGAGCTATAATAAAAAATTTTCTCATATAATCTGCCTGTTGAATTGTGAATTTATATTCATAATATAAGGTGGTTTGTTTTTTGTCTAGCATGTTTTTTTCTCAATTAATAAGTGTAATCTATTTGGTAGAGAGGCCAATCGTAATGCCTCCCTATCCATTACACGCTTTCGGTAATCTTGCGTTATGTTTAATGTTTTGGGTTGTGTAATTTATGATTGCAGTTGGGGCAACGAACCATTCCATATTTTGAATGATTTTCCCAAGCTTCTTGGCATAACGGACACATTAACCAATTATCGCCTAGGTCATTGGCTTTTTCTTGTATTTCTGGAATTGGTTTTGCAAGTTCGTCTTTTTCCCCTTCCAAAATTAAATTTTTTGCCAATTTAGTTAGTTCTTGTTCATCTATTTCGAAGGAGGGATCCTCTTCCATAGAAAATAATGTTTTTAAAATTATGGCTACAGCAGGATCAATAGATCGTATATTTTCTGAAAAACAATGATAAGCCCATCTTGAAATTCTTACTATTGATACTAGTGATAATGAAGAGCAAACTCTGCTTCATTATGCCGCCCAGTATGGGCGTGTCGTAGTTGTCGACTATTTGATTAAGAAAGGAGAGAGACTGTCAGAGCAGGATATCAGAGGTAATACCGCTATGCACAGTGCTGTAAGCAATCCTTTAAAGTGCTCAGGCCAGGTAATAGTGAAGTTGTTCTTGGCCGGAGCGAGACTGGATGAAAGAAATGTAAACAGGGAGACGCCTTTGCATTCTGCCGTGAGAGCAGACAATATTGCTGCAATCGAAATGCTGATAAAGCTTGGTGCCGATGTGAATGCATATAACGGCCAATACATTACGCCTAAAAATCTTGCCT
>CAYPSR010000086.1:0-2543 GCA_964413595.1 uncultured Candidatus Saccharibacteria bacterium
CTTTTTGATGGAATTGATTTGATATTTCAACCTTTTGAAGAAGAATTCCTGTAAATATCATCACTATTCCAATAATAATTGGTACCCCCTTAGTTATAAACACTGCAATTGTATACAGCAAATCACACGTTTCCATTTCTTTTATCTCCTTTATCAGTATCTAATATTTACCCAATAAGATAACGTTCTGCTAACCATTTCCATCTTTCAGGATATTTCTTTTTTATTGTTATCCTGTCTAACAGTGTAATTTTATTTCTTCGCCCTAGCTTATGTTTTGTGTTGTTATATTGTTTGCAATCAAGCTTCATTACTTTAATGCCGCAAGTTGTTGTTTCGATAACAACACATATGCCATGACAACACTGTATAACAGAACCTACAATGTTTTGTTCTTCCTGCTGTTTCAATTTCTCTACAGTCACGCCCATTTTCCTACCTCCTCATAAATTAAAGTGCAATTATTTTTTCTTTTCCAAAACCAAAAGCAATTAGTTAGTTCTAGATTAGAAATTGAGGCAATTATACAGTCTAAATAGGAGACAAATCAAACTATGGGGTTTAAGCTCGCTTATTGGGATGATTTTAGAACTATATTCGTATAGGTGTTCTACGTAGATAGTGCAAAAAAAGTGTGAGAAATTTTACCACTTTGGTAATCAACAGTTTTTGTTTCTGTTAGTTTTAAGCTTCTGAAGATATGAAGCCATTCTTCCTTACTTCTAAATGTATGAGGTTTTTTAAGTTGAAAGTCGGGATTAAATTTTCGATCAGCCTTAATTGTTGTTTTCCATTGATTTATATCCCCTTTAGGGACAGTGTCTTCTGCAATAAAAATTAACCCACCTTTTTTCGTCACTCGTATGGCTTCTTTTAACAAATCTGTTTGTGTTTCTAAACTCATATGATGCATAACAAAAAATATCATTGTTCCATCGAAACTTTCTTTTTTAAAAGGTATTTTACATGCATTAGCAGTTGCAAACGTATGTGAAATCACTTCTTGGATTTGTTTTGTTGGTCTGTCAAATAAGTCAACGCCAAATATTTTTATATCTCTCACTGTAGATTTAATTTCTCCTTCGATGTATCCTTTTCCACATCCAATACTCAAATAACGTTGGTTTGGATGAATGTATTCGACAATGCCAGTTTGGCGAATATGATATTCTGCTCTTCTTTTTCTTCGAGTAGTAATGGGGCCAAAATCTAAGCGATGTTTTGCTTCGTTTAAGAAATAATTTAATTGTTCACCGCAGTGATTGTGGGAGGGAACACTAGACATTTCTATTGTCATGTTTGGATTATATCAAAAGAGTAAGAATAAATATATCAAACTATCTCAAGCTCGCACTCGTGGACTATGTGAGGAACCTGTTTTGTTTTAACTGATGGATAAAGTTAGAACTTATTATTACAATTATTTACATCCAACAGGAGTGCAATAACAAACAACAATTTTTGATTTACAATCGCAAAATCTAGCCTTATCAACAAGTAATTGTTCTAGTTTATTTACTCGGTTGTCTACCATTATATCTGGTTCATCACCCTCTTGTATAAGTTCTGTTTCAGTTTTCTTTATTTTGTCTATAGACCAACGTTTACATCCTTCACAGAGGATTGTTACATAACCATTAGTATTATCGTGCAATTCTTCTCCAGCTAGAATGAAAATTGTTGCAGTTGTTTTTCCGATATCACAATAAAGATTTACTGGTTTAAATATTTCAATCATTGTATTCGGAGTGATTATATCAAAACTTGAAGAATAAATATATCAAACTATCTCAAGCTTGTATATTGGGATGACTTCAGAATTTTATTCTAAAATGAAACCTTTTGATTGACCAAACTGCACGAATCCTCCAATGTTAATGATTGTTTCACTAATATTTGATTTTTCAAAGTTAGCTCCAGATATATCAGCTCCACTTAAATTCGCTTTTTCCAGCCAACAGTTATCAAAAACGGTTTTTTTAAGCACACCGTTCTTAAAATTAACACCTTTTAAGTTACAGTGCATGAAGATTGTTTGTGACAAATCTGTTTTTTCAAATACACAGCTTTCTAAGTTCCACCTAATTTTTGTGTTTTTATCTCCATTTTTTAGTCGGAGAAAAACACTATTTTTAATAATCGCATTGGTGAAGTCGCATTCTTTTAATGTTGTTTCACTAAAGTCTGAGTTAGAAAGCTTACTGCCAGGGAATTTACACTTTACGAAACTTGTCATGTTAAATATAACCCCAGAAAAATCACAGTTTTCAAAAGTACATTTATTAAAACCAGTAAAACGTAAATTTGCTTTACTGAATTTACATGAAACAAACCTTGTTTCCTCAAAGTCTTCACCTTTTAATTTCTCTTTATTAAAGGACTCGTTTTTTATTACTGACATATTGAAATTATAACAAAAACAGAAGAATAAATATATCAAACTATCTCAAGCTCGAGAATCGTAACTCTAATATAACCACTCAATTGTCTTGTATTATCAAGGCTTTCTCTGACTTTAGGCTTGTAGCTCAAATCAGAGAGGA
>CAYPSR010000087.1:0-2528 GCA_964413595.1 uncultured Candidatus Saccharibacteria bacterium
CACCAACATCAGTTGCAACAATTGGGACTCCCATTGCTCCGGCCTCAAGTACACTTGTTGGAAGACCTTCTCCGTATGATGGATTTACTAAAATATTGGTTTTAGATAAGATTTGTTTTATTTCGGCTTGGTTTTTTTCTCCTAAGAACTTTATTCTTTTATCATTTTTAGATATGGATTTTAATTCATTTTCATAAAACCCAGCGCCAACAATAGTTAGAGACAGTGATTGAGCGGCTGAGTGATTGAGTGATTGGGGTAGAGATTTGAAGGCAGAAATTAGATCTTGAATTCCTTTAGCTTCTATTAATCTACCTATATAGGTAATCTGTAATGGGTAATGAGTAATGTGGGGAGACCCATCCTTCGCTCTTCGAGCTTCGGAGGGCAAGCCTGAAGGCTTGAAAAAGTTAGTGTCAACTGAGTTATGGATTGTTATTGGATTTTTAGCACCCAAAGTTTTTGAAAACTTAACTGCAGCATCTGAGATGCCGATTATCAAGTTAGCATTTTTAATAATCTTATTGCCATATACCTTGTCATATAAATCAGCAAGAGAGTTTGATAGCCATCTACCAAGTTTGGAGACTGAGGTTCCGTGTTCAATATGAATTAATTTTATATTATTACTTCTTGCATATTTATACGCAGAATAACAAATTGGAAAAAATCTGGTATTGGTGATAATAATATCCGGCTTGATTTCATCCAGATACTTTTTAACTGATACCTTTGGCATCGGCCACCTGCCATTTATTAAATTATAGTGATCAAGCCTGATTATATTAATGCCGAAGATTTTTTCTTTGTCTTTTGATTGCGGAATATTAGATGTTAGAACTGTAACATCCAGATTTTTTTTTGCAAGCCTAGTTGCAATTTCAAAACAAAACTGTTCAAGCCCGCCTTTGTGAGGATAAAAATAAGGAGCGATTATCAATATTTTACGATTAGTGTTACTTCTATCCATAATGTTTTTTAAAGTTGTTGTGTGATTAATAAACTTTTAAAATCCTAAATCCTAAATCCTAATAACCAAACAAATTATAAATTACAAATATTTAAACAATTGGAATCTTGCCTGTCGACAGGCAGGTTTATCTTTTGTTTGTATCTTGTTTCTTGGAATTTGTACCTTTCAAAATTTTAAATAAAATTTTGGTTATCCAGAATATAATTACAAATACCACAATTACAGCAATAATCGGTATGGCCAGTTTTATTTCGTTTTTTGAAGTTGCGACTAGGCTAGTTACAATATCAAACAAAAACAATTTTATAATTACAGCCGAAACTATGGTCGAAATAATCAAAATCCAAAATGACTTTTGAAAGTAGCATTGATATAAAATTAAAATCGCCCAAAGTAAAATCACGATTCCGTAGCTGTATCTTTTTACAATTTCAGGATAGAAAAAGGAAAATGCAAAGAAGAGCAGGGTGATAATTGCTAATATTGCTGATGAGATGTTGACGATTTTTTGTGGTTTTGTTTTCATATTGTCGGTGAATGACGAAACCCGAATGAGGAATGAGTAATCAATGCCTAATTTATTAATGTCTAATAGTAAATTTGGATTTTAATAATTTAGTTATTTTTTCGACATTTTGGTTTTTTAATTCTTAATTTATTTCTATTTAACTCTATATATTCTTGATTGTTCATTGTTATATATTTTTTCAAAATACATATCCCACGCAGGGTCTTCTATTGCTCGTTTTCGGTTAATTTGAGACAAGAAAAAATAATCTGCTTTAATTTTTTTCATCTTTTTGTAAACCGAATCAATCCTATTGGTTTCAAAAAGATAATCAAGCTCATGGTTTTCAAAACCGGTTAAAGGCCTAATCCATGTGCCCCATCTGGTGGGTGAAACAAAAACAGAATCTTTTGGAAGATTATTTTTTGCCCAATCAAGTGTAATTCTATCTTGTTCTGGCAATATAGCCAAGGCATAAATATCTGACTTTTGCCAGTTTGTAATTGCGGTATTTGCTCTTATATTTGGAATAATTAAAATTATTATAAAAAACAAAAGAATTAAATAATATGGGATATTAGAATCTTGCCTACCGGCAGGCAGGAATTTAAATTTTGGCAGATAATCAATTAAATTTACTATTCCATAGCCAGAAAAAAAGGCGAAAGCAATTTCCAAATATGTATAAAATCTAAAAACATAAAACTTTAAACCCCATTGATAGCTTAAAACCATTAAAATCGATACGACCAAAAGAGTCAAGAAATATTTAATATAATCTTTCTTCCAATGCTTAAGCGAAAATATCACGCCTATTGTGCCCATGATATAGACCATGAATCTTAAAAAGACTTCTTCTGTAAAAATTATTTTTAATGGTCGAGCCCCAACAAGCCCTGATGTTTTTGCTAATATTGAAAATACTTCAATTTTTGATGGTAAAACTAGGTAATTTATCAATAATAAAACAGCAGTAATCAGCCAAAAACGGATTAAGAAAACTGCCTTTTCTTTGTTTAGATCAGTTAACAAAACCATTGAATAACA
>CAYPSR010000088.1:0-2494 GCA_964413595.1 uncultured Candidatus Saccharibacteria bacterium
TTTTCAGACAATAATTTTGCGTTAGCCAAATATAATTCAAATTTTCTTTTTTTCCCTTTCATTATTAACCAGTCATTTTCTAATGCATACTTAATGCTTGTGGTTGGAGGATAAAATTGGGAAGATTCATCATAAATCGGATGTTGAATTGTATAATCTGAAAAAGAAGAATTCCTCAGCAGTTTTTTGCCGTTGATTTGATTTATCCAATTTTTCCAATCAATACGTGGGATTAAATTCTCTTCATCTATCTTGCATTGGGATAAATCTTTTGGAAAGGCGCCACTTGCGAAAGTAAATGTCCTCCATTTTAGCAAATTGGGGATTTTTTGGCTCAAGTTTATATATTTAAGACATTTGTAATCATTTCCCTCAATTTCTTTAATATCCACCAATAAATCAATATTTTCTTCACTAAGTTTATAGGACTTTAAAAACCTTTCAATTTTTTCTGGTAGGGTTGATAGATCGCTAAAATCAGAGCAAATCAACCTTAAGCACAATCCATTATTGTATTTTTTATCTAATGAGCAAGCAATCTCTTTAATCTTCTGGTCATCACAAAGATACAAAATAGGAATTAAAAGTGTTCCAAGTTTATTTCCTTCTGTGATAATTTTTTCAAAACTTTCGGCCTTTAAATTCGTGGTGTATAGCAAGCTGGCATCAATAAAGACAGGATTTTTGCCCCAAAATTTTAGAATCTCTGCCGGGATTTTTGGTATTTTTTCTTTGAATTTCAGTATCACTTCATTAATTTTTTCATCTTGATTTTTCTCTTCGACTACTATCCCAGGTGACTTTGGTTTTGGCATTACAAATTGAATCACGGGGGTGATATATTTTTTATTTTTATTCTCTAATTCAACTAAAGCCTTCTGCTCTGCGCGCTTCCACTTTAATATTGGCACATAATGCTTTGATTGAAACATACTATTTACTCCATTTTTCTTCAGGAAAATACTCTCTGACTTTCTCCTGATTTATAATTTTATTCAAGTAAGTATATTTGCCTCCTTCATGTCTCATTTTTCCTGCAACAATAACTATATGCACCCCAAGTTCCTTGGACAAACTTTTTGCTGCAATAGAAGAAGGGATTAGTCTAGCTGGACTAACTTCCCATTTGCCTTCTGGAACAAGAGCCTCTGATGCTAATCGGTCTGCTTCTTTTTCCTTTTCATCACTTGTATCTGGATTATCCAAATTGTCATAGAAAAAATTGGAGTTTTGTTCGTAATGTAATACTATGTGAGCTAATTCATGCATTAAGGTAAACCAAAAATTGTCAAGACGATCGTGCCTAATAGTTAAACCAATAATTGGATGTGCTTTATCTATCATAATTGTTGCACCATCTAAGTAGGTCTGAGGGAAATGAGGTTCTATCACTAAAGAAATACCGTATTTTTTTAAGAAGTCTCTAGCTAGAATAGGGCCATTATCTTTAATGCTAAGTTGAGCCAACTCTTGCATGAAGGCCAAGTCAATCGTTCCCGATTTAAATTTGGTTGAATATCCAATTTTGTTAGCTTTTTTAACCACAAAGGTAGCCCAAATGATAAGAGCATGTTTGTCCATAGGTCGTAAAGACCTAAAGTGAGTTTTACGAAGCGTTCCCAAAAGATATGCTGGCGATCCTACGGGACGAAAAAAATTGTCTATTAGAACTCTGATGTCGGAGTTTTTAGATAATTTTTTGTCAAAATAACCTCTTTTGTCCATTTCTTTTAGTGGGAAACAGTCACAAGCAATATTTTCTGTATTTCTAAATTCGTCAGATTCTTTTAGAAGCACCTTTGCAGGAATACCTAGACCGGCTTCAAGGGCTCTCATCATTGAAAGGGTTAGAGTGCGTTTACGAGAAAGAATTTCTGATACCTTGCTTCTGCTTCCGATATAAGGCTCCAGGTCGCTAGGTTTTAAATTTTGTTGTTCCATACGAAATAGTATGGCATCAACCGGATCAGGCAGGGATTCTGGGAGCAACTTAGACTCATAATCTTGCACCAAAGTCGCTAAAAGGTCTAATTTTTCGCCTTCCTCAGAATCTTCTTCCGGATCCCCATTCATAAGCTCTTCAATAAGCTTAAGAGTTTTATTGTAATCTTCTTCTGTTTTAATTACTTTAATTTTGGTTTCCATAATTTTCTCCGATAAGTTACCATTTTAAATATTCTTCATGGGTGCCGACCTTTTTTATTAAGATAATTTGATTATTGTAACTAACCTGGACAAGCAACCGATATCTATTTCCTTTAAGATTAAAAACGACTTGATGATTCGGTAAAAAACTGGCGCTTGCATATCGCCGCTTTATATCAAAAGAATTGTTCCAAGTTGCTACATCGGCTTCTGCCATCCAAGCATCTATTTGTGATCGTACATCAGCATGTTTTTCCTTGAATTCGTGTAATATTTTTTTACCAACAATTTTCATTTAGATAAACCAATTTAGAACATAGCTTAATTGTTCCCTTTATGGGAACATAAT
>CAYPSR010000089.1:0-1772 GCA_964413595.1 uncultured Candidatus Saccharibacteria bacterium
ATTTAGCCAAATCTTGTTGCTACCTCTCATCGCCAAATAATAATTTTTACCATTGGATGTGTGACGCGTTATTAAGGTTGGTTGCTTTAGGAGGATTGCCGTCTGGAGCGATGTTGTTATTGCCGCAAGAATATTGGAGATACGAGTATGTTAGAAATTCGTTAAAAGTTTTTGGTATTAACGAAGGGAATATTTGTTTTATTCCTAAAGGGAAAGAATTAAAAATTAAGGATTTGGAAGTTGTCTCTTGTTCCATATCTGCCCCGGGAGCTTGCAATCCCGCTTTAATCTTGCGATTGAAGGAAGAAAACGAGAATTTTTACAAAGATCAATTGACGCTGGATTTAGGTGATAAAATATATATCAGTCGCCAAAAGTCAAAACACCGTAAAGCTGTTAATGGGGATGCGGTGGCGGCGTTGTTAGCTTCTTATGGATTTAGAAAAATCTGCGCGGAGGATTATTCTTTGATTGAGCTGGTCAGTATAATGAAGCGGACCAAATATTTTATTGGGGTAGTTAGTGCCGGGCTTACTCATATGATGTTTATGGAAAAAGGTGGATTTGTTTTAGAGCTTATCCATGAAAATTTTATGTGTTTAACAGAAACTATTTGGCCTGGTGGCTATAGTGAGAAATATTCGGGCACTCATTATTATTCTATGGCAAATGCTTTGGGGCTTCAATATTTATATCAGCCGTGCAAGAGAGCAAAACACTTTGAATATCTTGCTGCTGATGACATAATCGTCGATATAGCCCAATTAAAAAATAATGTTGAATCAATGTTGAATGTTTAATTCTGAAGCCAAATTATTAAATAATTAGTGAAATGGAGAAGAGGGGGGAGAAGCAGTGATTTTAAAAAAGAAAAATTTTTGTATTTCATGTGGCGCGCCTTTGGAAGATGATATTGTAATTATCGGTGCCCAATATCCCAGCGCGATTTTTATTTCGGATAAAAGTCAAGTTATGGAAGGATTAGCTCCTTCCAGTCTTAATCTTACAAGATGTACTAATGATAAATGTAGCTTGGTTCAGTTGTCAAATACTTATGATTTACAGTATGTTTTTGATCATTATCCTTATGAAAGCAGTTCAACAGCTACTATGAAGCAAATTTTACAGGAGGTGGCTGATGATGCTACGCGTATTGTTTCTCTGGAAAAGGATGATGTTATTTTGGACATTGGTGGAAATGACGGTACATTATTGGGTTTGATTTCTCAGCCGGTACGCGCTCGTGTGAATATTGATGCTGCTAGTGATGTAAAACAATCGGTTTTGTCACCGGATTATAAGCATATTCATGCCCGGTTTAACGAAGACATTTATCAGGCACTTGGCTTGCCAAAACCTCGGCTTATTTTTAGCGTGGCGATGTTTTATCATTTGAATGAGCCGCTTGATTTCTGCCGAAGTGTTAGCGAAGTTATGTCGGATGATTCAGTTTGGGTCTTGCAGATGACTTATTTAGGAACGATGCTGCGTGATAATATTTTTGATAATATTGTTCATGAACACGCCGCATATTATTCATTATTTTCACTTGAGGGGTTATTGGCAAAGGTGGGCTTGCACATTGCCGAGGCTCGTCTTGTCCAGAGTTATGGGGGCAGTTTACGGGTGTTTATTGTCAAGGATCCTGATGCTTTTCCCAAACAAAATTGGCGTAAAGATTATGCTGGTATTAAGCGTTTTGAAACTGAGCAAAAGACTAATACATATAAAGCTCTTTATGCTTTTAACAGCCGCACTCAGCTTTTACGTGA
>CAYPSR010000089.1:1782-2336 GCA_964413595.1 uncultured Candidatus Saccharibacteria bacterium
TTCTATCGCAGCGATTGTAGATCATTTGGTGCAAAAGTGCGGTCCGCTTTGGGGTTTTGGGGCTAGCACTAAGGGTAATATGATCTTGCAGTATCTGGGGATTAAATCCGACAGAATGTCGTGCATTTTAGATAACAGCCCTAAAAAAATCGGTACTTGGACTACAGGTTCCCTGATTCCCATTGTCGAAGAGGATTCTTATTTAGAACACCCACCTGAATATCTATTTGTTTTACCGTATTATTATACCAAAGCGTTTATTAAAATTATCCAGAAACGCCTCAAGATTGGGCAACAGGTTCATTTGTTTGTGCCATTGCCGCACCCTTATTTTATTACCGTTTCAAACAGAGGAGTTGCTAATGATAAATAAATTAGGTGATATTGGTATTTTGCAGGCTTCATGTAATATCAGCACAGTTCAAGACGGAAGGGGTGCGATATTTACTTGGTTGCCTGATGAGCCGATCGTTGAATTTAATATGCTTTATTTTCAGCCCAATAAAATCCGCGGAAATCATTTTCATCCTGAATTTGTGGAATATTTTTTAATT
>CAYPSR010000090.1:0-2239 GCA_964413595.1 uncultured Candidatus Saccharibacteria bacterium
CATGTGCCGGTTATTGAAAAAACGGCAAAAGGCTATAAAGTAAAAGTGGGCGGCGAGCCCCATCCAATGACGAAAGAACATCACATTGAGTGGATCGAACTGATAGGCGATGACTTTATCGTTGATGTTAGCGATTTAATCGAAAAACTCAATAAGGCGCTAGCTGACGAGTGGCTGGCTTACTATCAGTACTGGATCGGCGCCAAAGTTGTAAAGGGTTGTTGCGTGGGCGGCCTGATAGCCGAACTCAAAGAGCACGCGGGAGATGAACTGCGCCATGCCGAAATGCTGACGGAACGCATCCTGCAACTGGGCGGCACTCCGATTTTAGATGTGAAAGACCTTTTAACCGAATCTACCTGCGGCTATGCGGCGCCGACGGATTTTGCCGGATCCGCGATTCTAAAGCAAAATATCAAAGGCGAGCAATGCGCGATCGCCGTTTATAAAAAACTGCTTGATTTTGTCCGCGGCAAAGATGATATTACCTATCACCTGATCTATGAAATCCTAAAGGATGAAGTAGAGCATGAGGATGATCTGGAAAAAGTCCTGGAAGACATTTGCTGTGGTTAAGGGCCCGTAAAGATAGCTTTTGACGACAAAAAGATATTGTCTTATAATTTTTTATCTAGCAATCGGGATATAGCGCAGCTTGGCTAGCGTGCTTCGTTCGGGACGAAGAGGTCGTGGGTTCGAATCCCACTATCCCGATTTTTTTTCTTTTAGTATGATTTTTCGTATATTCTTATAAATCAAGGGACTACAGCTCTGATTCTATAGTTAATTGCTACTCTATGTAAGAACTTCGTTTGGTAATTACAAAAATTACTTGATAATAAATTATCTATTTGAGATTAATAATAATTGTAAGGCAATTACACCATTTGAGAGGAAAATATGAAAAAAATAGATACATTAGCTTTAATTTTATTAATCATCGGCGGTTTGAACTGGGGAATCTATGGATTCTTTGACCTGAACATAGTTGACTATGTTTTCGGCCGAGTTTGGATTGATCGAGTACTCTACATTTTTGTAGGTATTTCAGCTGCTTATTTAACCGTGGCATGGAAAATGGTCATCTCGCGCTTGAACAAAAAAGTTTAAGTAGATTTTTTAAATCGCGGTTTAATTAAGTAGTATTGCATTATAATTGAACCCCTTGAAGTCAGTAGCTTCAAGGGGTTCTTTCTTTATTCTTCAGGTTGCTTCGGTATATATTAAACTCGCCGTTGTACATTTTTTAAGCTTTGATTTCAATAGCTTGCAGAAATCATGCTTCAAAAATGTACAACGGCGAGTTAAAGACTGATAATAATTAAGGTTATAGGATCCTTATTTGGAATATACCCGCAAACCATTCTCTGTTAGCGATATGCAGTATATTAATAGATAGTTTATCAGTCCGTCATTAACCTATAATTAAGTAATATTACCTTGTTTTAGGGCGTAAAAACAGCAAATAAGTGGTTTTTGTTGAAACAAGTGGTGTTTTCGTAAAAATAGTTAGAAAAAAATATTTTAACAATAAATTAGCTCCTGAAGTGTGTGTAAAACCAATTGTTAAATGTGTAAATTAATGATAAATAACCGCGGTGAAGAGAAAATTGTTTTTAATTGATAAATGTTTTATATTAAAAGTATAAGTAATATTTGTGTTTAGTACGGCCGCAAGGCTGAAGCACAAACTAGCTTTATTTAATAACATGGATGAAAATAAGGAGGATTCTATGTTAAAGAGAAAGGCAAAGCCGGCTGCTAAGAAAAAAGTAGCGAAAAAAATCGTGAAAAAAGTTGTTAAGAAAAAAGTTGCGAAAAAACGCCCTGTGAAAAAAGCGAAAGTCGCAAAAGTTCGCAAAGCTAAAAAAGCCAAGAAATAACTTTTTTTAGTTTTTGAAATATAGACGGATAAGACTCCAAGGCCTTATCCGTTTTTTTTTGCCTAAAATCCGCTTAAAAGCTAAAATGAACAAAATCGAGTTATACGAGAAAACTCTCCGAAATTTAAGTTTTGAAATTGCTTGGGTATAAATGGATACAATTCTACTAAATGCCGTGGCCAGACTTAAAGTCGGCGGCCTGATAATCTTCCCGACAGAGACGGTCTATGGTCTTGGGGCTTCGATTTATTCGGATGCCGGCATTACGGAAATATACCGTCTTAAAAACAGGCCGCAAAACAAGTCGCTTTCGGTACATATCGGATTGCTGGATCAGGTAACCGAGGTTGCTCAAA
>CAYPSR010000091.1:0-2215 GCA_964413595.1 uncultured Candidatus Saccharibacteria bacterium
TCTGGTTTTAATTCCTTTAAATATCTTTTCATACCATCAGATTCCAACTGAAACACGCCTGAGGTTTCTGCCTTTTGTAAAAGCGAGTAAGTTTTTTTATCATTAAGCGGAATTTTACCAGAAACAATTGTTACATCTTTAGTTTTTGAAATAATTTTTATAGCTTGTTCAATAATGGTTAAGTTAGCAAGCCCCAAAAAGTCCATTTTAACCAAACCAATATCTTCTAAAGCATGCATTTCATATTGGGTAATAACTGAGTCTGGATCTTTTGTAGAAAATTGGAGAGGGGTGTAATTATCTAGGTTTTTATCACCAATTACAATTCCGGCTGCATGAACCGAGGCGTGGCGGGCAACACCTTCTAATTTTAAAGATAGATCAAGCAATTTTTTAGTTTGCGGATCACTTTTATAATCTGCTTTAAGTTCAGACACCTCTTCCAGCGCTTGAGGCAACTTCATACCAGGAGGAATCATTTTCGCCAAGCGATCTGCAAATGAATATTGAAGCCCCATGGCTCTGGCACAATCGCGAATCGCAGCTCGAGCTGCCATAGTTCCAAAAGTAATAATCTGGGCTACATTTTGCTTGCCATATTTTTGAGATACATATTTTATAACTTCGTCACGGTGCCTATCAGCAATATCCAAATCAACATCAGGCATAGAAATTCGTTCTGGATTTAAAAATCTTTCAAAAAGTAAGCCATATTTCATTGGATCAATATCAGTAATTCCAGTTAAATAACAAACAACACTTCCAGCTGCCGATCCTCTGGTATTAATAAAAATTCCTTTTTTAGTTGCATAACCTGCATAATCAGCCACCATTAAAATATATGATGCAAAACCAGTAGTCTTAATTATTGAAAGTTCATATTCAAGCCGGTTTTTAGTTTCTTTATCAACGTTTTTTCCATATTTCTCTGCCAGGTTTTCATTACAAACCTGAGATAAATATACATCAGGATCTTTACCACCGGGAATTTCAAACTTTGGAAAAACATATTCACCCATTTTAATTTCAATATCACACATATCAGCAATCTTTTCTGTATTTTCAAGCGCTTCTGGAATATGCTTAAAAGCCTCAGCCATTTCATCTGGAGACTTCATAGACAAATCAAACTCAGCCAAAGACATTCTATTATCATCATTGATTGTCTTTTGAGTTTGTACGCAAAGCAAAATCTCGTGTGCCTCTTGATCATCTTTATTTACATAATGAATATCACTTGTCGCAACTAGCCCAACTCCAGATTCTTTTGAAACCTTAATCAAACCCTCGTTTACTTTTTTCTGGGTTTCATCATCTACATGGCTTTGAACTTCTAGATAAAACGAGCCAGAGCCAAATATCTTTTGATACTCTTTGGTAGCTTTTAATGCTTCTTTATAATTTCCGTTTTCTATATTTCTTGGCACCTCGCCTTGCAAACATGCTGACATTCCAATTAGACCTTTGGAATATTTTTTTAATACGTTTTTATCAATTCTAGGTTTGTAATAATAGCCTTTTAAATGTGCAATTGATATCAATTTCAAAAGATTCTTATAGCCCTCGTTATTTTTAGCAAGCAAAATTAAGTGATATGGACTAGCATCAATTTTAGCAACTTTATCATTCAATGTTCGAGGCGCTACATAAGTTTCAACTCCAATTATCGGCTTAATTCCAGCCTCTTTGCATTTTTTATAAAATTCCACCACGCCATACATGGTGCCGTGATCTGTAATAGCCAAAGCAGACATTCCATAGGATTTTGCCTTTTCTATCATATCGTCAATTTTTCCCAAACCGTCCAACAGCGAATAGTGCGTATGGACGTGAAGATGAACAAAGCTCATATTTTTGCCCTGCAAAAATTAATTATAAATTTTAAATAAACAAATTTTAATTGAAATTCAAATTATAATTTAGCAATTGATAAATTGTTATTCATTTAAAATATAAAATTATTCTCGTGTTTTAATTTTAACACGGATTTTCTTTAATAAAAACTTGATTTATTAACATTTTCGTTATATAATTTAGTCAGTTTCCGCGTAGCGGAATGTACCCCATCCGAAACGAGGAGGAATCGTCTGATGAAGTGGACAATCTTCACTATCCTAGCAATGATCTTCTTCTTCGCAACCATCGCAAGCGGAATGTTAGTGATCGTTGAAATAAAATCAGGCAACCAGTTGCCGATCTATGATATTAATAAAAA
>CAYPSR010000092.1:0-2103 GCA_964413595.1 uncultured Candidatus Saccharibacteria bacterium
ACCTCCGGGAAAAGGTGCATCACGCGGATTTTCATCTCGGTGCCCCGGATCGTTTGAGTGGCATTGGGCATAACGGTCGTGATCTCTGAGGAAGGCTCGCTGAATCCAACCTGGTTATCATCCACCCAGGCAACGATATAAGGCTTTTTGATCCTTGCTTCGGTATTGGTTGGATTGATCACCTCAATATCCACAAAAAACCTGAAATACCCATCCAGTATTCCTCCCACCAAGTCAAATCCATAAGGGCTTTTTATCTCAAAGGAAGCTTTTTCAGTAAACAGCGCGAGGCTTTTTAAAGAGGAGGCACGTTGAGCTATCAATAGCAGAACTGAAGCCAGGGTAGCCAAGGGAAGTACTCTTTTAATGACAACTGCTGTTTTTTGCACCATATATCCGCTGATACTTTTTTGCAAGTATACGATGGCAGCAAGGTGCATATTCAAGTTTATGAATGTTTATGCAGGTTTTGGAAGATTTTTCCCGGTTTTTGCAGATTTTGTAATGAAAATTATGAATTGAGAGCTCATTCATTTATTCATTTGAGCGGTTAATAACTTTTTTAATCTCTATTTAACAGTTTTACAGGAGATTAGCCCCGTTTCTAAAAAATTATAATAATTTTTTTTTAAAAATAGGGGCAAGATTTTTCGATTTCTGCTATTAAACACCTGAAGGGAATATTTTTTGAAAAATATTTTTTTAAGTTCTTATATGTTGACTTTCAGACTGCAGGGCGCTATTCGTCCAAAAAAGGGGACTAACCTTTTTGGGATTTTGTTATAAAGGATTGGGGATCCTATTTGACACAAACAATGCATTAGATTTTTTATTGCATTGCGATAAACTCAACTAATGCATTAGTTCAATGCACTCCTAAGCTTGATTATGGTAATAAGATATATAAACATTTAAATCATTTATGGCATCGATATATTAAAGTCTTGCCAGCTTATTATGAAAAATTCACTTTTATTTAAAACATTAAATCAAATTAATTATGAAAAAGTATTTATTATTAAAATCTGTAACAGTACTTGTTATAGTTTCATTAACAACCTTGCTTATTGTGAATTGCAAAAAGGAATAAAACATTAGACTAAACAATGGGGAAAGCAACATCAATTACGAAAGGTCAAATCATGTCGAACACCTAATTTTGAATTTTAAGAAAAAAGTTAAGTTGTTGACTAGCAGTTTTTCTATAAGGGAAAAAGATCCGGTTGTGTTGGATAGTTGTATATGGTATATTGAGGCAGCATTAAACTACACATATGCCGATTTGACATGTGAAAATAGTTTGCTGTATTTTGATTCTGCATTCATATCGATTGATGTAGATGAAGGATATGTAAAGTGGAGTGATGCTGTTTCTGGGTATAATAATTTTAAGGATACCCTATCAACACAATATGGCGAATTGGCATTTCAAAATAAGCAGTTTCAAGTTGCAGACATTTTTGTGGTGGATGTTACAGAACAGGAAGCTACGTTATGTATGCTCTCTGCATTTATTGGAGGCGGACCTATCAACTTATTATCATTCGATCCTGAAATTGATTTTTGGAAATATGGTGGATCATATTGTGGAAATGGGGGATATTGTGGTGGGCCGTATATCAATACGCATTTGGATTCAGATGCTGCGGAACAGATAGAAATGAAGGTAAGATATCGGCAAAGTGCCCAAAATGGAAGATACTATGCTGATAATGGTGTTACAATATATTTTGATTGTTTTTTTGTAGAAAACACCAGCTCAGGTTATCACTATGAGTGCGACTTAACAAATCCTAATGATGCAGTACCGGAAGATAACTATTTTGATCGATTACATTTCGTTAATGATAATAGTTTATCCAATTTTCATAGTTGCTTGGAACCTATTGATAGCAATGAAATGAATTTCTATTTAGATAAGATGGAGTATATTATCTATACAAAATTTTACCAATGCATCGATGATATTGAAGACTTAGACTTTATATCTATTAATTTAATTGGGGATGATATGCTTATCGGGAATTACTTAATATACTTACACAGGGGATGGGTTACTTATGGAGAGCAACTGTTTACAGGAACACAACCTGAAGAATTATA
>CAYPSR010000093.1:0-2089 GCA_964413595.1 uncultured Candidatus Saccharibacteria bacterium
GAAAAGCTTCTAAGGCCATTAAAACCGCAAGGCAGATGGGAATGTTAAAGTAAATTTCAAATCTCAAGATACAATAACCAAACAAATTATAAATTCTAATTATCAAAACTAATTTTGAATTTGTTTCTTGGAATTTGGAATTTTTATAATGTTTTGTAAAACATTTTAGTTGTGCTATTATAAAATTAGGATGTAAAAAAATCTAAGTGAGGGGGTTAGATGATCGTTGAAATAAAATCAGGCAACCAGTTGCCGATCTATGATATTAATAAAAATAAGTTCATTGGTTTTATACACAATGCATATTTTGATTGTGAAAAAGGTGAGCTTGTTTTTGTTTCTATCAAATCAGGGATGCTTTCTTCAACAAAAATGGTTTCATCCCAAGATCTATCTTTTGGGCCAGATGGTTTAGGAACTAAAACAAAAGAATATTTAAAAGTTGATACTGATAAACTCAAGAAGTACTCAAAAATCATCGGCCAAAAAGTTGAAACAGAAGACGGTGTGCAAATGGGTAAAGTCCAATCCGTGTTTATAGAGTCAAACTCTTTTTTTATTTATAAACTTGAAGTTGTTAAATCAACTACTTATCTTATTGATCAAATAATACCCAATATCAACAGTGGATTTATTATTGATCGAGACAGCATTGTTAAAATTACAACCAAAGAAGTTATTGTTAAAAACAATGCTTATAAAACAATTGCTGAAAGTGAAAAGTCAAAACAATTAGCAAAAGCGTGATGAACAGGAAATATTCAAAAGAAAAAAATGGAAAAAGAGTCCAGGGAGTGATTAAAAAATCAAACCAAGTAATTTTTTGGCCTTTGGTTTTTGTAATAATTGGTTTTGCTATTTTAATTGGAATTGCGGTTTATTTGGGATTTAGTTACTATTTTAGCATTGCATTTTTAGTATGGTTGGTATTTTTGGGTGGTTATTTAGCAACGAATATTTTTATTAAAAACAAGAGTGTGTCGCTTGTTACAAATTTTAGAATAATCAATTTTGAACAATATGGACTTTTTAGCTACAGAGTAAATGAGATCGATTTAAAAGATATTGAAAAAATTGCATTTAAAAAAACCGGAATCGTATCTAATATGTTTAATTCCGGCTCGTTATATTTGTTTTTAAAAAACTCTAAAGAGTTTTTACCAATTGATTATGTTTATAATCCTAAAGATGTGGCTGAAGGAATGAAAAAACTTATATAGAAATTTTGAAACTCGTTATTCGAAAAGAGAAATCAGTATCGAAAATAGATAACTTTATTGCCTGTCATCCCTGACTTGATCAGGGATCCAAGATAGATATTCAATTATATTACTGCTATGAAGCATTATTATTTTATATTTTAAAATCTGGTAAAAATGGGACCTTATATACGGGGATAACATCAAATATAATCAAAAGAGTATTTGAACATAAGAACAAATTGGTCTCTGGTTTTACACTAAAATACAAGATAAATAAATTAGCATATTTTGAAACGACTAACCTAGTAGAGGAAGCAATTTTAAGAGAAAAGAAAATAAAAAGGTGGAAAAGAAGTTGGAAAATAGATTTAATTGAAAAAGAAAATCCTAATTGGGATAATTTATATGAGTCTATTGTATAGATCCCGCATCAAGTGCGGGATGACAGAAATATTAATAACTAATCTCGTCTTTCGAATTTTACTGATAAAATCAATATTTTAATTGATGAAGGGATAGAGTACAAAAATATATTATCATCAATAATACCCAAAGTTAAATAGTTATTGTATCTTTGAAGTCTTTGTTTCTTGCTTCTTGGTTATTGTATCTTGATTTACTACCTCGACTTGTTGTCGAGTTTTTACTTTACCAGTAAAAGATTCTTTTCCGACTTTAGTAAATTTAACCACTCCATCTTTAATCGCAAAAATAGTATGATCTTTTCCGATTTTTGTGCCATTTCCTACAATATATTTAGTGCCTCTTTGGCGAATTATAATTTGACCTTTTTGTATTTTTTGAGAACCAAAAACCTTAACGCCTAAACGCTTGGACTCAGAATCCCGACCTAATTTTGTACTTCCTTTCGCTTTTGTATGAGCCAT
>CAYPSR010000094.1:0-1937 GCA_964413595.1 uncultured Candidatus Saccharibacteria bacterium
AAGCAGGAGCGACACCAAACCCCACCATTGATACTGTTAAAAAAATAGCGGACGCTCTTGGCGTTTTACTTGATGATTTAATGAAGTAATTATGACAAAATCATTCACTATCCACGATTTACCAGCAGAGGAACGTCCGCGTGAACGGTTGGTTAAGTTTGGCGAACAAGCACTTTCAGTCCAAGAGTTATTACAGCTTATTTTAGGGCGTGGTGTTGCTGGCGAGTCAATCGCAACCACGGCCCAAAAACTATTAACACAATTCGGTAGCTTGCAAAAATTATCTGAGGCAAGTATCGAGGAGTTATCGCTGGTTAAAGGAATCGGATTAGCAAAAGCGGGGCAAATAAAGGCCGCATTTGAGATTGGTCGCCGTCTTTCTATTCAAACCCCATCTTATAAAAAAAAAGAACTCACAAACCCCGAAAAAGTATTTAAACTTATTAAGAGTAGACTCAAAGACTATACCAAAGAACATTTTTATTTAATTGCCTTAGACAGCCGTAATTGGTCAATTCATGAAGTTTCGTTGGGTACTTTAAATGCCAACCTTGTTCACCCGCGGGAATCTTTTGCTGAAGCAATTAAAAGTAAAGCCGCCTCGGTTATTTTTGTACATAATCATCCTTCTGGTGATTTCGAACCATCAGAAGATGATTTAGAAATTACAAAAAGATTAGTAGAATCTGGCAAAATTTTAGGAATTGAAGTTGTTGACCATATAATTATTACGAAAACAGGATTTATAAGTTTTAAGGAGAGAAATTTAATCTAACACTATGCCAATTTTTAAAACAGAAAATAATAAAACTAGACAACTTAAATCTTCTAATTTCAAAAATGAAAAGGAGTTGCAGAATTTATTCGAACAAAATTTAGATGATATTTTTGGAGTTAAATTTATTGCTTCTGAAGTTTCAACGGGGGAAAAACACGGCGGGAGAATTGATACATTAGGAATAGACGAAAATAATTCCCCCGTAATTATTGAGTATAAATGGGGAGAAAAAGATAATGTTATAAATCAAGGATTGTTTTATCTTGACTGGTTGGTTGATCATAAAGGAGATTTCCAAATTCTTACAGAGAAAAAACTAGGCAAAAAAATGATGATAGATTGGGGACAGCCAAGATTGATTTTAGTTGCCTCTTCTTTTAATAAGTATGATAAATACGCGATTAACCAAATGGCAGAAAATGTTGAATTATGGAATTATACTTTTTATGAGAACGGTATTTTAGATATAGAAATGGAAGCGAGTTCTCGTGTCGGAGAAAAAAGAGGTCGTCAAATAACCAATATTGATTATTCTCAATATGATATAAACTTTCATTTAAATAAAACAAGCAAGGAGTTACAACAAAAATTCCAAGAATTAAGAGAAAAAATTTTAGAGTTGCCTAATACGCTAGAAAGAGCAGAACAGAAAAGTAGTATATCTTATCGTACAACTAAATGCTTTGCTAATTTCACATTTAGAAGAAATTCTATTGATCTTCTTTTACGGCAACCAAAATATAATGACCCCAAAAATTTAGTAAGAGATGTTACTTCTTTTGAATGGGGTTATAGAGGATTAGTTAAAATTAATACGAAAAGCGATTCAAATTATATAATAAATTTAATAAAACAATCTTGCGAGGAAACACTATGAGCAATACAAATTATAAACCCATAAAAGAGAAAATTAAAGTTGAGCCCGAAGAAAAGAAAGGTTATGTTCGCGATTTTATTACCAATACTTGGATTAAGGCGACACCGGAAGAAATTGAAGCTGTTCAGATTTTTGTCAAACAACTGGTTGAGGATTATACCTATCCAAAAGATCATATCCGAACAAGACCCCAATATCGTGTAAAACAAAGACCATCCGGAGGTAAGGATTTTCCTGTTGATATAGCTGTTTTTTCGTCAAATAACCATACTTTTGATAATG
>CAYPSR010000095.1:0-1909 GCA_964413595.1 uncultured Candidatus Saccharibacteria bacterium
CCAAAAATGTGGACTGGTGCTTCTTCAATTAGAGATGCTTTTGGAAAGGTTGTTAATGTTAGGTTACCAGATGCATTAGAACAATTACCTGATGAATTACTTGGGCTTAAAGGAGTTGAATTTTTAACGACTAATGACTATTTAGCTAGAACAAAGTTTGCAAATGATTTTGCAGGCAATGGTTGTGTAACAGCTGGTTGCTTATTTCAAGATGACTATAAAATATTAATCCCAATTGATAGAGAAGCGTATTGGGCCGCAATAGAATCAACTACTGTCCCAGGCACAATATATAAATTTAAGTTAAACAAAGGAATGCTGGCAAATTCATTACCTCATGAAATAGCTCATCGTGGTTATTATAATTTACCAACTGCAGATATGCTAGTAATTGCAAATAAGTTTACTTCTCTTTCAAATTGGACAGATCTAAAAAATGCTTTTCTTTCAATTCCAAAGTGGGCAGAAGGATATGGTGCAAGTCCAGATTTTTCACTCGTTTCAGAGATGATTTCTTTTACCATTGGATATGAAGAAGCTGTTAAAGCAGGGTATAAAATGGCTGAATTTACTACACAAGAACAATTTGATGTAATAATGGATAAAATTGCGCCTTATGTTGATACTCAAGTGCGAGCATCAATTACAAGAGGTAATGCTGATTTTGCAGCAGGAACATTGAGATTAAAATTCATGAGAACTGCTTCAGGAGGACTGGATTATACTCCACAATTTAGAGCTGAATGGGCAAATGCATTAAAGAGTCCAAGTAAAGGAATTACAATTGTTCCAGGCATTGAAGTTAAACAACTTAATTCGGTTATTTTTGACAGTGCTAAGGCTATGTCTTGGGCTGAATCTTTTTCTAATCCTATGGAGAAAAGTATTGCTCAAAAAGTTGCGAACAATACAAAAGTTAATTCGGCACAAGAATTTGAAGAGGCAACTATGGAAGTCGCAAAAGAAATAACCACAACAGTTGGTAACAATAATTATGCAGTACTTTTTGATTTTGTTGAAGGTAAATCAAAAAGGTGGTTATTTGAAGCTTTTAAAAAAAGGCTTGGAAAACAACCCAGCTTCGCTACTTATTTCAGTCAAAAATATCCTAATACCATTTCGGATATAGCAGATTCAGGAATAGACACATTTGTTATATGGGATGATGGAACATATTCAGGAACAGATGCAGTAAGTAAAAACAAATTTATAAACACAATAAATAAATATTACGCAGGAATTGGAAAGAAACCAAATATAATTGTTGCATATTCTTACTATACTGACACGGCAAAAAAAACCATTTTGGCTCAACCTAATGTAACTTTTATTGGAATAAAAAAAATGAAAACTCTTACGCCTGTTTTAAGTTCTGAAGAATTAGCGTTATTAGAAAAAAACGAATTCCAACTAAGTGATGGAACAACGATACTTCCTGGGTTAGCAACAGAAACAATGCCTCACAAAATCCCAGATTCTCATTCACTTGTCGCTGGAGAAAAATTTGTATCTGAAAAAATATTATCCGGCAATCCATTATACAAGGACACAACATTGCCTTATGTTCAAACTGAAGCGGCTCAATTTGCAGATTATTGGGCTAATGGACCAAAGAATTTATTGTCTACTCCTATAAACCCCCCAACTATTCAAACATCTTTGCTTAAACAACAATGTCCAAATGGTTGCACATATCCTGTTCAAACTTCTGCAATAGTAAATGATTCAACTCTTGCTGCACAAGGAAAAATAGCTGAAGGTGCGAAAGTTAATATGGCAAGGGTTGAAAGTATTGCTTTAGAATCTGGAAGTGAATTACCTTTTTCTGCAGATGATTTAATTTTTTCTGATGCGGGCGGAAAACCAGCAATAGTTAATTCAATAGACAGTCTTTTGGTTAGAGATCATG
>CAYPSR010000096.1:0-1888 GCA_964413595.1 uncultured Candidatus Saccharibacteria bacterium
TAGCAAATTCTTCTTCAAATTTTCGAGCATATCTTCCAGCAGTCAACCAAAAATCTAAAGAGGCATCAACCAAGTTTATCATTTCTTTTTCATCATAAATTCGGCCAGCATAGTTAATTCTACTTTGGCCTGAAATAAATTTCTCTTGCTGTTTTCTCAATCTGTATATCTTTTTTACTCCATTGAAAATTTCTTTTCTAAGTTGTTTTTCGTTTTTCATTTTTTAAATTCTTTTAAAATATAATTTTCTATAATGTTCTTTTCAGAAAATTTTTTTCTTCATCGTCTAAGAGTGGATCTATTTCATCTATGGGTTTGTTATATTCAAGTTTTGGATACACATAAGACTGATAATTCATTACAAATTCCACTAGGAGAGGCATTTTAGGTTTTTGAAGTATCTTTGAAACTTCTAAAATTGCATTTTCGTTTTGGTGTATCTGAATTGCTCCTAATCCATAAGCTTTTGCTATTTCGGTAAAATTGCAAGAATGGTATCCACTTTTCTCGTCTGTTGCAAAATAATTTGAGTTAAAATACAATTTTTGAAATTGCTTTATCATTCCTAGACTTTTATTATTAAATACAAAGATTATTATGGGAAGCTTATAAAAGGCAACGTTATTTAATTCTTGAATATTTATTTGCATTCCACCGTCTCCAGTTATAATTATTACCCTTTTCTTTGTTTCAATTGAAAGTGCGACAGCTGCTGGAAGAGCATAACCCATTGGTGCCATACCACCACTATTTATAAATCGTTGATTTCTCTTAATGTTTAAAACCTGTGCAGCTAGCATCTGGTTTTGCCCAACATCTACACATATTATATCGTCATCATCCAAATTATCAGAGATACCTTTCATAACTCTGTAATGCCAATCCTCTTCATGTGCTCTATGCATTTCCGAAATTGGATCAAACCGTTTCTTTAATTTTTGGATATTTAAGATATATTCTTCGTTCTTAGGTAATACTACTTTTTTACTTTCTAAAATAAGGTTCATCAATTTAAGAAATTGTCTAACATCACATATTAATCCCACTTGATATTTTAATTTTGATGATTCTATTTCATCTTTGTCTATATCTATTCGGATTATCTTTTTATTCAAAAACGGAGTTATTACATTACCTATTTGTCTTGAATCTAATCTTGAGCCAAGAACTATCAAAAGATCACTTTTAGCCAACAATATATTGCCATATCTATTTCCATAAGCCCCTATGAACCCACCAAATAATTTATGGTTATGTGGAAAGGCATCTTTTCCCATTAAAGAAACAACGACTGGAATATTTATTTTTTCTGCAAATTTTAGAAGCTCATTCTTTGAGTCTGAAATGCTACAACCTCCTCCAGCAAGAATAATTGGAGATTTTGACGATAAAATTAGCTTTAAAATATCGTTTATAACTTTATCATCAAGTAAGCACTCAATTTTTTGAGTATCTATTGTAAAAGAGGAGGAAGAAACTTTTATCATTTGCCTTTGAATGTCCATAGGCAAGTCTAACAAAACAGGACCTTTTCTGCCATTCAAAGCTATGGATACTGCTTTCTTTAATTCTGATTCAACATTTTTAGAATCATCAACTAAAGCGCTATATTTTATTATTGGGTTTACTATTTTAACTATATCAGTTTCTTGAAAGCCCTTCTGTCTTACTTTAAGATTATATTTGAAATCGTAGGTATTAACTTGCCCGGTTATAAACAATACGGGTGATGAATCAAAATAAGCATCTGCAATACCTGTTATTAAATTTGTTGCCCCCGGTCCGCTTGTTGCTAATACTACTGAAAGATTTCCACTTAACTTGGCGCTTGCAGAAGCTCCAAAAGCTGCAGCTTGCTCATGATAACAGTGAATAAACTTTATTTTTT
>CAYPSR010000097.1:0-1861 GCA_964413595.1 uncultured Candidatus Saccharibacteria bacterium
TGTCGCCTTGCACTCGCAATGCAAAATGTTCGCCTGATTTCGCTAATTGCATCTTTGGCACAGCGATTGTCTCTGTCATTTCTATCGCCTCAATTGGCGATCCTGCCGCAATAGTGCCAAGCAGAGGAATTTTGATTAAATCGGATGTCTTCCTTTTTATTTTCTTTACTAGCCCTATCGAACGAGGTTTATTTTTTATTTTTTTTATATGTCCATCTGAAATCATATTGTTTATGTGTTGATGAACGGTCGCTATAGAAGATAGCTTGAATTGTTTCTTAATTTCTTGCAAGCTTGGCCCATAACCATTTTGGTTAATATAACCTTTTATATATTCAAATATTGGTTTTTGTTTCTTTGTGAGCATGGTTTTTTATTTAGGATTTTTTGTTCCTCTTTAATTATTATAGCATATTAATACCGAAACAAAACCGAAAGTTATCCACAGGCATTTTTAGTTGACTAATCCATGATTTAAGTTAATATAAACTAATATTTGAGAAAATAAATTTATGGAAATAAAAAAATGTTGCGTTATGTGTGGGTCTTTAGTAATAGGAAATTTTGTTTGGCAGTTTTTGGTATGTCCAAAATGCAGTGGTGATGCTAAAGCTTGCTTATTGGATGTGAAAGACACAATTGAAATTAAACGTTCGACTGAAGAAGGCAGGCAAATGTTTGTTGCAGGCGCAAGTACCACGTTTTCTTTTTATGCGCCTTCAGATTTTGATTTAGGATTATTGGCAAAAGAGTATTTTTTGTAAAATTGAAGTACTTAAGCCAAACAAAAAGTTGAAAAATTAATAAAAAATAAAATTATGGAAAAATTTAAAGAAATTCTTGACTGTTCCCGGCCTCCCATATGGATTAGGAAAGAGGATTTACTTAGTGATGACAAAAGAAAAGTAGTTGCCTTTATGGTTGCTTATTACGATTTAGTCGTGAAGCGTGGGGAGGGTTTTGACGAGAGATCAGATGATATCTTAGAGAAGGAAAAAGAAAATTTTAATGAAAAACTTGTACTTTATAAATGGCAGGGTAGCGATTTTGAAAAAATTGAAGACATCAAAAATCAAAACTGGTTCACAGTTTAAAAAAATATGCCGTGGCTAACAAAAGTATTAGAAATTATTAAATTTATCATAAGTATTACAAATGATAATGCAACTTTGATTTTAGTTGTTATCACTGGTGTATACGTCTATTTTACATACAAAATGACAAAGATAATGGCTAGACAGGTTGTTGCTGATATCAAAGTTTCTGACGTGGTACTTCGCAGTGTTTTTTTAGAAGATTGGTTTAAGGAAAGATTGGAAAAAGAGCCAGAACAAATTGGGCCTCATTCTTGTTTTGAGTTTAATTTATCATTTTATGTCCGCAATAAAGGTTTTGGTAGTGGGAGCCTCGACAAGCCAGTTTTGATTTTAAGATTTACCAATAATAATTTTGAATATAAAATTATTCCCAATACTAAAGAATCTTGGCACGAAAAGTTAGAAGAGGTAGGAGCAATGACCACATATAGAACGGTTGTAAATGATTTGGGTGGAACAATATTTTTGCGTGGAGGTGAATCGCAGAGGATTGAACTTGAGTATAAACTTGATGATTTCGGTAACGATTTATTAAAACATATTAAAGAAGATTTAGATTCTCTTGAATATTATTTTAAGTTTGTTGATAATTTAGGAAAGAGCTATTTAATGAAAATTAATGATATTCAGAAATAAATGTCAGCTCTGTTTTCTAAGCCTTTGGGGGATTAAATAACAAGAACAATAAAGCTATGCAAATATGTTTTGCAACGGGCAATATTAATAAGGTTGAAGAGTGTGAAAGTATACTTGGCTTTAAGCTT
>CAYPSR010000098.1:0-1839 GCA_964413595.1 uncultured Candidatus Saccharibacteria bacterium
CGAATGACTGAACTTGGAATGCCCAAAAGCTATAAGGTTATTGCTTAAAGTCCGGTAGCGATTAGGCGGCTATGCTGTTTGGCCTGAATTGTGCAACAAAGCCATTCAACATAGTCATTATTTATTAATGGCTTAGGCATTCTTAGCAGTATTTCTATTGAAAAAAATCTATAAAATTTTTTAACATCATTTTCTTCTTGCAAAGGTTTTTCTTATGAAGACACTGATTTTGGCAGGGGGGTTTGGAACTCGTCTTGCTGAAAAAACTGATTTAATTCCAAAACCAATGGTTGAAATAGGAGGCATACCCATTATTCAGCATATAATGGAAACATATGCACATTTTGGTTATGAGGAATTTTGTATTGCTCTTGGATATAAAGGTGACGTCATCAAAAATTATTTTCTTAATTACTTAACTATTGCTAATGATGTTTTTGTGGATTTTGCTTCAGGTAAACATCAGATCTTGGAAAAGCAGGATAAGAGTTGGAAAGTAGCCCTTATTAATACAGGACTGAAAACACAAACCGGTGGAAGAATAAAGCGTTTGCAAAAATGGATCGGTAATGAACCGTTTATGGCGACATATGGAGATGGTGTTTGCAATGTTGATATTGATCGGTTGGTTGATTTTCATAAATCACATAGGAAAATCGCAACTGTTACTGCTGTTCGGCCTTCTTCGCGGTTTGGTGGTTTAACTTTGAAGGGTGCTGCAATATCTCTTTTTTCTGAAAAACCTCTGGCGGGTGAAGGATGGATTAATGGAGGTTATTTTGTTTTTAATCCTGAAATATTTGATTTTATTCAGGGAGATGACTGCCCTCTTGAAAGATATCCGCTTGAAACATTGGCTAAAAAGCAAGAACTCATGGCTTTTCGACATGAAGGTTTTTGGCATCCTATGGATACGCTGCGTGATATGCAGCTTCTTCAAGATTTTTGTGACAAAGGAATTCCTCCCTGGAAACAATTACGAAATAAAAAGGTTTGTGTATGACACATTTCTGGGCAAATCGTCCAGTGTTAGTAACTGGCGCTACAGGATTGGTCGGTGGGCATTTAATTCAAGAATTAATTTCTAAAAAAGCGCAAGTAGTGGCTTTTATTAAAAATGAAAACTATCATAGTGAATTATATAGGGGTAATTATCTTTCGCAAATCAATGTTTTTCGAGGTCGATTAGAGCATTATTTTGATATAGAAAATGTATTATTAAAATATGATATTGATACTGTTTTTCACCTAGGAGCTCAAACAATAGTTGGATCGGCCTATAAACGACCGCTAATTACTTTTGAGGCAAATATTCGAGGGACTTATAATCTTTTGGAAGCTTGTCGCGTAATGGACGTGAAAAGAATTCTTATAGCGTCTAGTGACAAAGCTTATGGAACTGCCGATTTACTTCCTTATGATGAAGAGATGCCTCTTAAAGGATGCTTTCCTTATGATGTATCGAAAGCTTGTACCGATCTTTTAGCTCAATCGTATTATGCAACATATCAGATTCCATTAGCAATTCTGCGTTGTGGAAATATTTATGGAGGTGGAGATCTTAACTGGAGTCGATTGATACCTGGCTCCCTGCGTTCAATTATTCAAAAAAAACCTATTATAATCCGCAGCAATGGCCAATACCAACGCGATTATATTTTTGTGAAAGATGTCGTAAACGCTTATCTGATGTTGGCAGAGAAGCTTTTTTGCGATGGTGTCAAGGGAGAGGCGTTTAATTTTGGGCCAAATCAACCTTATACTGTGTTAGAGGTTGTTGGCTTAATGCAAGATCTTTTTGAAAAAAACGGCATTCCAGTTCAAATTTTGGGTCAGAGT
>CAYPSR010000099.1:0-1720 GCA_964413595.1 uncultured Candidatus Saccharibacteria bacterium
GTACCTTTCTTTATATGATCACTAGCTAAAAGTCAAAAAATAGACTATAATATCATCGGCATATAATGGGATTAAGATTACATCCATAAATTTTACCTGAAAAATGACGGCTTTTTATATTAGGACATTACCATGGCTATTCATTAAGGATTGAACCCGTTAATACGCAGCCCTCACGAACATCTCTATGGGACAGCTACAGACCCTTCATAGGATCTGCCAAAAAAGAGGCGGATAAAAGTAATATTTATTACGCAAGAAAAAATGATAAATGATAATTGTTTAGTCTTAACAAACGATAGTGGTCAGATCAAGGCTATTGAATTGATATCAAGTTGTTGTCTACGGCCAACAGATTTATTGGTTTGGATGGTTTTGATCAATATATTGGGATGCAAAAAGCTGTGTGGGCTTATATGAAAACAAAGGAAAAAGATTCTGGATGGGTCCCTAAAGATACGCTATTTTCCCACTACTTTAGAAGGACTAAATTAATTTTTGATAAAAAATGATAATATGCCGTATTGAATTAGATTAGAAAAGGAAAAATATTATATGGGATTAAGTATAGGGATTGTGGGTTTGCCTAATGTGGGCAAGTCGACTTTATTCCAAACAATTACAAAGAAGCAAGTGGATTGCGTCAACTATCCTTTTTGCACTATTGACCCAAATGTGGGTGTGGTGGCAGTGCCCGATACTCGTGTAGACAAGTTGGCTTTGCTAACCAATTCGGCCAAAAAAATCTACGCCACCGTAGAATTTGTGGATATTGCGGGGCTAGTTAAGGGGGCAGCAGAAGGAGAGGGGCTTGGCAACAAATTTTTAGCCAATATCAGAGAAACCGACGCCATTGTTTATGTGCTCAGGGCTTTTGATAATGAAAATATTGTCAATACGCAAGAAAATATTAACCCGATGAGAGATAAAGAAATTTTAGATTTGGAGTTAATTTTTAAAGATCTGGACACAATTAACAAAAGAATGGACGGCTTAGAAAAAGACATCCGAGGCAAAAAGAAAGAGGCAGTGACAGAATATGAGGTTTTAAAAAAAGCTAAAGAAGCTCTCTGGGAAGAGAAAATTTTATCTGAACAAAATCTAAACGAGGAAGAGCAAAACATTTTAAAAAGTTTTCAATTATTAACTTCCAAGCCTAGAATTTATTTGTTAAACGGCAATGAAAAAGAAATAGCTCTAGAAATTTTGGAGCAGTTTAAGAAAAGTAATTTACCTTATTTAACAATAGATATTTTAAACGAATTCCAAGCAGGGGATTTAACACAAGAAGAAAAAAAAGAGCTTGGCCTGGAGGCAGTTTCTCCTATCGACAGGCTAATTAAGAAATGCTATGAGTTGCTGGGGCTAATAACATTTTTAACCACTGGCACAGATGAAACCAGAGCCTGGACAATAAAACAAGGCACCAAAGCACCCAAAGCCGCTTCTGTGATTCACACTGATTTTGAAAAAAACTTTATTAAGGCCGAATCGATAAATTGGCAGACTTTGCTTGACTGCGGGGGATTTAGCCAAGCTCGAAGTAAGGGCCTAGTTCGCACTGAAGGCAAAGAATATGTTTTTCAAGACGGGAATGTGATTGAAATAAAGCACGGTTAATTTTCTTAATATGTATACAGAGGAACGCGTCAAGAAAGTGGAGCATATTGACAGCTGGTGTATAATTGGAAACGACTATATTTTGCGGATTTTTGAAAAA
>CAYPSR010000100.1:0-1695 GCA_964413595.1 uncultured Candidatus Saccharibacteria bacterium
ACCTTCTTTTAGGATTAGCGGGCGCTTGTTCATAACGCTCGCTGCATTAGCAGTTAAAGTTTTTCTCCTAAGTATCCAACCTCTGATATCACCATCTGTAATTGTCCCTAAAATCCTGTCCTGGCCATCAATAACAATAAGTGTCTTTTCACCCATAGCATCCATTTGTTTTAATGCCTGCTTGATCGTGCTTTTGGGATTAATTAATATTTTCTTGAGTTTTTCCATATTTTTAGCTGTCGCCTTTCAAATCCTTGATTGTAAAAACAATCTGCCTGATTTGTTTTTCATCCAAATTAACACTGCAAGGTAAATTCAAAACACGTTTCCAAAACCATAAAGCCTTTTCAATTTTATAGGCTTGATTCTTACGATAGGGGCGCTGCAAATGATTCAAATACCAGATAGGCCTTGTCTGAATACCCTTTGCCTCTAAGCACCTCATTACTTCATTCCTATTCAGGCCAAATTTCTTTTCATCGATGATCAAGGAATAAAACCAGTAATTAGATGATGTGCCTTTTGGAATATCCAGAATTTCAAGGCCGTTAACCCCCCCTAAAAGATTCTTATATAATCTGTAATTTCGCTTTTTGATGTCAATAAAACCCTTAAGTTGCTCAAGCTGTGCCAAGCCCAAGGCTGCTTGTAAATTTGTCAAACGATAATTATAGCCTACCTGATTATGAATATACTTAACCGGATCATCCTTGGCCTGGTTGGTTAGATACCTTGCTTTCATTGCTAAACGTTTATTGTTAGTCACGATCATCCCGCCGCCACCTGTTGTAATAATCTTGTTACCATTAAATGAATAAACGCCCATATCAGCAATTGTTCCTGTAAATTTATTTTTATAAGCACCCTTTGTATAATATGATCCCAGGCTTTCAGTTGCGTCTTCGATAACCTTAAGATAATATTTTCGGGCAATTTTCATAATCTCTTCCATATCACAAGGATTTTCAAAAACATGGACAGGAATAACCGCCTTGATAATTCTTCCTGTTTTTTTATTCTTTAACCCTGATTTTGTCATGCTACATTCTTTTGCGCAGAATTCCCGCAACTTGCTACAATTGATATTCATATAATTATCGCAATCCATAAATACCGGCTCAGCACCTAAATATCTAACGGTGTTAACTGGTGCGATAAATGTAAGCGTTGGAACAATCACTTCATCACCTGATTTGACACCACAAAGATTAAGCGACATGTGTAATCCACAAGTGCCATTTACGCAGGCAACAGCAAATCTGGCCTTTGTGTATTTACAAATAGCTCCTTCAAATTCCCGAACAAAATTTCCAGAAGAAGACACCCAATTAGTATCTATGCATCTCTTAAGATAATCTAATTCTTTGCCCTTTAAACTCGGCGTAGAAAGCGGGATTATTTTATTCATTTTTATATGTTATAAATTTCGGGTTTATAAATATTCTTATTTTGCTTAAACCATTTAATAGTTTTTTTGAGCCCTTCTTCCAACTTATACGTAGGCGCCCAATTTAATATCCTATTAGCTTTAGCATTATCAGCCAGTAAACGCTTGACTTCACTTTTTTTCGGCCTTATCCGATCTTTTTCAGATTTAATCTTAATATTGCAATTAAGCTGTTTTGCAATTAATCGCGCTAAATCTCCTACTGAGATTTCTGCGTTAGTGCCAAGGTTAATAATCTCTCCGACAGC
>CAYPSR010000101.1:0-1619 GCA_964413595.1 uncultured Candidatus Saccharibacteria bacterium
ATAAAATTTACAAACAATATACCGAATCAAATCTTTTTTCTATTCTAAGAAAATATTCCGAAGAACCAAGCTTTAAAAAACATATTGGAAACGTAAAAGGCTTAAAAATCTTAGATATTGCATGCGGAAACGGCAATTATACTCGGTCTTTAAAAAAATTAGGTGCTAAAAAGATAATTGGCATTGATATTTCTGAAAAAATGTTGGAACTAGCAAAAGAATCAGAACACAAAAAACCTTTAGGAATTCACTATCTAAAATTTGATGCCTTAAACTTGCCTAAAATTGATAATTTTGACATAGTAACGGCTTTTTGGCTTTTGCATTATGCAAAAACTAAGAACATATTAGAAAAGTTTTGCAAAAATATTTATGATAATTTAAAAAAAGATGGTAGATTCTTTACAATATTGCCGAATCCGAAAAATCCAGATTTAGACAGTAAAAAATATGGAATAAAAATCAAAACCAAAAATCTGAACCAAGACGGATCATTAAGAACCATAACCTATTTTGACAATCAAGGAAAAGAATTTTGTTTTTTTAATAATTATCACTGGAAAAAAAGGACGTATGAAAATGCTTTAAAAAACGCTGGTTTTAAAAAAATAAAATGGCTAAAACCAACTATCAGCCCTGCTGGAATTAAAAAAATAGGAAAAGAATTTTGGAAAGATAAAATATATTTTACAATAATTGAATGTTATAAATAGAATCATTATATAGATTCCCGATTTCTCGGGAATGACGATCTAAAAACCCGCCTTAGTTCTGGCAGGTTTTATATAATTAAAACTATTTTTCTGATTTGAACACTAATCATGAAAAACCCGGCAATTTATTAGAAGTTATAATAGTTGAAAAATAGATTATTTGTAATATAATGTAATTAGCCCCAATTAAATAAAAATTCAATTGATAGGGCAGGAAGGATAAAATGAAACAGACAAATAATAATATAGTTGTTATTTTTGAACAAGAAAAAGATGGCGGATATTCAGTATCAGTTCCGTTTTTGCCAGGATGTTTTTCTCAGGGTGATACTTTTGAAGACGCATTAAAAAACATCAGAGAAGCGATTTCTTTGTATTTAGAAGATTATAAAAAACCATTGCCAAAAGTTCAATTTGCAGTGCCAATAAAAATATAAATGAATTGATATGGGAAATCAATTTTCAGCTAAACAAGTAATTAAAGTCCTTGAAAAATCTGGATTTAATACCATTTCTCAAAAAGGAAGTCATATTAAATTAAGAAAACTTGGAGCTCAAATAGTAACAATTATTGTTCCTAATCATAAAACCATCAAGCCAGGAACATTAAGAAATATTATTAGAACCTCTGGTCTAACAAAAGAAGAATTTTTGAAATTAATTAGAAAAAAGTAGTTTTTATTACTCGCATAATAATGAAAACTACTTTTTAGTTCTCTGATGATATCTCAAAATCTCGATATCAATATTCTTCATCCTCGAACAATATAATTATCATCGGAGCAGTACAATAGCAGTTTGATGTTCTTTAACTTCTCCACTTTCGTCTCTTAGGGTGGTTTCATCTTCCGTAAAAACCGGAAAACCACCTAAATTAGCAAAAAGAAGTTCCGCTCGCCTCATTCC
>CAYPSR010000102.1:0-1516 GCA_964413595.1 uncultured Candidatus Saccharibacteria bacterium
GAGATTAAGAATATTGTTGCATCTGCAAAACTACCGGTCGAGTTTGATATTGATTTGACTGACAAAAACGACATTTTGTTTAACGGCTTGCCAATTACTAATGAGACTCTTGCGAGCTCTGCGGTATATATTTCAGCTTTTAAATTAGCAGTATTTAACTTAGATTTATTCCGGGCCGTGCATTTTGATGTGTCTTATTTGGACTACGAAAATAGAAAGAAGGTAGTTGATGAGGCTATGAAGTTAGACATTCAATTACTAACTGAAAGTCCGGCGACGTGTAAAGCAGAAACGGATTTGCAAATAAAAATATATGGAAATATCGAAGCTTAAAAAAAGCAAAAGGCTTGAAATTATAATAGAGCTAGAAATATTTCTTATTAATTTGGAGCTAAGATTAATGCATTTGCAAGAAATTGACTACAAAGATGAATTGCAATTGATATTAATTAATCATACTATAAGTATGATAGTTTTTTACGAAAAAAGTATAAACAAGTTAAAACAAATTAAATGAAAAGTGAATTAATTAAAAGCGAAGTCAACGACTTAGCACAGATAAGTAAGAGCGACTTACTTAGCTTTTTGGATTTTTACGGTCAGAAAGATAAACTTTCTGACATGGAAAAAGAACAGTTTTTGAAAATTTGTACACTAAACAATCTAAACCCTTTTAACCGTGAGATACACATAAGTAGCTACGGCAAAGGCGAATATAGACAATTTGCGATAATCGTAGGTTACGAAGTATACATAAGACGTGCGGAGCGTACCGGATTGTTAGTTGGTTGGCATGTTGAATGTAAACCGTGTAAAACCGCACAGACTGACATAAAAGGCAATATTTATTTTTTGGACGACCTAGAAGCTGTGATAACAATAAAAAGAGCTGACTTTTTAGAACCGTTTAAGCATTCGGTCAAATTTTCCGAGTATGTTCAAAGAACAAAAGACGGAAACGTTACAAAATTTTGGCTTAAAGCAGAAAGTCAATTAAAAAAAGTTGCTATCAGTCAAGGCTTTAGATTATGCTTTTCTGAGGAGCTTAAAAACTTACCTCATAGCAATATAGAGACAGAACAGACTGCATACGCAGAGATTAAAAAAGAGCCGGAATCTGCACAATTAAACACGTCAGAAAAAAAAGAATTAATCCATTTGGATATTAATTCACCTGTTTTTACAGAAATAATAGCGTATCTTAAACAAAGTATTGATACGAACGATGTTGAAAAGCGGATGTCTCAAATCAAAAAGAAATATATAATCACCGAACAGGATGAGCAGGATATTTATTTATCTTTAGAAGTCGCAAGTTAAACAAACGTAGCCTTAATCGGCTACACAAAAATAAATAAAAATGGAAACAAGTAACGAAGAACTAATTAAATTTTACTCTGATATAGAACAAAATACCCCTGAGTGGTTTTTGTTGAAAATCGGCAAATTTTCAGCATCCGAGTTCTATAAATTGTGCGGTGCTAAAGGCTTAACACAAGGTAGTATGTCATACATA